>JAFGSS010000080.1 GCA_016934555.1 Acidobacteriota bacterium | reverse complement strand
CCAGGTTGAGTTGTGTCAGGAGGTTGAATCCTTGAGTCGCTTCAAATGGCGTCTCCGCCAGTCCGCTTTCCGCCGGGGACGCCCTTGCTCCCGCCGGGCGACCCTCAAGGTTTACTTTTCGGCAGACGTCCGCGGAACAACAGAAAAATCCTCCGCGGACGAAAAAAACAGGGCCCGAACGGGGGTTCCCGTTCAGGCCTGAGAGAATATACAGGTGCCGCAGGCGGGCGGCAAGGGGGGTGTGATTTTTTTCGCCCTAGCCTACGAGCAGGATGCCGCCGTCGTGCACGATGACGGTGCCGGTGATCTGGTTCCCCGCCGGGGAGGAGAGGAAGACGCAGAGGGCGCCGATCTCGATCGGTTCGGCGAAGCGGTGCATCGGCATGTGGTTTTCGAACTTCTCCAGCGCGTCCGGGGGGAGGTCCTTGTCCAGGTCGGAGTGGGTGGGTCCGGGGGCGATGCCGTTGACCCGGATGCCGTAGTCCCCGAAGTCGAGGGCCATGTTGCGCGTGAACATGTCCAGGGCCGCCTTGGAGGCGTGGTAGGGGGGCATCGGGTGGGTCTTGGCCCCGCCCAGGGCCTGTCCCCCCACGGAGGAGATGTTGAGGATGCTGCCCCCCCGCCCCGCGCGGATCATGTGCGGCGCCACTTCGTAGATCAGGTGGGCGGGGCCGTTGAGGTTGGTGTTGATGACGCGGCGCCACTCCTCGAGGTCCTTGTCCTTCAGAAAATCACCGACGGTGGAGACCCCGGCGTTGTTGACCAGCACGTCGACGGCGGGAAAGCGCCGGAAGACCTCGGCCACGGCCGCCTTCACGCTCGAAAGGTCGCCCACGTCGCAGGGGACGCAGAAGCAGTCGGTCCCGAAGCGGCGGAGTCCCGCGGCGGCCCGGTCCCCGCTTTCGCGGCCGCGGCAGAGCAGGGCCACGTTGGCGCCGCTTTCGGCGTAGGCCCGGCTGATCCCCAGCCCGACGCCCCGGTTGCCCCCGGTGACGATGACGTTGAGCCCCCTTACCGAAAAGGCGTCCTTCATGCTCGCGATGGGGGTCGTTTTGATCACCATGGTCTTTCCTTTCCTGGATATTCGGGGTTTCGGGAAACCGCCGGGTTGGAGCTTCAGGCCTCGCCGGCCCGGCGCGACAAATCGGACAGGATGCCCCCGAATTCCTCCAGGTAGGCATCCCTGCTCCGGTGCGAGGGGAGGTGCCACGTCATCCTGCCGAGATTGGCGGTGACCGTCGGGAGCCACTGGTGGGGGACGGTCACCAGGACCGTGTCCGCGGGGAACAGTCCGCGCCCCTTCATCCCGTGCACGAATTCGGGGAGAAAATGATTCACCCTGCCGCGCTGGAACGGATAGATGAGGGCCCACGCGCACCCCATGACCGGGGTGACGCGGGAAGCGTAGGGCTCCCCGGTGGAGTAGGTCATGGCGCGCAGGAGGATTTCGGCCTGGGACGCGTTGGCGGCGAAGACCGTGACGTCGGGTTCGAAACCGGCCCGGTCCAGGCGGGAGAAGACCACGTAGCGGACGACGCCCCGGTCGAACCGGGGCACGTGCCGGTACAGGGCGTAATTGGCCCGCGCCTCATCGAACACGCCGAGGTGCTCCCCGATCTGCCCGCTTTCGGCGAACGGTTCCATCGCCTGCATCCCCAGCAGGATCCTGCCCACGCACGTTTCCTCGTGCCCGGGACCGAAATAGAAGGGCTCTGGCGCCCGCCCGGCCTCCCGGAGCATCTCGCACAGGGAGAAGGATTTTTCGGGCGCCAGCGGCTGAATGTTTTCCGGCTTGAAATGCTGGAACTTGACGGCCACCGGGGGATGTTCAAAATGGAAATTCCCGTAAATGGACAGATCCGTCTGCAGTGGCTTCATCTCACTCCCTCCCGGGATGGTTTCCACAGGACATTTCCGCCTGCGGGCGAAACGGCGCTATTTCATCAATCCCTTGCGCACGTATTCCATGAGGCCTCCCGCCGCGATCAGTTCCTGCATGAAGGCGGGGATCGGTTTGGCGGCGTATTCGCGCCCGAGGTCGAGGTTGGCGATCTTCCCCGTCGCGGCGTCCACCCTGAGGAGGTGGCCGTTTTCGGCCTCGGCCGCGACGGCGCATTCCATGATGGTCAGCCCGATGTTGAAGGCGTTGCGGTAGAAGATGCGGGCGAAGCTTTCGGCCACCACGCACGCCACTCCGGCGGCCTTGATGGCGATCGGAGCGTGTTCGCGGGAGGACCCGCACCCGAAGTTCTTGCCAGCCACGATGATGTCGCCCGGCCTGACCAGGGCGGGAAACGCGGGGTCCGCGTCCTCCATGACATGGGCCGCCAGCTCCTTGGGATCGCTCGTATTCAGGTAACGGGCGGGAATGATTTCGTCCGTGTTGACATCGTCTCCGAATTTGTGGACCTTGCCCTTGATGATCACTTCTTCACCCCCACTTTCCAGTTGCTTCCCCGGACCTCTTTCGGCAGCGCCAGCCGCCCCTTGATCGCCGACGCGGCGGCGACGGCGGGCGAGGCGAGGTAGACTTCGCTCCCGGTATGCCCCATGCGCCCGACGAAGTTGCGGTTGGTCGTGGCCACGGCTTTTTCCCCCTTCGCCAGGATACCCATGTGGCCGCCCAGGCAGGGTCCGCAGGTCGGGGGGGAGATGATGCAGCCGGCCGCCATGAAGATGTCGAGCAGCCCTTCCTTCAAGGCCTGCCGGTAAATCAGGGGCGTTGCGGGCATGATGATGGTCCGCACCCGGGGGCTGACCCTTTTGCCTTTGAGCAGCTTCGCCGCCTGGCGCAGGTCCTCGATCCGGCCGTTGGTGCAGGAGCCGATGACGGCCTGGTCGATGACGACGTTCCTGGCCCTGGATACCGGCACGACGTTCGAGGGGAGGTGGGGCAGGGCTACGACCGGCTCCATGCCGGTGACGTCGAACACCTCGACCCGCTCGTACTCCGCGTCGGGGTCCGACTGGTAGTAGCGCGGCTTGCGCTGCGCCCGCTTTTCGACATAGGCGCGGGTGATGTCGTCGGGAGGGATGATGCCGGTCTTGGCGCCCGCCTCGATGGCCATGTTGCTCATGGTCAGCCTTCCCTCCATCGACAGGCGGTCGATCACGGGCCCCGTGATCTCCAGGGCCCGGTAGTTGGCCCCTTCCACCCCCAGGCGTCCGATCGCGGTCAGGATCAGGTCCTTGCCGGTCACGTCGGCGGGGAGGCGTCCCTTGAAGATCAGCTTGATGGTCGGCGGAACCTTGAACCAGGCCTTCCCGGTCAGCATGGCCGCGCCCAGGTCGGTCGAGCCCACCCCGGTGGAGAAGGCGCCGAGCGCCCCGTAGGTGCAGGTGTGCGAGTCGGCCCCGATCATCAGGTCGCCCGGCACGACGACCCCCTGTTCAGGCAGAAGCGCGTGCTCGACCCCGACCTCCCCCTGGTCCCAGTAATAGACGAGCTTCTGCTCCCGCGCGAATTCACGCAGGATCTTGGCCTGTTCGGCGGACTGGATGTCCTTGTTGGGGGTGAAATGATCGGGAACCAGGACCACCTTTCGGCGGTGAAACACCTTTGTGCCCCCGCTCTGATAAAAGGCCTGAATGGCCAGGGGCGCGGTGATGTCGTTGCCGAGGCAGAGGTCGAGAGTGGCCAGGACGATGTCGCCCGGGCTTACGCTTTTGACGCCGGCGGCGCGCGCCAGGATCTTTTCCCCCAGGGTCATGGGTCTGGGCATGCTTCCTACTCCTTTCAATGGGCGGGCCGCTTTGCGCCGCGGCCGCATCAGGTGCCATCCGTTCTGTGAACCGGGTCTGTCAGTGCCCGAGGTGTCCGCGCAGGATGGCCAGCATCCTGTGCAGGGGTTCCGCCGCTCCCCACAGGAGCTGGTCCCCCACGGAGAACGCGGTGAGAAATCGATCCCCCATTGTCATCTTGCGGAGGCGTCCCACCGGCACCTCGAGCGTGCCCGAGACCGCCGCCGGGCTGAGGCGCCGGAGGGTGTCTTCCTTCGTGTTGGGGACCACGGTGACCCAGTCGTTGGCGCGGGCGATCCTGTCCTCGATCTCGTCGAGCGGGACGTCCTGTTTCAACTTGATGGTGAACCCCTGGGAATGGCAGCGCATGGCACCGACGCGGACGCAGGCGCCGTCGACGGGGATCGCCTTCCGGGTGCCGAGGATCCGGTTGGTTTCGGCCATCCCCTTCCACTCCTCGCGCGTCTGGCCCCGCTCCACGGCGCGGTCGATCCAGGGGATGAGACTGGCGGCGAGCGGCGCGCCGAAATGTTTTACGGGCAGGTCGCCGGACCGGAGGATGCCGGTCACGGCGCGGTCGAGGTCGAGCGCCGTGGCCGAGGGGTTCTCAAGCACCGGCCGGACCCCGGTTGCGATCGCCGCCATCTGCGCGACCAGTTCCACCATGTTCGCGGCTCCAGCCCCCGAGGCGGCCTGGTACGTCATCGTGGAGACCCACTCCACCAGGTCGGCCCTGAAGAGGCCGTCGAGCGCCATCAACATGAGGCTGACGGTGCAGTTGCCCCCGACGTAGGTCCGGATTCCCGCGGCCAGGGCTTCGTCGATCACCGGGCGGTTGACCGGGTCGAGGACGATGCGCGCATCGTCGGCCATGCGCAATGTCGACGCCGCGTCGATCCAGTAACCGCGCCACCCGGAGGCGCGCAGCCCTTTGTAGACGGCGGAGGTGTAATCCCCCCCCTGGCAGGAGACGACGGCATCGAGCCGCCCGAGGGCGCCCATGTCGTAGGCGTCTTCCAGGACCGTTTGCCCCTGCCCGACATCGGGGCCGCGGCCGCCGATGTCGGAGGTGGAGAAGAAACGGGACTCGAGGCCGGAAAACCCGTCCGTGGCCCGCATGCGCTCCATGAGAACCGACCCGACCATGCCCCGCCATCCGATGAATCCGACTCTCACGCTTCCGTCCTCCCCGGGCCCGTCGTTCTTCATGAGGGGCCACCGCCTTATATTAGCGTATGTGCGCCCCTCATCGCAGGGATAAAAATATATCCGCTCGCGTCCCGTGCCGATATAATGAGGGGCGCCCCCGAAACATCGGACGGATCGGATCTGCCATGGATCAGCGTTTCAGAGAGATCGTAGACGAAATCGACGTGCACCTCGGCCTGCATCCCAATGTCTCCCTGCGGCTGCTCGCCGGGAAACTGGGCCACGCCCCCGGGCGGATCGAGGAGGCGCTCGCCGCGGTCGAGGGGCTCTCCTTCGAGCAGTTCCGGGAAGCGAAACGCCTCGAGCGGGCGTTCGAGCAGCTCGGCGCGCTCAGTCCCGCGGCTAACGGCCCCTATGACATCGTCCGTGCGCGCCGCCGCCTGGCCATTCCCCGGGCCACGGTCCGTTACGGGTTCCCCGCTTTCTACCGGCGCTGCATCGAATATTCGCACCCCTGCCCGATGGTCGATCTGAGCCGCGACGGGATGGCGCTGCTGGCGGACAGCGCGGAAAGCCCCCGCCGGCGGGTGGCGCTGCTGCTGAAATTCCCGGGCGTGGAGCGCGAGGCCCCGCTCGAGGGGCGCGTCGTCTACGCCGTGGCGACCGGGATCGCCGGGTACCGCTATCGCGTCGGCATCCGGTTTCTTCCTTTTGCAGCCGGCAAGGGGGGGAACGATCTCCGGGTGCTGGAGGTCCTCGAGGAGATCGAGAGGCGATACGCCCCGCGGACGAAAGGGAACTAAAGCGACAGGAAGCTTTCCCTGATCCCGGGCCCTTCGAACTCCAGGATCCCGAGCGTGGCCGGGGTGTGGAACCTCAGCGGGCCCGCGCTCCCGGGATTGAAATAGAGCACGCCGTCGCGTTTTTCGGCGCCCGCCACGTGGGAGTGCCCGTAGATCACGGCCGCCAGGTCGGCGGCACGGGGGTGCACGTCGAGGCGGGAAAGGTCGTGGAGGACGTAGAGGAAATTCCCGGCGACCTCCACGAGGACGGTTTCGGGCAGGGGACGCGCCCACGCCCCCCGGTCCACGTTGCCGCGGACGGCCGTTACGGGGGCGATCTTCCCCAGCCCCTCCAGCACTTCCGGACCGCCGATGTCTCCGGCGTGGAGGATGTGGGCGACGCCCGCGAGCGCCTCCAGCGCTTCCGGGCGGAGCAGCCCGTGCGTGTCCGAAATGACCCCGATCCTGAGGCGGTGCTTCATTTTCCGCTTCCTCCCCCCTCATTCTGCCTGCCGGGGAAGAAGAACTCAACATGCTCGATTTCAGGTTGGGGAGGGTGATTCTGGATATATAATGTGGACTCTTTGCCCGGGGAGGATCGCCCGCGCGGACGCCGGGGGCCCCGGACCCGTAATCAATGGATCGAAAGGTGACACGCATGAGCCACAGTTCCAGGTACGAAAAGCTCATGGAGCCCGGCCGCATTGGGTCCGTGAAAACGAGAAACCGGATCATCAAATCGGGTGCCGGGATGCTGATGTGGCACGAGGACGACGTGCATATGCGGCAGGAGGTCCTCGCCTTTTACGAGGGGATCGCCCGGGGGGGCGTCGGGCTTCTGATCGTGGAGTCCCCCACCATCGACTACCCCCTGGGGGTGCGGTGGAAGGAACGGTACCGCATCGATGACGACAAGTATATCCGGGGACTCGGCGAACTGGTGGAGGTGATCCACCGGCACGGGTGCCCCACCTTCATGCAGATGAACCACGACGGTCCCTGGCAGGCGAAGCTCCCGTTCGCCCCCGAGCCCTTTTTCGAGGGGGAGCCGATCGGCGCCTCCCCCGTGACCCTGGACGCGGAAAGCGACTTCCACAACCAGGCGCCCCATGCGCTCACCGTCGAGGAGATCGAGCAGGTCGTCGACAAGTTCGCCAGCGCCGCGGTCCGAGCCCGCAAGGCGGGGTTTGACGGCGTGGACATCAACGCGGCCAGCAGCCACCTGCTGCACAATTTCTTCTCCCCGTACTGGAACCGCCGGGAGGACGCCTACGGCGGGAGCGTGGAAAACCGGGCCCGCTTCGCCATGGAGGTGATCCGCGAAATCAAGAAGCGCCTCGGGGGGGATTTCCCGGTCTCCATGATCCTGAACGGGATCGAAATCGGCCAGGCCGCCGGCGTGGACAACCGCCGCTGCCTCACCCACGAGGACAGCCGCGCCATCGCCCGGCTGCTCGAAGAGGCGGGGGCCGACGCCATCCAGGTCCGTAGCCACTGGCTCGGCTACCACGTGGGGGCCTATCTCCCCGAGGCCCTCTTCTACCCGGAGCCCCCCGTCCCGGTCGAGTCGTTTCCCCCGGAATACGAGACCGGTCGCAGGGGGATCGGCGCCAACATCCGGCTCGCGGCGGGGATCAAGGAGGTCGTCCGTATCCCGGTCACGGTGGTCGGCCGGCTCGACGCCGACCTCGGCGAACAGCTGCTGCGGGAAGGCAAGGTCGATTTCATCGCCATGACGCGGCGTCTGCTGGCCGACCCGGAATACCCCAACAAGGTGGCGGCGGGGAAGATGGACGACATCGCCCCCTGCACCGCCTGCGACAACTGCCTGGGGAGCCGCCGCTGCAGGATCAACGGCCTGCTGGGGACCCCCTACAACACCATCGAGCCTGCGGCCAGGAAGAAGAAGGTCCTGGTGATCGGGGGCGGCCCCGCCGGGATGTCGGCCGCCAGGGTTGCGGCGCTGCGCGGACACACGGTCACCCTCTACGAGAAGGCCTCGGCCCTCGGGGGACTGCTGCCGCTCGCTTCCATGGTCAAGGGGCCGCATCCGGAGGACCTGTCGCTCCTCATCCGCTATTTCGGGCGGCAGCTGAAGCAGCTGGGGGTGAAGGTGGTCCTGGGGCGCGAGGTGAACCTCGGCACGGTGGAGGCGATCAAGCCGGACGTCGTGTTCCTGGCGACGGGCGGGGAATCCGTCGCCCCCGAGATACCGGGGGCGGACGGCTCCATCGTGCTCAGCGGGGCGGTGCTCCACCGGAGGCTGAAATTCTTCCTGAAGTTCTTCAAGCCCGAAACTCTTCGGAGCCTTTCCCGGTTCTACATGCCGATGGGGAAGCGGGTGATCGTCGTCGGAGGAGCCATCCAGGGGTGCGAGCTGGCCGAGTTTCTGGCCAAGCGCGGCAGGGAGGTGACGATCGTGGAGACGAAGGACTCCATAGGCGAGGGGATGGTCGACGCGCTGCTCGGGCACCTGATGATCTGGTTTGCGAAAAAGGGGGTGAAGCTCCACAGCGGCGTCCGGGAGTACGTCGGGATCAGCGACCGGGGCCTGACCCTGGTCACCCGCGAGGGGGAACGGCTCACGCTCGAGGCCGATACCATCGTATCCGCGCTGCCGCTCGGGCGGGTCGACGGGCTCCTCGAGGAGCTCGAGGAGAGGGTGCCGGAGGTGTATGCAATCGGGGACTGCAGGGAACCCCTCCTGATCGCCGACGCCATCGGTGCGGGGGTGCGCA
The DNA here is from genome assembly GCA_016934555.1 of Acidobacteriota bacterium. Lineage (GTDB taxonomy): Bacteria > Acidobacteriota > UBA6911 > UBA6911 > UBA6911 > UBA6911. The sequence continues at coordinate 29,591 of JAFGSS010000080.1, read as the reverse complement.
CCGCCCGCGAGGTGTGATCTTCTTTGGACTCAACCCCGCCGCCCCGGGGTGCTATGATTAGGGGTCTTGCTGAGGGGACAGGGGCATGCATCGAGTGGAAAAGGCGGTGATCATGGCGCGCGGGCTGGGGACGCGGATGCGGTCCGAGGACGGCTCCGCCCGGCTCGACCAGGGCCAGAGCTCGGTGGCCGATGCCGGCGTCAAGGCCATGATCCCGATCGGGCGCCCCTTCCTGGATTACGTCCTGAGCGCGCTCGCGGACGCCGGCTACAGCCGCGCGTGCCTCGTCATCGGCCCCGAGCACGGGTTGATCCGGGATTATTACGAGGTCGAGTCGCCCCCCGGGAGGATCGGGGTCGATTTCGCCATCCAGGAAAAGCCCCTGGGAACGGCCGATGCCGTGCTGGCGGCCGAAAGCTTCGTCGGCGGGGACCTGTTTCTGCTCCTCAACTCGGACAACTACTACCCGCCGGAAACCCTCGCGGCCATGGGGCGCCTGGACCGCTCCGGGATCGCGCTTTTCGAGCGGGACGCCCTGGTGGCCTCCGGAAACATTCCCGAAGAGCGCGTGCTCAAATTCGCGGTTGCGCAGACCGGCCCCGACGGTTTTCTCGAGCGCATCATCGAGAAGCCGAGTGCGGACGCCGTACGGGAGCTGGGACTGCCGGTCCTCGTCAGCATGAATTGCTGGGTCTTTTCCCCGGCCATTTTCGAAGCCTGCCGCAGCGTAAGGCCCTCGGCGCGGGGCGAACTGGAACTGACCGATGCGGTCCAGTTCGCTCTGAAAGTACTCGGGGAGCCGATCCGCGCGCTCACCTTCCGGGGATCGGTGCTGGACCTGTCCAGCCGTTCGGACATCGCCCCGGTGGCGGAGAAATTGAAGAACATCCATCCCAATCCCTGACCCGCGATCGCGGCAAACGATCCCGGGTAGCGGCTCCTGCAGCGGTTGCAGGCCCGCGGCCCGGGAACTGGAGAAAGACCATGAATGCGTTAGAACACAAGCTCAGTGAACTCGCGGACAGAATTGTGGAAAACAACCTCTGGCGCCAGCGGGAATGCTGCAACCTCATCCCCTCCGAAAACACCCCGTCCCTCTTTGTCAAGCTTTGCGAGATCGGCGACCCCTCCGGACGGTACGCCGAACACAAGACGGCGCTCAAAAGGGAACTGGAGTCGCTGGCCGGGACCGGCGCCCTCAAGGGGGACCAGGTGTACTACTACCAGGGGGCCGATTTCATCTACCGGATGGAAGAACGCCTGAAGGCCGAATTCGCCGAGTTCATCGGTGCGACCGACGTCGAAACGCGCCCGGTGAGCGGCCAGATGGCCAACGAAATCGTCTTCAAGGGGCTGGTCAAATTCCTCTCGGCAAAGCCGGCCGGGTTCCCCGCCCTCGGCCCGACCGGCCGCCTGCAGTGCGTCATGAACAACGACCTGAACTACGGCGGACACCTGTCGGCGCAGCCCTACGGCGCCCTGTACAATTTCGCCGAGGACCACATCGTCAACTTTCCCGCCGATGCCCGCAACCCCTACCGGATCGACGTCGAAAAGATGCTGGAACTGGTGGACCGGAACCGGCCGTCCCTCATCGTGTTCGGCAAGAGCATGTTTCTCCACCCCGAGCCCATCGGGCAGCTGAGGACCTTCCTCCAGACCGTTCCTGAATACCGGCCGCTGGTGATGTACGACGCGGCCCACGTTTTGGGGATCCTCGGGGCGGAGTTCCAGGACCCGCTGGTCGAAGGCGCCCTGGTGGTGACCGGATCGACGCACAAGACCTTCTTCGGGCCCCAGCGGGGCATCATCGCGGCGAAGATTCCTGAAGGGTCCCCCTGGCGGAAGCTCTGGTCGGACATCGTCGCCCGCACCTTTCCGGGATCCACGAGCAACCACCACCTGGGGACCCAGCTCGCGATGCTGGCCGCGACCATGGAGATGAACGCGTTCAAGACCGAATACCAGGCCCAGGTCCTGTCCAACGCGCGGGCGTTCGCCTCGGCCTGTGCCGCCGAGGGTATTCCGGTCGAAGGGGCGGAATCGGAAGGGTACACCCGCACGCACCAGGTGCTTCTGCGCGTCGATCGTTTCGGGGACGCCAAGGAGATCGCCTCCCGGCTCGAGGCGAACAACGTCATCACCAACTACCAGGCTCTTCCCGGCGACGCCACCTTCTACCACCCCAGCGGCATCCGCACGGGGGTCCAGGAAATGACGCGGTTCGGGATGAAGGAGCCCGATTTCGGAGACCTCGCACGGCTCATGGCCGACATCATCGTGAGGAACAGGCCGATGGCGGCCGAGGTCCGGGAATTCCGGAGCCGGTTCAGCGCCATGGAGTACTGCCTGACGACGGAACAGACCCTGCGTATCGCGCCCAGAATTCTCGAGAGCGTTTTCCCCGGGCAGGGGGCGTTTCGCGGATTCGCCGGAGCCTTGAACAAGCTGGGTTAGGGCCGCCCGCCGGGGGGGCGCCCCCCCGGCGGAAAGCCTCAGGAAAACCGGAGGCCGCTGGGAAAGATCGAGCGGCACTGGACGCCCCAGATTCCATCCTGGCAGGTCACGACCCAGAGGGCCTGGTAGGTGGCGTAGCGCGAGTCGTTGGCCTGGTGCATGCTGAACTGCAACTCGAAATGGACCTTGTCTTCGCAGAACTGGCGCATCGTGCAGGAATCCAGGGTGCTGTAGGTCCATCCCTCGCCGGCCAGAGCCTGGAAATCGATCTGGAACGATTCGGGGTCCTGGAGGATGCTGATGTCGCTCCCCGCGATCTGGATGTGGGGATAATGGAGCGTGCGGCGTCCCCGCTCCAGGTCCCGCGCATTGAGCGCCGAAAAGAAGTCGTCGACCGGCCTGCGCGCCTCCGCTTCGATTTCGGATTCCTTCATCCCGGCGGCGCTGATATAACCCATCAGCAGCGACAGCCCCCCCAGCACGCCCAGGGAAACCTTGGCCGCCTTCCCCCAACCGGTTTTCTTCTGCGCATCCTCTTCCGATGAATCGACCATACCCCGGTATGCTCCTTTTGACGTTGCAGCCATATTTTGGATCGGGACTTCCCCGGAGTCAATCCCGGGGTCGGGCCGGGGGCCGCCCTTGCCCTGTCCGGGCCGCGGCCGCTTTCAGGCGGACTGTTCCTGCAGGTATTCAGCGTATTCCTCGGCGCTGAGCAACCCGTGCAGTTCCTCCGGTCGGGTGATGCGGATTTTGATCATCCACGCGTCCTGGTGCGGGGACTCGTTGAGGAGTTCGGGCTTTTCCGCCAGCGCGGTGTTCACCTCCACCACCTCTCCGGCAACGGGACAGAATATCTCCGACACCGCCTTGACCGATTCCACCGAACCGAAGGGGTCGCCCGCTTCGAAGGTGTCTCCCACCTCGGGAAGGTCTGCGAATACCACGTCCCCGAGCTCGTGCTGGGCGTATTCCGTTATCCCGATGGTCCCAAGGTCTCCCTGGACGAGGATCCATTCGTGGTCTTTGCTGTAGACGTAATCTGCAGGGTACATTGATCCACCTCCTGTTGCTGGTTTGCCGCCGCCCGCTCCCTCCCGGGCCCGCGAGGGCGCCTCCTCGAGCATGATTATAATGCCAAAAGAGGTTTTCGCGCCCGTGTATTCTGTGACGGGGCGCTCCCCGCCGGGTTCAGCCCGCCGTTTTGTCGAGGGCCGCGAGGCCGAGGAGCAGGGGCAGGTAGAGCGCGGAGGCCACGAGGAGCCTTCGGGCCGAATCCGGGCCGGGCGAGCGGGCGAAGAGGAAGGCGCACGCCAGGAATCCGGCCCCCAGCACGAGGGCGCCCCCAAGGTACGCCGCCCCCGTCAGCCCGGCCGGGGTGGGGAGGAGCGAGCAGAGGAGGAGGGCGGCGGCGGCCATCCGCACCTGGCGTCCCGTCCTTCTGCCGTCCCGGTCGATGACCGAAAGGATGGGGATTCCCGCCCGGGCGTAGTCGTCCCGGTGCAGCCAGCCTATGGCGTGAAAATGGGGGAATTGCCAGAGAAATACGATCATGAACAGAATCCAGGCGCGTGCCGGGATGCTGCCGGCGGCTCCCGCCCACCCGATCAGGACGGGGAGCGCCCCCGATACGGCGCCGGCGGGGACCGACCACCAGGTCCGGGTTTTCAGGGGGGTATAGACCAGGAGGTAACAGGCGATCACGACGAGCGCGACGAGGCCCGTGACGGCATTCACCATCAGGAAAAGCTGGGCGAGTCCCGCCGTCGAAAGGGCGGAGGCGAGCCCGAGCGCCCTGCGCGGTGAAAGCCGGCCCGAGGCCAGGAGGCGGTTCCGGGTGCGCCGCATCAGGGCATCCCGCCCTCGTTCCGCGATCATGTTGAACGTGCCGGCGCCCGCCGCCAGCAGCCCGGCTCCGACGAGCGTATGGAGCAGGGGGGCGGGCGGGACCGGTCCGGCCCGCCCGAGGCAGAAGCCGGTGAGGGTGGTGAACAGGACCAGGGCCGTGAGCCGGGGCTTGGCGAGTTCGACAAGTTCGAATGCCCGGACCCGGGCGCGCGCCCCCGCCGGAATCGTGCTCTCAGGAGATGGCATCCCGCGTGCGCCCCCTTACTCTGTCGGCGGCCGATCCCGCGCGTCATCGGGCGGGGTCGGCCGCCCGGTCATTTGCCGATCTTCATCTTCATGAAGAGCAGCCCCGTCAGGAGCTTGGGATAGAAATCGGTCGATTTCTGCGGCATGCGCCCGCCCAGGGAGGCGATGCGGTGCAGGGCGGCGGCCGGGGTCGGGTTCAGGAAAAAGGCCGCCTGGTACTCTCCCCCGTCGATCTTGCGGACGCTCTCCTCGCGGCCGCGCTCGTAATCGATGTGCGACTGCGCCGCCAGCTTCTGCTGGTCGATTCCCAGGTGCTGTTCGAGGATCAGGGAGTGGAGGATGCTGACGTCCAGTTCCCGGAAGGCCTCCGGCTGCCGACGCACCGCCTCGGCCTCCATGGCGGAGGGTTTCATCCGCAGCAGGTGGAACCCCAGCGCGCTTCCGGCGTAAAAGCCGAAGACATGGCCGCTTTGCCCCGCCTTCATCTTCTCCCACAACTCCGCGGCCGAGGCCGCCCGTTCCGGCTCGAAATGCTCCCCGAGGTTTTCCAGGAGGGAAGGGGCGTCGAACCCGGGAAGGTCGCGCAGCAGCCGGTGGGTGGCCAGGATCGTCACCCCCGAGGCGCTGTTGAAGCAGGTGACCATGCGCTTGTCGAAGGATTCCGTCCCCTCGGGCCGCCAGAGTTTCCGCGCGCACTCCTCCATGTAATTGATCGAGGTCTCGAAGCGGTGGTGGCCGTCGGCGATGAAAAGATCCCGGGCCCTCATCGACTCCCGGATCTCATCGAGCGCCTGCGGCTCGGTGATGGCCCACAGGCGATGGACGGCGCCGTATTCGTCGGTGACTTCGATCTCGGGCCTCCGGCCGGAGACGGCGGCGTCCAGGATCCGGTCCACCGTGCGGGCCTCGTCGGCATAGAGCATGTAGATGAGGTCCTCGTTCCCCTCCAGGCTGCGCATCAGGTTGAGGCGGTCCTGTTTCGGCGCCGCCAGGGTGTGCTCGTGGGGGATGATGGCCGATTGCGACCGTCCGAGGTCCAGCAGCGCGATGAATCCGCGCTGCAGCCGCGGCTGGCCGTCGACGGTGTACTCCTGGTAATAGGGGTAGAATGCCGGCCGTTCGTCCTCGACGAGCACCCCCTCCTCGATCCACCGGCGAAAGGTGGCGCCGGCGTCCGGGTAGCGGGTTTCGGGGTCGCTCTTTTTCTCGAGGTTCAGCGTGATGCGGACGACATTGTAGGGGGAGTCCTGGTAGTACCGGTCCTGCATCACGGGCGTGGTTTTGTCGTAGGGCTGGGCGACCACCCGGTCGAGATCTCCCACCACCCTCCTGTTGTAACGGTATGCGCGGAACGGGTAAACCAGAGCCATAAATCCTCTCAAGTGTAGGTGTTCATGCGGCCGTGCCCGACGGGTCACGGCCCGCGGGGCGTGACCCGTCACCCCCGGAGCAGCCCCAGAGACTCGAGAACCGCGGAGAGCCGCGCGCGGGCGCCCTCCGAAATCGGGCACAGGGGGAGCCGGTAGACCTCTTCTATTTTTCCCATCATGGCGAGGGCGGCCTTGACCGGGATCGGGTTCGATTCGACGAAATTGATCTTCATCAGCGGGTAGAGGGTGCGGTTGTGCCGCCGTGCCTGTTCCCAGTCCCCATCGAGGCACGCCCTGGCCAGCCGCGACATCATGGCGGGCACCTCGTTGGACGCCACGGAGATGATGCCGTGCCCTCCGGAGGCGATGAGGGGGAGGGTCATGGAATCGTCGCCCGAAAGGATGCGGAAACCCTCGGGCGCCCTCGTGCAGATTTCGCCGATCTGGGACATGTCCCCGCTCGCTTCCTTGACCCCGGCGATATTGGGAATCTCCGCCAGCCTCATCAGGGTGTCGGGCAGGATGTTCGACCCGGTGCGACCGGGCACGTTATAGACGATCACGGGAAGACCGGTCGATTCGGCCAGCGCCCGGTAGTGCCGATAGATGCCCTCCTGGGTCGGCTTGTTGTAGTAGGGGGAGACCGACAGGAGGGCGTCGGCCCCTATCCGTTCCAGTTCCACCGCCATCGCGATCACTTTCGCGGTGTCGTTGCCGCCGGCCCCGGCCACGACGGGCACGCGCCCGCCCGCCGCACGCACCGTCGTCTCCACGACCGCGAGGTGTTCGTCATGCCCGAGAGTCGGGCTTTCGCCCGTCGTGCCGCAGGGCACGAGAAAGTGAACGCCCTCCCGGATCTGCCAGTCGACCAGCGCCGCCAGGGCGTGTTCGTCCACGCGGCCGTCGGACGAAAACGGCGTGACCAGGGCGGTGCCGCAGCCCTCGAGTGCTGTAAGATCGGCCATGATAGGTTCCTCTCCGATTGGGGACCGCGGTGGTCGAGCGCCTAGGGCAGTCCCACGATTTCACGAAAGACCCGGCGAAAATCGTACATTCCCTTTTTCCCCGCGATCCAGCGCGCGGCCAGAAAAGCCCCTTCGGCAAAACCCTGGCGGCTGCGCGCGCGATGCTCCAGCAGGAGGGTGTCCGCTTCGCTGTCGAACCCGACCACGTGCGTGCCCGGGATGGAGCCCGCGCGGATGCTGGCGATGGCGAGATCCGGGTCTCCCAGGTGGGGCCGCATCAGCTCCAGAAGGTCCAGGGCGGTTCCCGAGGGCGCGTCCTTCTTCTCCCGGTGGTGCTCCTCCCGCATGAAGGGGTCGTACCGGGGGATCGCCCCGACCAGGCGCGACGCGTGGGCGACGATTTCAAAGAACAGGTTCATGCCGACCGAGAAGTTGGCGCCGTATACCAGCCCGATTCCCGAATCCGCGACGATGCGCTCCACCCGCTCGCGACCGGCCGTCCACCCGGTGGTGCCCACCACGATGGCAACTCCCGCGCGGGCGGCTGCCTCGATGTTGGCCATCACGGCTTCGGGCTGGCTGAATTCGACGGCGACGTCCACCCCTTTCATGGAATCGCGGGTGATGCCTCGACCCCCGGGGTTGTCCCCGATGTCCAGCCGCGGGCCCACCGTGCATCCCTCCCGGACGGCGATCGCTTCCACCATCTTCCCCATTTTGCCGTAGCCGAGCAATGCGATTCTCATCTCGAGGCCCTCCTCGGGCCGCCGGCGGGCCGGCCCGTCACTCGAATATCCGTGGGTCGACCTTCTGGAAGAAGGCGTCGTGCAGTCCGCGCACCGCCTCCGGGAGCCGGTCGTCGTCGATGACGAAGGTGATGTTGATGGCCGAGGCCCCCTGGGAAATCATCTGGATCCGGATGTCGCGCAGCGCGCTGAAGGCGATGTGGGGGAGGCCGGGGATGTTTCTCACGTTGTCCCCGACGCAGCAGACGATCGACTTGGAGCCCTCGATGTTGACTTCGCCGATCCGTTTGAGGTCCGTCACGATGTCCCACAGGTTCGAGGTCTCGTCGACGGTCAGCGACACGGACACCTCGCTGGTCGCCACCACGTCCACCGGCACCCTGTGCTGTTCGAAGATTTCAAAGATCTTCTTCAGGAAACCGTACGCCATCAGCATGCGGGTCGAGGTGACGTTGACGACGGTGATCCCGCTCTTGTAGGCGATGGCCTTGACCGGGTTGTCGCAGCAGGGCGCCTCGTCGGTGATCAGGGTGCCTTCATGGTCCGGCTTGGAGCTGTTGAGCACGTGAACCGGTATTTTCTTGCGGACGGCGGGAATGATGGTGGCCGGGTGCAGCACCTTGGCGCCGAAATAGGCGAGTTCCGCCGCCTCGTCGAACGAGATGACCCTGATCCGGCGGGCGTGTTCGACCATGCGCGGGTCGGTGGTCATGATGCCGTCCACGTCGGTCCAGATCTGGATGTCCTCGGCGTCGAGCGCCGCTCCCACGATGGCGGCCGTGAAGTCGGATCCGCCGCGCCCTATGGTGGTGGTGAGCCCCTCGCGCGTGCGCCCGATGAATCCCTGGAAGACGGGGATCCTGCCGCTCCGGAGCACCGGGTGGAAGCGCTCCACGATGGCGGCGTCGGTCAGGTCGAACAGGGGGGCCGCCCGGGTGAAATGGTCGTCGGTGATGATGCATTCCCGGGCGTCCATCAGTTCGGCCGGCAGCCCCTGGTCTTCGAGCAGCCGGGCGATGATGAGGGTGGACAGCCGTTCCCCGTAGCTGGCCATGGTGTCGGTGACCCGCGGGGTCAGCTCCCCCAGCGCCGCCAGGCCCCGGACCAGGTCTCTCATCTCCTTGAAGTAGGCCTGGATCGTTTCCCAAACCCGGTCCTCCGCGACGGCGATGCCGAGCTTCTGGGCCTCCCTGAGGTGGCGGTCCCGGATTTTCGCCAACAGGTCCAGCGCGTCCGTTTTCCTGCCCCGCGCGGCTGTTTGGGCGACTTCGAGCAGCTGGTTGGTGGTCTTTCCCATTGCCGAGGAAACCACGATGGGCTGCCGGTCCCGCCGGGCCCGGATGATGCCGGCCAGGCGCAGAAGCGCCTCCGCGTCCTGAACTGAAGTGCCGCCGAATTTGCAGACTATCATGGTGTATCCCAGGAATCCTTGGGCCCCGCGCTAACCTGAATCCGGAGGAGGGCCCGCCGGGCGCCGTCGGGGCCCGCGTGATTGTTGAAACCCCAAGCTATTCAAAAGACCCGCATTTTCGCATAACGCACCGGACGGGACAAGACCTTCTTGGGCGCCGCGGAAATCAAGCGCGCGGCAGGGCGAGCCCCACCCGGTTCGCCGCGCGCATGGCGATCGCCTTCAGGGCGACGGCGGTCTTTTCCCGCGGGGAGAGGCGTACGCGCTCCCCGAAGACGTCGAACCGCCGCCCGGCTATCCGGTCGAGGATCCGCTCGTAGATTTCGATCATCGCCCACAGGGCGGGCCGGCTGGAGACATCGACCAGCGGGATCAGTTCCCGCGCATGCCGGTAAAATTCCCGGGCCCGCTCGGTTTCGTGCCGCATCAGCGCGCGGAACCGGTCGTCCAGGACCCCGGCCGCAAGCTCCTCGGGGGCGTATCCGAAACGCCGGAGATCCTCGATCGGCAGGTAGATGCGTCCCCGTTCGGCGTCCTCCCTGACGTCCCTCAGGATATTGGTCAGCTGGAATGCGATGCCGCAATGTTCGGCGAGTTTCTCGGCCCGTTCCCCGCTCGACCCGAAGATGCGGAGGCAGACCAGGCCGACGGCGGAGGCCACCCGGAAACAGTACCGGTAGAGCTCCTCGAAGGTGTCGTACCGGCTGATCTCCAGGTCCATCTCCTCGCCGTCGATGATCCAGTGGAAATACTGCACCGGGATGGAAAACTTCCGGAGCGTGTCGTGAAAGGCGGGGAGGATGGGGCCGGCCGAGTCGCCCCCCGGGCAGGCGGCCTCCAGCTGCCGCCGCCACCGGCGCAGCCGCTCCCGCTTGTCCCCGTTCGCGCCCTCCTCGTCGGAGATGTCGTCGCAGTGGCGCATGAAGGCGTAGACCGCGCAGAAGGCGAGCCTTTTCTCCGCGGGGAGGACGATGAAGGAGTAGTAGAAATTGCTTCGGCTGCGGGCGATGGCTTCCGCGGCCCGGTACGATTCCCTCAATTCCGGTGTCATGCGCTTCTCCGGGGATCCCGGGCCCGCGGTCGGGGACCGCTCAGGGGATGATGGCTATTTTGAGATCCCCGTTCCGGTTCAGGAGCCGTTCCAGGACGCTGCCGAGGGCGGCCAGCTGCTCCTCGCCCGTGATCAGGCTGCGGGCGTTCACCTTCCCCCGGTGGATGGCTTCCAGGGCTTCGCGGATGTGCCGCGGCGTGTGGTGAAAGTTGGCCTTGATGGTGATCTCGGAATAGTGGATCAGGGTGCTGTCGAGCGGGATGTGCGTGCCCGAGGGGCAGCCGCCGAACAGGTTGATGGTGCCCCCGCGGCGGACCATGCCCATCGCCTGCTGCCAGGTTTCCTTGATTCCCACCGCCTCGATGACGACATCGGCCCCGCGCTGGCCGGAGGTGATCCTGCGCACCTGTTCCACCACGTTCGAGTGGGTGGAGTCCACGATGTGGTCGGCCCCCATGGCTCTGGCCATGGCCAGCTGGGTCTTGCGGTTTCCCAGGGCGACGACGCGCGCGCCCATCGATTTCAGGACCTGGACGAACATCAGCCCGATCGGGCCCACGCCGATGACGACGACGGTGTCCCCTTCCTCGATGCCGGTCTCCTCGGCCGCCCTGATGACGCAGGCCAGTGGTTCCACCAGCGCCGCTTCCTGGAAACTGACGCTGTCGGGGAGGATCAGGAGGTTCTGGCGCACGATCGATTCGGGGATCTTGATGAATTCGGCGTAGGCGCCGTTGATGAACTGGAGGTTCTCGCAGAGGTTCGCCAGGTGCTTCTGGCAGAAGAAGCATTCGTTGCACGGGCCGGAATTGGCGCTGACCACGCGCATCCCGGCGGAGAAGCTCTCGACCCCCTCTCCCACTTCCTCGACGACACCCGCGAGCTCGTGGCCGAAAACGGCGGGGGGGACGATCATGCGCGCGTGGAACCCCTGGCGGTAGACCTTCAGGTCCGTTCCGCAGGTCAGCGCGGCCTTGATCCGGACCAGGACTTCGCCCTTCCCGATGCGGGGGATGGGGATCTGCTCGATGCGCACATCCCGCTTCCCGTAGAGCACGGCGGCGGTCATTTTCTCCCTGCTTACCTTCATCAATTCTCTCATGGTTGTATCACGACCTTTAGCGAATGGGCAGAGGGGTGTGATGCAAGCCGTATTCCCTCCTGGAGAAGCTCCAGGGGGAATCGGTGGCTGATCAGTCGGGCCACGTCGATGGTTCGTTCAAAAATCATCTGTGCCGCTTTCCCCTGGAGCTCCACCGAAGCGCTATAGCTGCCGATGAGTCTCTTCTCCTCCATACAGATGCTCGAGGCGTCGACCGGTATCTTTTCGCCGGGCACGGTCTGCGCGAAAAGAAGGACGCGCCCCCCCCTGCGGACGATGCGCTGGGCATCCGCGACGGCTTCCGGGCTGGCTGCGGCTACGATGGCCAGGTCGGCCCCCCTGCCGTCCGTCATGAGGGCGATCGTCCGGTCGACGTCGTCTCCGGCGGGATCGAGGGCGGCCTCCGCCCCCAGTTCCCGCGCAATCTCCAGCCGGGGCTCCAGAAAATCCAGCCCCACCACGCGGGCCCCTTGCGCGCGGGCGGCCTGCATCAGGAGGAGGCCTACCGGCCCCTGTCCGTAGACCACCACCACCTCACCCGGCTCGACGCACGCCGTTTCCAGCGCCTTCAGGCAGGTGTTGAGGGGCTCGAGGAAGCTGGCCTCGTCGAAACTGACGGAATCGGGGATCCGCACGGTGCCCCCGGCCACGATCCAGTCCATGACCCGGACATACTCGGCGAATCCTCCCCCCGCGGGTTCGAAGCCGGCGGTGGTGCCGGTGCGCCGGTAAAACTCGCATTGGGAAAAGAGCTTCTTCTCGCAGAAAAAACAGTTCCCGCAGGGAATATGGTGGTGGGTGGCCACCCGGTCCCCGACTTCAAACCCGGTCACGGCCGAACCGACCCGGGCCACGACGCCGGCGACTTCATGTCCGAATATGCGCGGCGGGGGCACCAGCCCGTAGGCAATCTTTTTCAGATCCGTGCCGCAGACGCCGCAGGCCCGCACCTGCACCAGGATCTCTCCGTCCAGGATGTCGGGGACCGGAACCTTTTCCACGGAGATTTCCCCGGGACCGCGGTAAACGGCGGCCCGCATCTCCTGGCCGTTGCTTGGAAACTGCCGGTTTTGGGACTTCATCGCCTTCTGTCGTATGCCTCTGCTGTCCCGGCCCGCCATGGCGGACCCGGGCGTCAAATGGTATCGGACCCCAGTTTCGACGCGCCACCCTGGCCGGAGTCCGGCTGCCAGTCGTAGCGGAAATAGTCGACGGCTTCGCGGAGGGCGCTCTCTGCCGGCCGCGGGCTGTAGCCCAGCTCCTTGCGCGCCTTTTCGCAGCTGATGTACATTTTGTAACGGGCCATCCGCACCCCCTCGAGCGGGATCGAAGGTTCCCGACGCAGAAGGGTCCCGGAGACGAAATTGTCCAGGGTTCCGGCCATGAGGGCGACGGTCCACGGGATCCGGAATCGGGGGGCCCGCCTCCCGCAGATCGCGGCCAGGGCGTCGAGGATTTCCTCCAGGCTCCAGTTTTCGCCTCCCAGGATGTAGCGCTCCCCGACCTGGCCGCGGGTCTCGGCCAGGAGATGTCCCTCGGCCACATCTTCGACAGCCACCAGGTTCAGCCCCGTTTCCACGTAGGCGGGGAGCCTTCCCCTGAGAAAATCCAGGATGATTTTCCCGGTCGGCGTCGGCTTGATGTCCCCCGCGCCGATGGGGGTGGTCGGATTGACGATCACGACCGGGAGCCCGGAGGTGGCGAATTCCTGGGCCACCTGCTCGGCCATGAACTTGGAACGCTTGTAGTGGCCGATCATGTCGTCGAGCTTGACCGGGGTGTTCTCGTCGGCGGGGATGTCGTCCTTGCGCATGCCGATCGTTCCCACCGAACTGGTGTAAACCACCTTCTCCACCCCGGCTTCACAGCAGGCCGACAGGAGATTGCGCGTGCCCCCCACGTTGTTGTCGTAGATTTCCTGGGGGTTGCGGGCCCACAGGCGGTAATCGGCGGCGACATGGTAGACGCGGCTGCAGCCCCGGACGCACCGCAGCAGCGACATGGAATCCTTCAGGTCGCCGATGACGATTTCGCATCCGAACGCCTCGATGTTCGACTTGGGGCTGGAGTTGCGCGCCAGGACCCTCACCCGGTCCCCCCGGAGCAGAAGCATGCGCACGACATGGCTTCCGATGAAGCCGGTTGCGCCCGTCACAAAGGTGATTTCCTCATTCATGGAGCCGCTTACCCGAAGAAGGCTATCCCCTTCCTTTTTGCCGTTGCCGCCGCAGCTTGGTGGATATCTTCCCCTCAAACGAAACGATAAACAGGAAACTATAGCCCAAGTGCATCATTTTTCCAACCTTGGACATCCCCCGGGCCGATTTTTCCTCATTCCCCCGGGCGGCGGGGATGATGGGCCGCGGCAGCCTCGGCCAGTTCCGGGGGGAGCGAAAACTGGACATGTTCCATGACGCCGCTACCGGGTTCGATGTGGGGGTATCCCAGGCCGCCGAGATAGGCCACCACCCTTTCGACCAGGTCCTCCGGGGCGGAGGCGCCGGCGGTCAACCCTATGGTCTCCACGTCCCGGATCCAGGAAAGCTGGATGTCCTCGATGTCATCGATAAGGTGGGCGGGCACCCCGGCGCTCTGGGCCACTTCCACCAGGCGGCGCGAGTTGGAGCTGTTGGCCGACCCCACGACCAGGATCAATTCCGCCCTGTTCGTCAGCTCCAGAACCGCCGCCTGGCGGTTCTGGGTCGCATAACAGATATCCTCGGAATTCGGGGCCTTGATGCGGGGGAACCGCCGCCGCAGTTTCTCCACGATTCTCCGGGTGTCGTTGATGCTCAGGGTGGTCTGGGTGAGGTAAACGATTTTGGCGGGATCCGCGACCTTCAGCCGCTCTATGTCCCCCTCCGGGTCCAGCACGATGATGTTGCCGGGGGCTTCGCCCAGGGTGCCGATGACTTCGTCGTGGTCGGAATGACCGATGAGAACGATCGCGTAGCCGTCCCGTGCGTATTTCACGGCTTCCTTGTGCACCTTGGTCACGAGCGGGCAGGTGGCGTCGATAACCTTCAGCCGGCGGGCTTCCGCTTCGGCCCAGACCTCGGGGGGGACGCCGTGGGCGCTGAAGATGACGCGGCTCCCGGCGGGCACTTCACCCAGTTCATTGACGAAGAGGACGCCTTTTTCGTGGAGCTCGTTGACCACGAACTTGTTATGTACGATCTCACGGCGGACGTACAGCGGCTGCCCGTAGGCTTCCAGCGCGAGTTTCACGATATCGATGGCGCGGACCACCCCCGCGCAGAATCCGCGCGGAAAGGCCAGGACCACCTTCCTGTCGCCTGTTTCCTTCATTTACCGATTATACCCCAGCGCCCGGTGATGCGGGCCCTCATTTGGCGAGTTGACGTGCGCCGCTTTTTTTTGGTAGTATGCCTGCCGGTTACGGCGCTATCGTCTAGGGGTTAGGACGGATGGTTCTCAGCCATCAAACCGGGGTTCGATTCCCCGTAGCGCTACCAATCACCTCTCCCCTCAGGTGATCCTTAACCATCCCCTTCCCGAAGCGGGAAATTCACGGCCGGGGGGCTTTGGCCCCGGAATTCAAGAATCATCATGGTAATGTCGTCGGCCTGCGGGACGCCCTCGGAGAAGTCCATCACCGCCGCCTGAGTCAGCGCCAGCATTTCGGGGGCCGGGAACCGCGCGTGGGAGCGCAGGACCGAAATCAGGCGGTCGAGCCCGAATTCAGTCCCCGAGGCGTTCAGGGCTTCGACGGCGCCGTCGGTGAAAAGGAAGAGACGGTCCCCCGGCCCGAACTGCGCGCAGGCGGACCGGTAGTGCACGCCTGCGAAGAGGCCGAGGACCATCCCCCCGGCGGTCAGCTGCTCGAGGGAACCGTCACGGTGCAGGAGAATCGGGGGATTGTGCCCGGCGTTGACGTAGCGGCAGCTGCCGTCGGGACGCAGGACCCCGAAAAAGGAGGTCACGAAACGGCTGCCGTTCCCCCTGAGGGCAAGGTTGCGGTTGATGGAGGCGACGATGGCTTCCAGGGGGGAGTCGAAATGCCCCTGCGCCGAAAAAAGCCCCTGCACCAGCGAAGCGAGGAGGGCGGCCGAAATCCCCTTGCCGGCCACATCCCCGAGGGCGAAGCCGAAGCCGTCCCTGTCCCCGTCCAGGTCGAAGTAGTCGAAGTAATCCCCCCCGATTTCGTAGCAGGGGAGGCTCCGGCCGCAGGCCAGGACGAAACCCCGGTCCCGGACGGGGGGCGGCAGCAGGGTCTGCTGGATCTCCCGGGCGAGCGCCAGCTGCTGTTCGATCCTGCGCTTGTCCTCGAGGTCCCTGTAGAGTTTCGCGTTGTAGATCGCCATGGCCGCTTCCATCGCCAGCGCTTCGAGCGCTTCCACCCGGGTGCCCGTCAGGCGCGGGCCGATGCCGGTGCTGTCCATGTAGAGGACGCCGATGGTTTCGGCGTGCCGGGACCCTGAGGGGTTCCCCTCGTCGTGCAGGGGGACGTAGCGGAGCGGGACGCACGAGATGCTGTGCAGTCCGATCCGGCGGGTGCTTTCGTGCCATTCGGCGCCCGAGCCGTGATCCAGGTCCTTGATGAAGATGGGGCGGCCGGTTCGGTGGACCTCCTCGGGGATCCTCCGGCTGGTCTGGAAGCACGATCCGTCCAGCGAACGCTTGCGGCGGCTCCGTGCCGAGCGGAACCGGAGCGAGCCGTCGGGCTCCCGGAGCATGATGAAGCCGCGGTCGGCCCCGGTGAGTTCGATGCCCGTGTCCACGACCAGCGCCAGCAGGTCGTCCAGGACCTCGATCGAGCTCAGGGTCCGGAAAGCGGCGAAGAGTTTGCCGATGTCCCTGAAACTGCCCATGGACAGGCCCGCCATCCTTCCCGGGTCGGAGCTGCCGAGGAGGGATCCCGGGATGTCGGCGGTGTGGAAGGTGAAACTGACGCCCTGCGGCCCGCCGAACTGAATCTCGTCCCCGCCTTGCAGCACCGCCTCCTGTATCCGCACGCCGTTGACGCTGGTTCCCAGCTTGCTGCCAAGGTCCCGGAGCCGGTAGCCGTCCCTGTCGACCACCACCTCGGCGTGGGACCGGGAAATGCTTGCGTGGTCGAGCGCCAGGTGGTTGCGGGAGCTGCGCCCGATGGTGAACCGCGGGGGGATGATGGACACCCACCGCTCCTCACCGGTCTCGTCCAGGTAGAAGAGACGCCCCTTGGGGGGGGAAAAGGGCGGCCCGGCGCGGGGAGAGAGCCGCCGGACGCACCGGTGGAGGCTGGCATCGAGAGCCTCCGGGGTCAGGGGGGGGAAGAGGATGTCGGCCGCCCCCGCGCGCCAGATGTCCAGGATCAACGCTTCGTCCTCGCGATCGCACACCAGCACGACGGGCAGGAAGGGTGCCGAGTCCACGATCCGCGTCATGATCCTCGCGCCGCCCCCTCGGGGCGGGCGAATGTAGGCAAGGTCGATATCCCGCGCGTTCAGCTTCCTGATGGCTTCGTCCAGGTTTTCCGCGGCGGTCACGCCGTGGCCCGAGCAGGAGAAGTGGTCGGAACAGAGGCCCCATTCGACGGGATCGAGCCCCACCAGCATAAGAGAGTAGGTCTTTCCCATGATCCGTTCCTCCACGGAGGTCACCCCCGGCGCGGGTCGTGCGGAAGATCAACGGGAACGGTCGAGGCCCTCCGGCTTCAGGAGAGGCAGGGGTCAGTTAAGAAAATTCTAGCCGATCCGCGTCCCCGATCAAAGGCCTGTTTGCGCTCCCCGGGCGGCGGGAAGGTTTTCATTGAACCCTTACGACCTTCGCCATACAATGAGCCGATTGGCGGATGGGCCCGAGGATTCCGGCAATTCTCTGCATAAACAAAGGATCCCGCCAGGCCCCAACGGGGTTTGCGGGGGACGGGAGGTCCGGTGAACGTTCACGAATATCAGGCCAAGCAGATACTGGCACGGTTCGGGGTGCCGGTCCCGCGGGGGGAAGCCGCCTCGAATCCGTACGAAGCCTACGAGATCGCGGCGCGCCTGGGCGGCAGGGTGGCGGTCAAGGCTCAGATCCATGCGGGCGGCAGGGGCAAGGGGGGAGGAATCCGGCTGGCGGACACCCCGTCGGAGGCCGAGGAGATCGCCGGCGGGATGCTGGGCACCGCGCTGGTGACCCGGCAGACCGGGAGCGGCGGGCGCATCGTGCGGCGGGTGCTCGTCGAAGAGGCGCTCTCGATCCGGAAGGAATTCTATCTCGGAATCCTGGTCGACCGCGAGACCCGGTGCCCCGTCATCGTGGCCTCCCCGTCGGGCGGGATGGATATCGAGAAGGTCGCCGCGGAAACGCCCGAGCTGATCTTCCGGGAGCCTGTCGACCCCCGCGTCGGGCTGCAGCCCTACGCTTTGAGAAAACTCGCCTTCCGCCTGGGGCTGGAGGACGGTCTGCTGCCGGCGGCCACCCGCGTCATCGCGGCGCTCTACCGCGTGTTCGAGCAGATCGACGCCTCGCTGGTGGAAATCAACCCGCTGCTGGTGACCGGGTCGGACGAAGTGTACGCCCTGGACGCCAAGATCGTCCTCGACGACAACGCGCTCTACCGCCACCCGGAGCTCCGGGCCCTGCGCGATTTCAGCGAGGAGGACCCTCTTGAAATCCGGGCCTCCCGCCTGGGAATCAACTATATCCGCCTCGACGGCAATATCGGGTGCATGGTCAACGGGGCCGGCCTGGCCATGGCGACGATGGACATCATCAAGATCGCCGGGGGGAGCCCCGCCAATTTTCTCGATGTCGGCGGCGGGGCGACGGCGGACCAGATCCGGAACGCCTTCGGGATCCTGCTTTCCGACGACAAGGTCAGGGTTGTTCTGCTCAACATCTTCGGCGGGATCGTGCGTTGCGACATCGTGGCGCACGGGGTCATCGGTGCCGTCCGGGATGCCGGGGTGAAGGTTCCGGTCGTCGTCCGGCTCGAGGGGACCAACGTGGATGAGGGGCGGCGCCTGCTCCTCGAGTCCGATTTCGAGTTTACGGTCGCCGACGGGATGAGGGACGCGGCGGAAAAGGCGGTCGCCCTGGCGCGACGGGAGGGGGTCCAGTGACGATTCTGATCGACGGCGGCACACGTCTGGCCATTCAGGGGATCACCGGCCGGGAAGGCTCCTTTCACGCGCGGCAGTGCGTCGAGTACGGCACGAACGTCGTCGCGGGGGTCACGCCCGGCAAGGGGGGCACCCTGCTCGACGGCATCCCCGTTTTCCACACCGTCGAGGAGGCGGTGAAGCAGGAAGGGGCGACGGCGACGCTGATTTTCGTCCCCGCCGCGCACGGGGCCGACGCCATCCTGGAGGCGGCCGCGGCGGGCGTCGGCCTGATCATCTGCATTACCGAGGGGATCCCGACCCAGGACATGGCCCGGGTCATGGGGCTGGTGGAGGGCTCGGCCACACGCCTGATCGGGCCCAACTGCCCCGGCGTGATCTCGCCCGGGAAATGCAAGGCGGGGATCATGCCGGGCCGGATTTTCCGGGAAGGGCACGTGGGTGTCATTTCGCGCAGCGGGACGCTGACCTACGAGGCGGTGCATCAGCTGTCGATGCGGGGCATCGGGCAGTCCACCTGCATCGGCATCGGAGGGGACCCCGTCATCGGCACCCGCTTCGTGGATGCGCTCGAGCTGTTCGAACGGGATCCCGACACGCACGCCGTCGTGATGGTGGGCGAAATCGGGGGGACGGCGGAGGAGGAGGCTGCACGGTATATCAAGGAGAACATGACAAAGCCCGTCGTCGGTTTCATCGCGGGCCGGACGGCCCCTCCGGGAAGACGCATGGGGCATGCGGGCGCGATCATTTCGGGGGGGAAGGGGACCGCTGCCGAAAAGATGGAAGCGCTCGAGCGGTCGGGCGTGCGCGTGGTGTCGAGCCCCGCCGATATCGGCGAAGCGATGGAGAAGCTCCTCAACCCGATTTGACCCTTTCGGCCGGGGTCCGCCGGTCGATCCAACCCTACACATTTTTTCAAAAGGATTTTGACATGTCGAATGATGCAGCGCCCCGTGAGCAGGATATTCTGGATGCCCTCAAAAAGGTCGAGGACCCCGATCTCCACAAGGACATCGTCGCCCTGAATTTCATCAAGAACCTCGAGATCGACGCCGGCGTCGTGTCCTTTACGATCGAACTGACCACCCCCGCCTGCCCGGTCAAGAACGAGATGGAGCGGTGGGCGCGCGAGGCGGTGCTCGCGGTTCCCGGCGTGAGCGACGTCCGGATCACGATGTCGGCGGCCGTGACCCGGGGGACCGCGGGGGAGGGGAAACAGTCCGTCCCCGGCGTCAAAAACATCGTCGCCGTGGGGAGCGGCAAGGGGGGGGTCGGCAAGTCCACCGTGACCGTGAATATCGCCGTGGCGCTGGCGCAGACGGGGGCCGCGGTCGGGATCCTCGACGCCGACATCTACGGGCCGAACGTTCCCCTGATGATGGGGATCGACGGGCGGCCCCGGGCGGCAGGGGACCGCATCCAGACTTTGTCGAACTACGGCGTGCGGGTGATGTCGATGGGCTTTTTGACCGACCGTGACGACCAGCCCCTGATCTGGCGCGGGCCGATGCTTCACAGCGTGATCCAGCAGTTCATCCGCCAGGTGGACTGGGGGGAGCTGGACTACCTTCTCGTCGACCTTCCCCCGGGAACGGGCGACGTCCAGCTCAGCCTCACCCAGACGGTTCCCCTGATGGGGGCCGTGATCGTCAGCACGCCGCAGGACGTGGCGCTGCAGGACGCGCGCAAGGCGATCGCGATGTTCCGCCAGGTGCACGTGGAAATCCTGGGGATCGTGGAGAACATGTCCTATTTCCAGTGCCCCAAATGCGGCGAGCGGACCCCCATCTTCAGCCACGGAGGGGGGGCGGCCACGGCCTCCCGTTACGGGGTCCCCTTTCTCGGGGAGGTGCCGCTCGATGTCTCCCTGCGCGAAGGGGGGGACGCGGGCAAGCCGGTGACGGCCCTGGCCCCCGATTCGGCCGTCGGCGAGGCTTTCCGGCAGATCGCCCAGCAGGTGGCTGCACAGGTGAGCATCGCCAACTCCCATAGCGTCGGGGTCGTCATCGAGTAGTGCGCACCCTGGTCCTTCACCCCGGCGCCCTGGGGGACGTCCTTTTGGCGCTCCCGGCGCTGGGGGCCCTCCGCCGGGCGGAGCCGGGGGCCGGGATCACCCTGGCGTGCGCCCCCGCTTTGCCGGGCCCGATGCTGACGGCGTACGCGGACAGGGTCCTCCCCCTTTCCGCGTTCCCGCTCCACCGCCTCCACGGTCCCGACCCGCCGACGGAGCCGGACATCCGTTTCTGGGAGAGCTATGACCGGGTCGTCTCCTGGACCGGCGCCGCCAACGACGATTTCGTCCGCAACCTGCGCTCCATTCACCCCGATGCGCGCATCGCCCCCTGGCGCCCGGCGCCGGGGGAGGCGCGCCACGTCTCGCGCCTCTTCATCGATTCCCTGAGCCTCGGGCCGGAGCCGACGGAGGCCCCGCCGGCCGTGCGCATCCACCCCGACGGCGCCTCCCTGGAAGAAGGGGGACGGTGGCTCCGGGAGCAGGGGTGGGAGGGGCAGGGGGCGCTCGGGATGCTGCACCCCGGTGCCGGATCGCCCGGGAAGCGCTGGCCCCCCGGAAATTTCATCGGGTTGGCCCGCCGCCTGGCATGTCGGAACGACCTCGGGCTCATCCTCATGGAGGGCCCGGCGGAGGAGGGGCTGGCGCTGGGAGTCGCCGCGTCGCTGCCGGCCGCCGCGTGCCTGCCGTGCGTGGGACTCCCGCTCGGGCCGCTGGCGGGAGTCCTCGGGCGCTGCCGGTTTTTTGTCGGGAACGATTCGGGGGTGACCCATCTCGCCGCCGCGCTGGGGGTTCCGACCGTTGCCCTTTTCGGGCCTACGGCGCCCGAACAGTGGGCCCCGCTCGGAGAGAGCGTGACGGTCCTCCGGGAGGGGTCCGGCCGCCTGGAAGACATCACCGTCGACGCCGTCCTCGAGGCGATAGGGAATCAGCCGGCGAAAGCGCCGCGGAGCAGCCAGGTATTGTAGGCGATGTAGGCGATGAGCAGCAGGCTCCCCTCCCAGCGGTTGATGCGGCGCGGGCTCCAGAACCCGTACCCCATGACGAAGAGCGACACGGTCAGGACCGACATCGCCAGGATGTCGCGGGAGAAGACCTCGGGCGCGGCCGCGACGGGGTGGATCGCCCCGGCGATGCCGACCACGGCCAGGGTGTTGAACAGGTTCGAGCCGATGACGTTGCCGAGCGCGATGTCGTGTTCGTTGCGGCGCGCGGCGGCGAGCGACGACGCCAGTTCCGGCAGGGAGGTGCCCACGGCGACGACGGTGAGCCCGATGACGAGGTCGCTGATCCCGAAGCCGCGAGCGACCTCCACGGCCCCCCAGACCAGCGCCCGGGAACTCGCGATCAGCACCACGAGGCCCGCGAGGAGGCGAAAGGCCGCCCGGCGGGGGGGCATGGGGTGGATTCCGAGCTCCCGCTCCATTTCGTTCCCGAAGTCGTCGGTCTTCTGCTGCAGCCCCTCCCGGATCGACCAGGCCATCAGGGCGCCGAAGACCAGAAGCAGCACGGCCGCGTCCAGCCGGGTGATGTTCCCGTCCCAGACCTGCCAGGCCGCAAGCCCGGTGACGGCGGCCAGAACCGGGAGTTCGCGCCGCAGGACGCTCGAATGGACCGCGATCGGGCTGACCAGCGCCGTCAGCCCCAGGATGAGGGCGATGTTGGCGATGTTGGAGCCGTAGGCGTTCCCGAGTGCGATCCCGGGGTTCCCCTCCATCGAGGCGATGGCCGACACCACCATCTCCGGCGCCGAGGTGCCGAACCCCACGATCACCATCCCGATCAAAAGCGCCGGCAGCCCGAAGTGGCGAGCCAGCGCCGCCGCCCCTTCCACGAACCAGTCCGCGCTCCAGACCAGCAGCCCCAGCCCCACGAC
Organism: Acidobacteriota bacterium; assembly: GCA_016934555.1. Lineage (GTDB taxonomy): Bacteria > Acidobacteriota > UBA6911 > UBA6911 > UBA6911 > UBA6911. The sequence goes on along the minus strand of JAFGSS010000080.1, from coordinate 7,453 downwards.
AATGGCCACAATCGCGATCAGCATAGCTCCCCAAGGGCCTAAAAAATTACATCATACCCCAATCCACCCCGCCTTTCATGCGCGGATCGGGTCGCCAACCCCAGCAGCGACTATTCGGCATTTCCGTCCGGGCTCCTTTTATGATAAAAGCTGTCGCAATGCGCCGCAGTCGCCGGACTCGATGGTGCGACATCCGGCCGCCGGCCGGAACGGGTGACTCATGGAAATGAAGAGAATCCTCCTGCTGATCGCGCTGCTTGTGCTGGCTGCCGGTGGCGCCGGCATCTGCCGGGGCCAGGCGGGCCGCGCGATGGAGCGCGGGCCGAAGCCGGCGAGCGCGGAGCGGGGAGAAGCCGGGAAGCGACGGGTGCGTTTCGGCGTCTACGAGAACCGGCCGAAGATCTACACCGATGACGCGGGAAGGGGCGCGGGTATCTTCGGCGAGGTCCTCGAGGCGATAGCGGAACGGGAGGGGTGGAACCTCGTCGCGGTCGGCTGCGACTGGGACCGGTGCCTCGAGCAGCTGCGGGAGGGACGCATCGACCTCATGCCCGACGTCGCCATCTCGGACGAGCGGGAGAGGGAGTTCGACTTCCACCGCGAGGAGGTCCTCAGCAGCTGGTCGACCCTCTACGCCCGTAAGGGCGCCCGCATCCGAAGCATTCCCGACCTGGACGGCCGGCGCATCGCCGTGCTCTCCGGCTCCGTCCAGAAGACAGCGCTCGAGCGGCTGCTGAAAGGTTTCGGTTTCCAGGCCGCGTTCATCGAGGCGGATTCCTTCGGCGAAGCGTATGGCCTGGCCAGCAGGGGGGACGCCGACGCGGTCGCGTCGAACCAGTACTTCGGCGACTATTACCACGGGCGGTACCAGCTGGAAAAGACTCCGATCGTTTTCCACCCGGTGTCGCTCTACTACGCCGCCCGCGCCGGGGCGGGCGGCGACCTGCTCGAGGCGATCGACCGGAACCTGCGGAGGATGAAGGCGGAGCCCCGGTCGGCCTACTACCGGGCGCTCGAGCGGTGGATGGAGCGGCCTCCCCGGGTCGTCGTCCCCCGGTACATCCCCTGGGTCCTGGGGGGCATCGCCGCCCTCCTGGCGGCGGCGCTCTCGCTGCTGTTGCTCTTCCGCCGGCAGCTGCGCACCCGGACGCGGCACCTGGCCGAGAGCAACGAAAAACTGCGCGACAGCGAGGCCAAATTCCGGGATCTCTTCCATAACCATTCGGCGGTGAAGCTCCTCATCGATCCCGCCGACGGCGCCATCGTCGAAGCCAACCGGGCGGCCGAGCGGTTTTACGGGTGGACCGGGGCCCGTCTCTGCGGGATGAGGATCGGGGAGATCAGCACCCTGTCCCCCGACCGGATCCGGGAGGAAATGGACAAGGCCCGGGATCGGGAGCGGATGCACTTCGAATCCCGCCACCGGCTGGCCGACGGCTCAGTGCGGGACGTCGCCGTCTTCGGCAGCGGCATCGAGATCCAGGGGCGGATGCTGCTCCATGCCATCGTCCACGATATCACCGAGCGCCGCCGGCTCGAAAGCCACCTCCGCCAGGCCCAGAAGATGGAGGCGGTCGGAAGGCTGGCGGGGGGAGTAGCGCACGATTACAACAACATGCTCGGCGTGATCGTGGGGTACGCGGAGATGGGCATGGAGCAGGTGGAGCCGGGTGGTCCGCTCGAGGAATGCTTCGGCGAAATCCTGAAGGCGGCGGGTCATTCCGCTGAGATCACCCGGCAGTTGCTGGCCTTCGCCCGCGTCCAGCCGATGAGCCCCAAAAGCCTGGACCTGGACGGCGCGGTGGAAGCAAGCCTCAACATGCTGCGGCGCCTGATCGGGGAGCAGATCCGGCTGGAGTGGGTCCCGGCCGGGGGGCTCTGGCCGGTCAGGATCGACCCGGGGCAGTTGAACCAGGTCCTGGTCAACCTCTGCGTCAACGCGCGCGACGCCATCGCCGACGTCGGGCGGATCGTCATCGAAACCGAAAACGCCGTTGTCGACCAAACCTTCGCCGCCGGGCACGAAGGCATGACGGCGGGCGAGTATGTCCTCATGTCGGTCAGCGACGACGGCTGCGGCATGGACGCCGAAACGCTCGAACATCTTTTCGAGCCCTTCTTCTCCACCAAGGAGGTGGGCAGGGGCACGGGGCTGGGCCTGGCCACCGTCTACGGCATCGTCAAGCAGAACGGCGGGTATGTCCATGTCCAGAGCGAAAAGGGGAAGGGGACGACTCTGCGGGTCTATCTCCCCCGGCACGCTGCGGCGCCCGATACGCAACCGGCCGGGGAGCCGGTGGAGACCCCCGCGGGGCGGGGCGAAACCCTGCTCCTGGTCGAGGATGATGCCTCGGTCCGCAGGATGACGCGCCGCATGCTCGAGAAGCTCGGTTACCGGGTGCTCGAGGCGGCTTCCCCCGCCGAGGCGACGGCGACGGCCGACGCCCACGTTGGCGCCATCGACCTCGCGATCACCGACATGGTGATGCCCGGGATGAACGGCCGCGACCTGGCCCGGGCGCTCAGGGCCCGGCACCCGGGGCTGAAGGTCCTCTTCATGTCCGGCCACTCCGCCGATGCCGTTCCGGGCGCCCCCGCGGCCCCGCCCTCCCCGTTTCTGCAAAAGCCCTTTTCGATGAAGGACCTGGCCGCCGGGGTGCATCAGGCGCTGGCCGGTCCCGAAGGCGCCTGGACAGTCTGACCGGATGCCCACTGATTCTTTCGGCTTCCGGTTCGCCGCCCGGGGCCACTTTGCGATATCGCGCGGGGTTCCCCCTGCGTTGACATTGCCGAACGAGTAGACCGACCAGGAGGTGAATACCGGGCCCATCGTTTGGCGTAGCTGGCCACCTCCTGCTTGTCGCGGGAGCCAAACGACTTGATCTCAGGATTCGAGAGCGACCGCTCCACTTCCTGGTCGGACAGCCTGCCGCCTTTGATCCGGGTGGCGCAATGTGAGCCAGGAGCTCCTATACTCATCAATCATGGCGGTGAGGCTGGGGATCACTGGGGTGATCCGGATAGTCTCGGTTTGCAGCATGAACCAATATTACGCCCATTTACACCCAATCGAACCGCACAATCCCGGCTTCGTCACCATCCGACTCGTGCCGGTCCGGCGGCCCCGATCGGAAATGGAGCGGCGAACCCGAAAAGGCCGGCTGTCCTGTTTCATGTTGGTACCTTTTCGTAAAATCACGGCATCGGTCGGATGTCATACCCCATAGCCCGGTAGCCGCGCTGGCGCTTATCCCACATGCGGGCAAGCTGGGGGTGATCGACCTCGGCATAGTCGTATACCCGCACATCCCGCTTATCGGTATGCTCACGGTGCAGGCGTCCGGCGTATTGCTGCAAGGTTCCTTTCCATGAAATCGGCATGGCCAGCACCAAAGTATCGAGGGGCGGATGGTCGAAACCTTCACCGATCAGGCGGCCAGTGGCCAGCAAGACCCTGGGTGCCGCCTTGTCCAATGCCTCCAGTTCGGCGAATATGGCTGTCCGCTGCTTCCTCGACAGACGGCCATGCAGGATGAAGCAGTGTTCTGCCCCCATTCCCATCGCATCCCGCAACAGTGCCAGATGATCTGTTCGCTCGGTGAGCACCAGTACCTTCCGCCCTTCGCGGTAGGCGGCCAGCACATCCGCGGCGATGCGCCGGTTTCGGATCGCATCGCCCGCGAGGATGCGGAACACACTCTGGATCGGCGAATCCGGGGGGATTTCCGGCGCGGGCAGCGCTTTTGGCCAGACCTCCAGCCTGGAGGGGGCGGTTTCGGATCGATCCGCGATGTGGCGGATCGGTCCGCACTGCATGAAGATGATCGGCTGATGACCGTCGCGCCGTATCGGGGTGGCGGTCAAACCCACCACAAACTTTCCCCTGGCCTGCTTGAGTATCCGCTCGAACGAAAACGCCGACAGGTGGTGGCATTCGTCGACGATGACCTGTCCGTACTGATCCAGCAATTCGCCCAGATCCTCCCGCCGGGAGAGCGACTGCATGACAGCGATGTCGATCCTGCCGGACGGCTTTTTCCTGCCGCCGCCGATCACGCCCAGTCCGCCCTTGGGGATTTCCAGGAACCCGGTCAATCGTTCCCGCCACTGGCGCAGCAGTTCGGTACGATGCACCAGCACCAGGGTGCTCACTTTACGCCGGGCAATCAGGGCTGCGGCTGCGATCGTCTTGCCAAAGGCCGTCGGGGCGCTGAGGACACCAATGTCATGCTTGAGCATCTCGCGAACCGCCGCTTTCTGGTCCTGGCGCAAGGAGCCGGTGAATCTGACCGCCACTTTTCGTCCGGGCAAGCGCTCGTCCAGCAGATCTGGACGGATGTCGTTCTCCTCCAACAGGTCGAGTACGGCATCGAGGCAGCCACGGGGCAGACCGATATGCCGGGCGTAGTTGTCGGCGCAGCCGATGATGCGCGGCTTGTTCCACACCGGCAGGCGCATGGCCTGGGCCCTGTAAAACTCCGGATTCTGGAAGGCGGCGAGCCGGATCAGGCGGTTGCCCAACGGTTGCGGCAGATCGGCCTTGGCTATGAAAATCTGGTTGGCCAGCACCAGGGCTAGCGACCGCGGCAGCGGACCGGCAATCCGGACGGGTACAGGTGATGGCCGCTGCCATGGCTTGCTGTCGTCCTCATCGGCTGCAAAGGCTACATCCAGGGGGTGGTGACCTCTGCTGGCCCGCAGGATGGTGTCTTCCAGATCCCGCCGGGACAGCGCGCGGATGGATGCCAGAAAGGCCCACTGGTCTGGATAAGGTTGCAACCCCTCATCGACGAACACGCTGCGCCCCGATTCCCTCGGCTGTTTCTGCAAGGGGAGCGCGATCAGGTTGCCGAAGCCCCCCTTGGCCATGGTGTCCTGGTTGGGAAACAGGCGGTCGTAGCTGGCCAGGGACAATTGCCGGGTCCGGTCGCAGGTATGACTGATCAGTGCGGTCCCGAGCTGCCGGGCTTCACGGGCCGGGACCGGATCGATAAAAAAGATCCAGGTATGTGCTCCATTGCCGGAGCGGGAAATTTCCAGCGCCGCCGGAATGCCGAGTTCCCGGCAGGATTGCATGTAGGCCCCGGCGTCCTCCCGCCAGTCGGCTCCATCGAAGTCCACCGCGAGAAAATGGCAGTTGTTATCGCGGAGGAGCGGGTAGACGCCGATGGTTTGTTTCCCTGCCAGGTGGTCATAGATTACCTGATCGGTTACCGGCAGCAGCTGCCGCTGGTGGCAGTCGCCGCATTTCACCCGGGGTTTATGACAAACGCCAGGTTTCCACTCGTTACCGCAGGCCGGGGAATAGCCTGAGGTGCCTTTGGCCGACTCCCAGCGCTGGGGGTAGACGTCCTCCCGTCCCCGGAACAGCCGGCGGAACAGGGCGATTTTATCGTCGATGCTGAGATGGATTGGGCCTGAAGCCGGTTCCGCCATGGCGGGAACGGGGGAAGGAGCGGTCGGTTCTTCCCAATCTATGCCGCGCTGGGTCAGCAATGCCCTGAGGCGGGTGATCTCCTCGCGTAGCCGCCGGAGTTCGTCCCTTTTATTCAGGCTCTTGTCACTCTTCGGTAAATCCATACTCCGCCATCAGCATGTCGTTGGGAAACCATGGTTTCCAAGTCACCCCCCAAGTCACCCCCCAAGTCAGCCCCCAAGATGTCGCAGCTTTTGTCATAGTTTTGTCACAGCTCGGTGTCACAGCTTGTCATAGCTAAGCCAATGTGTAATGGCGCGTCGGGTCGGTCGCTCCCGCACCAACTTCAACGATCAGATTCTTGTCCAGCATCCCCTTCAGGTCCCTCTGCAGGCTGCGGCGGTTGACGGTCGGGCAGAGCGCTTCAAAATTCTGGATGGTCAGTTTGCCGTGCTGGAGGAGATAGCCCAACGCCTTGCTCTGGCGCTCGTTCAGTGCGTGCTGTTTCATCAGCACATCGCGGCGGATGACCTGCTCGCTGCGCTCGCGCACCTCGACCATCTGGGTTTCCAGGCCGGTGACGAAATAGTCGAGCCAGTCGGTCATGTCCATGCCGTTGTCGCGCACGCTCTGGATCGACTTGTAAAACGTCGGCCGGTCGCGGTCGTAGTATTCGCTGATGGTGAACAGCCGCTTAAAATCGTACCCGGCCTTGTAAAGGCAGAGGGTTGAGAGCAGACGTGAAGCGCGGCCGTTGCCGTCCAGAAACGGATGAATAAGCACCAGCTGGAACTGGGCGATGCCGCTCACCATCACTGGATGGATATCAAGGTCAGCGTTCAGCCACTTGACCAACTCCGACATCATCACCGGCACCTCCACCGCCGTGGGCGGGGTGTAGATGACTTGGCCGGTGCCGGAGTTGACCACATAGTTCTGGATACGCCGATACTCCCCCGGCGCGGCGCTGCCACCACGCACGCCTTCGACCAGCTTGCGGTGCATCTCGCGGATCATCCCTTCGGTGATCGGGTCGCCGCTGTCCAGGCATTCGGAAACAAACTCGAAGGCGGTGCGGTAGTTGAGCAGCTCCCGCGCATCGTCCGGATCGGCCTCCGGAACCGTTTCACCCTTCCACAGCCGCTCGGCCTGGTCCAGGGTCAGCCGGGTGCCCTCGATGTGAGTGGTGTGGTGCGCCTCCCGGATCAGCGCCTGCTCGCCCAGCTCGCGCACCCAATCGGCGGAAAGCTGCGCCGCCTCGAGAAAGCCACGCGCCCGCTCGATGCGGGTGATGGCCTGGGTCATGCGGTTGGTGATGGTGAACTGGGGCTGGAATGAGGAGGTCATCGGGTGATCAACCTCCCTTGGGCGCGGGCTGCCTGGATAACATTGCGGTTGGCGGTGAAAACCTGAATACCGGGTACGGTGGCGAAGTCGCCGTCATCGGTAATGACCTGGACCACGCCATGGCTTCGCATGGATTCGAGAATGAATAGATCGTAGCCGTCGACCCTTTCAGATTGCAACCGGTTCAGAGCGGACGTGGCTGTGGGTGAATCGATTGTGACGGTTAGGGGCTCAGCCAGTGTTGTAACGAGCCCGCAGGCAGCCTGAACCTCTGCAAATACTTGCGCCCTTTCGGCAGGAAGATTATGGCGATATTCCTTGGTGCCGATCTGGCCGTTGGTGGCTTCGTAGATTTCTCGTTCGGCTTTCTCAATCAGATGAGTCAGTTCAGCAAGACTCAGCCCCGATTGGAAAATTCGCGCACCAGCGCCGAGAGCGGTGTTAGTGTAATTGGGGTAATTGGAAGTCTGGTAATAAGCTGGTGGGCGTGCGCTCTGACTGGCCCTGGAATAGGTCAGCCAATACCAGACATTGGTGTCCACCAGAAACACATCCTCGGCCCTCGGAGCGTCCGCAGAGATGTCGACCACCTCGGCCTGCACAGTGTAGTTGATCGCCATCAGTCCGACTCCTTGGCCTGCTGTTCCAGAATGTCATCGACGATTTTGCGGTAATCCTTGTCGCCGTGGT
>JAFGSS010000079.1 GCA_016934555.1 Acidobacteriota bacterium | reverse complement strand
CCGAGCTTCAACTTCTCGACGATGATCGACGACGGGATCGGGGACGGGATGGCGGACCGGAGCAACGCGTGGTTCGGGATCGGGATCTCGAAGAGCTTCTAGCAACCGGGTTACGAAATGGGAATGGAGAAGACAATGGAAACGGGGAGAAGGGTGCGGGATGGCCTGGTCGCGGCGGGGGTGCTGGCGCTGTTTGCCACCGCGGCGGCGGCGGCGGACGGGGGGACGGAAGCGGCGGCGGTGAAGGAGGAGTTGCAGACGAACCTGAACATCGTGTGGACGTGCATCGCGGCGTTCCTGGTGTTTTTCATGCAGGCGGGGTTCGCGCTGGTGGAGACGGGGTTCACCCGGGCCAAAAACGCGGTGAACATCCTGATGAAGAACCTGATGGATTTTTCGGTGGGAAGCCTGGCGTTTTTCCTGGTGGGTTTCGGGCTGATGTTCGGGGCGACCAACGGCCTGTTCGGGACGACGCTCTTCGGGCTCGGGGGCGTCGAGATGGGAACGTCGTGGGAGTGGACGTTTCTGATCTTCCAGACCGTGTTCGCGGCCACCGCGGCCACGATCGTGTCGGGGGCGATGGCTGAGCGGACGAAGTTCGGGTCGTACCTGATCTACAGCGCCGCGATCACCCTGGTGATCTACCCGGTATTCGGTTCGTGGGCCTGGGGGAACCTGCTGCTCACGGACAACCACAGCTGGCTGGCGGCGATGGGATTCCACGATTTCGCGGGGTCGACGGTGGTGCACTCGGTCGGGGGGTGGCTGGCGCTGGCCGGCGCGATCGTCCTGGGCCCGAGACTGGGCAAGTATTCGCCCGAGGGGAAGCCGAACGCGATTCTGGGGCACAGCATGCCGCTGGCCACCCTCGGAGTCTTCATCCTGTGGTTCGGGTGGTTCGGGTTCAACCCCGGGAGCACGACCGCGGGGAACGGGTCGATCGGGTATATCGCGGTGACGACCAACCTGGCGGCGGCGGCGGGGGCGGTCATGGCCCTGGTCACGGCGTGGACACTGCTCAAGAAGCCCGATATCTCGATGACGCTCAACGGGGCGCTGGCGGGGCTGGTGGCGATCACGGCGCCGTGCGACGGCGTGTCGCCGCTGGGGGCGATCGCGATCGGGGCGGTGGCGGGGATCCTGGTGGTGTTGAGCGTGCTGTTTGTCGATTACGTGCTGAAGGTGGACGACCCGGTGGGCGCGGTGAGTGTGCACGCTGTGAACGGACTGTGGGGCACGCTTTCCTTCGGGCTCTTTTCGACGACGAGCGGGCTGTTCTACGGGCATGGCTTCCGACAGCTGGGGGTCCAGCTGCTGGGGGCGGGGACGGCGTTCGTGTGGGCGTTCGGGCTGGGGCTGGTCCTGTTCTTCGTGCTCAAGAAGACGGTCGGACTGCGGGTGAGTGCGGAAGAGGAGATCAAGGGCCTGGATATCGAGGAGCACGGTAACGAGGCGTACGCGGGGTTCCAGGTGTTCATGACGGAGTAGGAAAAGTCCGCCGGGACGCCGGGTGAAGCGAAGGGGAATCAAGGGAGGGAATCATGAAACTGATCGTAGCGTACATACAGCCGCACAAGCTCGGCGACGTGAAGAAGTCGCTGTACAAGGCGGAAGTGTTCAAGATGTCGGTGACGAACTCGCTCGGGTGCGGGCAGCAGAAGGGGTACCACGAATCGTACCGCGGGGTGGACGTGGAGGTGAATCTCCTGAAGAAGGTGCGGCTGGAGATCGCGGTGAACGACGATTTCACGGAGAAGACGGTCGGCGCCATCATCGAAGGCGCCAAGTCGGGACAGATCGGGGACGGGAAGATCTTCATCCTCGAACTGCCCGACTGCATCCGCATCCGGACCGGGGAACGGGGGAGCGACGCCATCGGGTAGGGAGCGGGGGGCATTCCCCCGAAATACGAAAGGGAGAAACTGACATGAAGATGATTTGCGCAGTTGTCCGGCCGCACCGGCTCGAGCAGGTGAAGCACGCGCTTTCGGACGTCGGGGTCGTCGGCCTCACGGTCACCGAGGTGCGCGGGGCGGGCCGGCAGAAGGGGCAGGTCGAGCGTTACCGGGGATCGGAATACAGCTTCGACCTGATTCCCAAGGTGAAGGTGGAGGCGGCGGTCCCCGACGAACAGTGCGCGGAGGCGCTCAAGGCGATCTGCGCGGCGGCCCGGACGGGAGAGATCGGGGATGGGAAGGTCTTCGTCTACGCCCTCGAGGATGCGGTGCGGATCCGCACGGGGGAGACGGGGGAGGACTCCCTCCTGTAGCGGGCGCGGCCGACCGGGAAGAGGGAGAGCCCCCTGCCCGTCACGGGCAGGGGGCTCGAGGCCTATTTGCGTTTATTGCCGGCGTGCTGGCGCGCGGCCCCCACGGCGATGATGAGGCCCAGGACCAGCATGATAGCGCATAAATAGTAGGCGACGACAGAATCCAATGCCTGCATCGGTGCACGTCCTTTACTCTTGGCGAGCGGCTACCACGATTTTCCGCGATGGGCCAGCCGCCAGATGATATAGAAGATCACGGCCATCCCCAGCGTCACGCAAAACTGAAACAACAGAATTTTCCACGGCCAGGCCATCGTTCATTCCCCCTTCGATAACTCGATAACGGACACTCACGCCTCCGCCGTCCGCCTCCCGGACGCCGCTTCCCTCGCCTTCAGCTGCCGCAGGTATCCCGGCTCCCCGGGGAGGAGGAGGTTGAGCCCGATGCCGAACAGGAGGGTGGCGAAGGTCGTGGGATACAGGTTGAGGCTCAGGTAGGAGGGGAGCCAGGTCGGGGACGCGAATGTCCAGTAGAAATTCGCCGCGTAGCCGGCCGAGATGGTGATCCAGGCCGCGTATTTGTTCACCTTCCAGAGCATCCCGATCAGGTAGACGCCGAAGACCGGAATCGCGAAGGAAAAGGTCCACATGAAGATCGAGAACACCGGGCTCCCCAGCTTGAGGGCGGGGATGATGACGAGCACGGCGCAGACGCCGATCATCACGCGGGTGAGGACGAGGAAGGTGCGGTCGCTCATCCGGGGGTTGCACGCCCGCTTGAAGATGTCGTGCACGATGATGTGCGAGGACGCCAGGATCAGCCCCGCCGTGGTGGACAGGGTGGCCGCCAGCAGCGCGATCATCAGGATCCCGACCATCCAGGGGGGGAAGGCCTCGAGTGCCAGCGCGGGTACGGAGAGCTTGGCCCCGCCGGCGGCGACGGTCGGGATCGCCATGCCGACCAGGGCCAGGATGACCCAGGGGTAGGCGGCGAAGCTGTTGATCAGGGCGGCCCAGAACACGCCGCGGCGGATGTCCGGTTCCGAGCGGGCCATCAGCATCGGCTGGTTCTGCACCTGGGACGCGCTCTGCATGAACACGGTCAGGATCAGGCAGGGGAAGATGAGGGTGAAGATGACCTCGGGCGAAAAATTGAAAACGCTGGTCTTCCAACCGGCGCCCTCGGAGGCGTAGAAATCGGAGATCCGCTCCCACCCGCCGCGCCCCGCGAGCCAGGAGCCGGTCCAGAAGACGGCCATGAAGGAGCCCGCGATCAGCATGGTGGCGTTGAAGAGGTTCATCCACGCCACCTGCATCAGGCCGGCGGCGATGATGTAGATGATGGTCAGGGCGACGGCGATCAGGATGCAGTGGGGCGCGAGCGGGAGCGCGCCCCCGCCCAGGGCGTAAAGCGCCGCGGCCGTGGCCGACACCTCCGCGATGCAGATGCCCATCAACTGGGCCGGGAACACGGCCGAGATCATCCAGCCGATCTTTTCGCCGAAGATCCTGCCCATCCCCTCCGGGAAGGTCTGCACCTGGAGCCGGCGGAACCAGGGGCCGAACCAGAGCAGGAAGAGGGGTACGAAGATGCCGCCGGACATGATGGCCCACCAGAGGACGGAGGCCCCGATGTCGGCGGACGATTCCCACAGGGAAAGCGTGTGGCCGCTCCCGAGGGGGGCCAGGACGAAACCCGCGGTGACCAGGGGCCAGGGGAGGGTCCCCCCGCCGGTGACGAAGTCGCTTCCCGACTTCACCCTCTTCTTGAGCCAGAGGCTGGTGCCGACACTCAGCAACAGGAAATAGGCAATTGCAATGATCAGCGCCATCGACGTTCATCTCCTCCCTTTTGTTGGATCCCGCGAGCCTGACGGTTCCCACGCCGGCGGAAGGGGGATTTTACTGCACAATCGATCGGAATAAAGCGAAATCTGTGCGGCGGGTCCCCTTCGCATCCCGTGCTAGTGCATCGACATCCCCCCGTCGTGGAGGATGAGCTGGCCCGAAACACAGCAGCTGTCGTCCGAGGCCAGGTAGAGGGCGGTGCCCACGAGATCCTCCGGGTAGAGGGGTCTGCGGACGCACCGCTGCGGTATCTGCAGCTCGTCCAGCGGGGCGGAGGGGAACCGCTTGTTGCGGTCGAATGCGTCCCCCCCCTCGGAGTGGGTGAAGCCGGGGGCGATGGCGTTCACGTTGATGCCGTATTCCCCCAGTTCGCGCGCCATCCCGCGGGTCAGGGCCATCACCGCCCCCTTGGAGGCGATGTAGTGGGGGAGCCCCGGCACCCCTTCGAAGATGGTGCCGGAAGACAGGTTGATGATGCGGCCCCCCTTCTCCTTCATGTAGGGGAAGACGGCCTTGATGCAGTGGAAGGGGCCGAGGGCGTTGGACGCCATCACCTCGTTCCACTCCTCCGTGGTGACTTCCATGAACGGCTTGATCGTCACCAGCACCCCGGCGTTGTTCACCAGGATGTCTATGGCGCCGAAGCGATCGGCCGCCGCGCGGGCCAGGGCGTCGCAATCGGCCTGGACGGCCACGTCGGTCTTCACGTAAATCCCCCGGCTCCCGGCCTTTTCGACCGCCGCCAGGGTCTCGAGCGCGTCCCTCTTGTCCCCTATGACGATGGCCGCCCCCTCCCGGGCGAATCCGGCGGCGATCGCCGCACCGATTCCCCGGGCTCCCCCCGTGACGATCGCTACCTTGTCCTTCAGTCTCATGGAGGCCTCCTCTCCCGATAGTTCAGGATCCCATCTTTGCCGATGTTCCGCCCGATTTGCAACCGGGGATAACTGGTAGACCAAGGTAGCCCAGATCGGGTACAATGGAATTCTTCCCGGCCGTGCACGCCCGGTTTTGAAGGTGGATTTTTCCCGCCCGGTTGGGATATTTTGGAGGCGCGCAAGCCCGGCGCGGAAAGGGTCCTATGAACCGGACACGCAGGGAATTGATCGAGAAGCTGACGAACCTCATATCCAAAGGGGAGATCGTCAAGGGGGGGAAACTTCCCCCGGAGCGGGAACTGGCGACGCTGCTCGCCACCAGCCGGCCGCTGCTGCGGGAAGCCCTGATCTCACTGGAAGCGCTGGGGTATTTGGATATCCGGGACCGCCAGGGGATCTATCTGACCGGGGACGATTCGAGCGAGGCGCTCGAGGCGCTCGGCCAGGCCCAGGTGTGGCCGATGGAGATCCTGTCCCAGGTCATGGAGGTGCGCCAGATCCTGGACCCGGGAGCCACCGCCCTGGCCGCCATGCGGCGCAACGACAGGGACATGGCGAAGCTCGAGGAGTGCCTCGCCATGCTGGAGAGGATCCATTCCGAACAGGGGCCCGACGAGGCCAGCCTCGGGGCGTACTGGAACACGGTGCTCCACTCCACGATCTTCAAGGCCACGCGCAACACGCTGCTGGCCCGTCTTTATGAAACCCTGCTGGGAATGTCCGAGCGGGGCGTCATCGCCATGAGGTCCAATGCCCTGAATTCCAGCACCCGCCTCGCCAACAAAAAGGTGCTCCGGCAGCACCGCAGCCTCGTGGCCGCGATCCGGGAGAAGGACATGGAGAAGGCGCGGGAAGCGTCCAGGGTGCATCTCAAGGACACCATCGAGACCATGGTGAAGCTGAGCCGGGTGACGCCGGTCTCCAATTTCTTCGCCCAGCGGATGGACCCTGTGCTCAAGTAACCGCAGCAGCGAGGAGCCGACATGAACGGGAGTGTGTGGAGGCATCCGCTATTCCGCGCGATGGGGGCCGTCATCCTCGTGGCCGCCCTCTATCTCGGCTGGACCTGGTACTCGAGGAGAAGCGCAAGCCTGCAGCTGCAGGAGCGGCTGCAGGAGCGGTCGCCCGAGGCGCAGAACCAGAAGATCGTGGACGCCTACGGCGGAGACGAACTGAGGATCCTATCCTTTTACGGCGTGCCGGGCGTCGTCCGGCCGGGGGAGAGCGCCGAACTCTGCTACGGGGTGTCCAACGCCAGCAAGGTCCGGATGGAGCCGCCGGTCGAACACGTCTGGCCCTCGCTCGGCCGCTGCGTCCAGGTCGCGCCCGGGCGGGACACGGAGTACACCCTCGTCGTCGAAGACGCCGCCGGGCGGAGCAAGACCGCCCGCCTCACCATCCAGGTTCGCGCGGAATAGCCGGGTCAGGCGTGCACCCCGGGGGCTTCGCGCCCGGTGGCCAGGGTGTACTCCCCGTAGCCGCCCGGGTAGACCTGCGGCTCCCCCGGGCCCGCGTTCCCCAGTTCCAGGACCCGGCTGGCCAGGCCGCGCAGGAAGGTCCGGTCGTGCGAGACGAAGAGCATCGTCCCCTCGAACTCCCGGAGCGCCTCCACCAGCATCTCCTTGGTGGCCAGGTCCAGGTGGTTGGTCGGTTCGTCCAGGACCAGGAAATTGGGGGGATCGAGCAGCATCCGTGCCAGCACCAGCCGCGACTTTTCCCCCCCCGAAAGGACGCGGACGGGCTTGTCCACGTCGTCGCCCGAAAACTGAAACGCGCCGAGCAGGTTCCGGATGACGCCCGCGGACTCCAGCGGGTGGTCGCGCTGGATCTGTTCGATGACCGTCAGCCGGGGATCGAGCAGGTCGAGCGCCTGCTGGGCGAAATAGCCCGTCTTCAGCCCGGCGCCGAGCCGGACCGCGCCGGAGTCGGGGGGGAGGACGCCGGCCACCATCCTGAGCAGGGTGGTTTTCCCCGCGCCGTTTTTCCCCATCACGCACCAGCGTTCCCCCCGCCGGATCAGGAGATCGAAGTCTTCGTAGAGGATCCTCCGGCCGAAACGCTTGGAGACGCCCGCGAGCGCCGCCACGTCCTGGCCCGACCGGGGCGGGGTGCGGAAATCGAAATGGACCGTCCGGCGCGTGGGCGGCAGCTCGATCCGTTCGATCTTGTCGAGCGCCTTGACCCGGCTCTGGACCTGCGCCGCCTTGGCCGCATGGGCCCGGAACCGTTCGATGAAGCGGCTCTCCTTGGCCAGCATGGCCTGCTGCCGGGCGTAGGCCGCCTCGCGGTTCGCCCCGCGCAGCGCGCGCTCCCGCTCGTAGTCGTCGTAGTTGCCCCGGGTGAGGAAGACCTCCCCCCCGTCGATTTCCACGATCCGGTCCACCACCCGGTTCAGGAAATCGCGGTCGTGGGAGGTGAGGATCAGGGTGCAGCGGGCGTCCTTCAGGTAGCGTTCCAGCCACAGGATCGATTCGATGTCGAGGTGGTTGGTCGGTTCGTCCATCAGCAGGACGTCGGGCTTGCCGAGCAGGACCTGGGCCATCGACACCCGCATCTTCCAGCCGCCGGAGAGCGCGCCCACGTCCCCGTCGATCTGGTCGTTTTCGAATCCCAGCCCCGCGAGTACTTCCCGCGCCTGGGCCTCCAGTCCGTACCCCCCCAGGCTCTCGTAACGGTGCTGGACCTCGCCGAAGCGCTCGAGCGTCTCCTCGAGCGCGTCCGCCCGGCCCGGGTCCGCCATGGTGTGCTGCAGCTCCTCCAGCTCGTGATGCAGCCGGCCCGGTTCGCCGCTGCCGGCGATGGCTTCGTCCAGGACGCTCCAGCCGGACATGGCGTCCACCTCCTGGCGGAAATAGGCGACCCGGAGCCGGTTGGGGAGCGAAACCGTCCCCTCGTCCGGCTGTTCCATCCCCATGATGAGGCGGAACAGGGTGGTCTTGCCGCAGCCGTTGGGCCCCACCAGCCCCGCCTTCTCCCCCGGATTGATCTGGAAACTGAGGTCGGTGAAGAGCACCTGGCGGCCGTACTGCTTGGCGACGTTGGAAAAAACGATCATGTCTTCCTCGCATTCCCCGCGGCGCGTCCGGGGGGAGTATGTATTACTTCTTTGCGCGGACGGATGCAATGGCGATCCAGGGGGATTCCCGCCTTCATGGGCGCTCTATCATCGCGAACAATAATTCAATCGGGCACGACGGCATGCGTGATAGAATGCGCACTTCCGGAAGCCGGCTTCAACGTTTTTGCCTCAGCGCGCGCTTTTGTCCAGACCAACGGAAGGGAGACACGATGAACATGCAACGCCCCGGAACCCTGTGGATGGCGGTCCTGACCGCCGTGCTGGCCGTCCCCGGCCTGCTCGGAGCGGCGGAGCCCTGCGACCGGCAGTGCCTGGTCGAGGTGATGAAAACGTACCTCTCCGCCCTGGTCGCTCACGATCCCGCGGCGGTGCCGTTCGACCGGGAGGTCAAGTTCACCGAGAACACGGCCAACATCCCGGTCGGGTACGGGCTGTGGGTCACGGCCTCGGGCGGACCCGAGGAGTTCCAGGTCTACGCCGCGGACCCGGTCGCGCAGCAGGTGGCGGCCCTGGTCATGATGAAGGAGAACGGCAGGGAGGACGTCCTCCTCGGGGTGCGGCTGGCCCTGCGCCGGGGAAGGGTTTCCGAAGCCGAGCACCACGTGGTCCGGCAGGACCAGCTTCACTCCATGCAGAACCTCCGGAAGCCGCGCCCCGGCCTGGTCGAGGACCTGGCGCCGGAGGAGCGGACCCCGCGGGGGAGGATGCTCGACATCGGGCTCGCCTACTACGACGCCCTCACGGGGGAGGACGGCACGCTGGCCCCCTTCGCCCGGGAGTGCGAACGGCGCGAGAACGGGGCCACCTCGGTGGGGGGGAAGCGCGAAGCGGCGCCCCCCGCGGCCGACGCCCCCCAGTTTCCCCCCCCGGGGGCGGCCGACCCCGAGATGATGAAGCTGGCGCGGGCGCTCGCGGCCGTGCCCAACACGTGCGAGGAGCAGATCACGGCCGGGGTGTGGGCCTACATCTCCGAGATCCGCAACCGCCGGTTGCTCGTCATCGACGAGCAGAAGGGGCTGGCCGTCGGTTTTTCCAACCTCTACCACGACAGCAAGCTCAAGACGATGGAGCTCAAGGGGGTCCACGGGGTGACGAACGTCCCCGCCTACCAGGGAACCTTCAACATGCCCGCCATTCACATTTTCAAGATCCGGAAGGGGAAGATCTACGACATCGAGGCCACCGGCCTCGTCCTTCCATACGGAACCCGAACGGGGTGGGAATAGCCCCGGAGGATTCCAAGGACAACCGCCTGATCCACTGGAGGACACCATGAAGAGAACATTGAACGGATGGACCGGCGCCGCCCTGGCCGCCTGCCTGCTTCTGACCCTTTCCTGCGCCCCCGCCGACACCGGGACGAAAGCGGCCAGCAGTTACGCCGAGGACCGCGCCCAGATCGAGGACCTGCAGGCCCGTTACCTGTTCGCCCTCGATTCGTCCGACCTGGACACCTACGTCTCCACCTTCACCGAGGACGGGGTGCTCGACATCATCGCCTACCAGGCCAAGGGGCGCGCCGAGATCCGCAAGAAGATCGAAGAGGCCCAGAACGTGTTCGATCCTACGGCGGAGGCCGTCCAGGGCTCCTACGCCCCGACGGGGCGGCACAACATCACCAACATCGTGATCCAGGTCGATGGCGACCGGGCGGTGGGGAAGGCCTACTGGTTCCACTACGGGAACAACAACCCGGAGCGGAAGGCACAGATCGATTCCTACGGCCACTACGAGGACGAGATGGTCAAGGTGGACGGCCAGTGGCTCTTCAGCAAACGCGTCATCTACAACGAGCAGGTGGCCGACTGGATCTCCCCGGGCGGCAACCCGAAGGCCTGGTAACCGGGGAACCGCCGGCCGGGACGCGCCGGTTCTTTACTTCGGGCGCGCCCGGGGGTACCTTTTCCCCCGGTGGAGCGGCGGATGCGGCATGAATTCTGAAACGACAAATCTCATGGGCGGGACCGCCCGCCGGTTCCGCCTCGTTGCGGCACTTCTGGGCCTTCTTCTCCTCGCCCCGGGCTGCGGCCCGAGGGTGTCCCGGGTCGAGCACGCGGCCGTCTTCCATCCCGAGCTGCGGGAGAAGACGGCCGCCCTCCTGCCGGACCGGCCGCTGACGGCGCTGGAGTGCGTCCGCATCGCGCTCGACAACAACCTGGATCTCCGGGTCGCGGAGATCGGGCGGCGGCTGGCCACGCTCGACCGGAAGGCCGCTTTCGGCCTGTTCCTCCCCCAGATCGAGTTCCGTTTCGGCTACTCGGGAACGGACAACCCGCAGCTGCGGCAGACCGGGGGAGGGGTGGTCCAGCTGTCCGACCAGCGGATCCACCAGACGGAGATCGAGGCGCAGCAGGCGGTCTTTCTCCCCCAGGCGTGGCTCCTGTACGACATCCGCGGGCGGGGGGAGGAGATCAGCTCCCTGCTGCGCGACCGGGCGCGCCAGATGATCTCGCTGCAGGTGGCGACCCTCTACTTCGCCGTCCTGACGCTCGAGGACGCCGAGCGCTATCTCGGCGTGACCATCGAGAACGTCGAGGCGCTCCTCGGGGAGACCCGGGCGTTCGAGCGGGAGGGGATGGCCCTCCCCTCCCAGCGGCAGGAGGTGGAGACCCTCCTGCTCGAAAGCACCATCGCGCGCGACAACGTCCGCCGCCTGCTCGGGGAGACCCGGGCGGAACTCCTGGTCGCCATGGGGCTCGATCCCTTCGGGATCATCGAGCTGGTGCGCCAGGCCCCGTTCCTCCCCTTCGAGCCGCGGTCGCTCGAGGAGGACGCCCTGGAAGCGCTCACCCGCCGCCTGGAACTCCACGTCGACGACCGCACGCTGGAGATCCGGAAGCGGGAGGTACAGACCGCCATCGCCGCCTTCCTCCCGCGCGTCGCGGGGCTGGGGAGCTTCACCCACAGCAGCGATTCTTTTCTCGTGTATTCGAACGTCTGGACCTACGGCGTCGGCGCCGTCCTCTCCGCCTTCGACGGCTTCCGGAACCTGTTCGGGTACCGGGCCGCGCGGGAGCGGGAGAAGGAGGCGTTCGTCAGGCGCGAGCAGCGGTGCATGGCGATCCTGCTCGAAGTGCTCCGGGCGCGCCACCGGGTGGATCAGGCCGCAGATTACGCGGCCGTGGCTTCGAAGAACCTGGAGACGGCCGAGGAGCGCCTGCGGGAGTCCCGGGCATTGTGGGACGAGGGGATGATTCAGTTTTCCGAGCTGCTGGACGCGGTGACGGAAAAGGAACGCGCCGGCTTCATCCGGTCGATGGCCGGGTTCCAGCAGCAGGTGGCGCTGGCCACGCTCGGCGACGTGCTGGGCCGAACCCCAAAGGAACCGTGATATGAGACAGGGAAATGGTTACGCTGCGATCGCCGCGCTCGTGCTGGCGCTCCTCCTCCCCGCTTGCCGGGGGGCCGGGGAAAAGCCGCCGCCGGCGCCGGCGGGGACAAGGAGCGTCCGGGTGGAAACCGTGCGGCAGAGGACGTTCCTCTCGGTCCTCTCCCCCTCGGGCAACGTCCAGGTCAAGCGGGAGGCCCTCGTCTCGGCCCGCATCCCGGGGACCCTGGACGCCATCTTCGTCGACGAGGGGGACCGGGTGACGGCGGGGGAGACGCGCCTGTTCCAGACCGACGCCCTCAAGCTGACGAAGGCGGTGGAGGCGGCGCGGCAGGAACTGGCCGTCGCGGAATACTCGGTGCTCGAGCGGCAGGCCAACCAGGAACAGGTGGAGGCGGACTACGACAAGGTCAAGCTGGACTACGAGCGTTTCCGGCGGCTGTACGAGCAGGACAAGGCGGTGACGGCCAGCGCTTTCGAGGCGAGGGAGTCGCACTTCTTGCAGATGGAGGCGGCGAAAAAGCACGCCGGGATCTCTGTGGACCTGGCCCGGAAGAGGATGGAGCAGGCCCGGACGAACCTGGCGATCACCGAAAAGGACCTCCGGGACTCCCTGGTCACGGCCCCGATCGGGGGGGTGGTCACCCGGCGGCTCCTCGAGCCGGGGGAGATGGCGGGGGCGGGGACCCCCGTGCTCCGGATCGAGGACCTCTCCACGGTGGAGGTGTCGGCCTTTCTCCCCGAGGAGGCCTTCGCGCGCGTCACTCCGGGAAAGACCCGGGTGGACGTGCACGTGGGGGACACCGTGCTGCGCAACCGGGCCGTTACCTACAAGAGCCCGACCGTCAGTTCCGACCTGCGGACTTTTGAAATCCGCTGCCTGGTCGAGAACCCGCCGGCGGGGATCGTGCCCGGGAGGATCGCACGGATGGAGGTGCTTCTCGACAAACGGGAGGGTCCGGGGGTCCCGAGGGAGGCGCTCACGGCCCGGGCCGGCGGGCGGGTGGTCTTCGTCCGCGACGGCGACCATGCCCGCCTGGTGGAGGTCTCCACCGGGCTCGAGACGGACGGGTGGGTGGAAATCACCGGAGGGAGGCCGTCTCCCGGGGCCGAAGTGGTTACGGCGGGGAACGACCTTCTGCGGGACGGCGACCGGATCACGGTCGTCGGGAAGGATCGCTGATGTTTCTTTCCGCGGCTTCGGTGAAAAGGCCCGTGGCGATGGGCTCCCTGATCATCGCGCTGGCGCTGCTCGGCCTCAATTCGGCCCGGAAGCTGGGGCTCGAGCTGATGCCGCGCGTCGACATCCCCTACATCACCGTGGTCACGGTCTACCCCGGGGCGACGCCGGAGGAGATCGAGACCGACGTGGCCAAGCGGATCGAGGACGCCGTGGTCAGCGTCGACGGGCTGAAGCACGTTACCTCCTCCTCGATGGAGAACATGTGCCAGACGTTGCTCGAATTCCACCTCGGGGTGAACGTCGACATCGCCGCCACCGACGTCCGGGAAAAGCTCGACATGATCCGGGCCGATCTGCCCGAGGATGTCGAGGACCCCATCATCCAGAAGTACGACCTCAACGCCACCCCGGTCGTGGACCTGGCGCTGGCGGGTGACGCCCCGATCGACGAGATCTTCGACTACGCCGACAACACCCTCCGCGACCGGATCACCATGATCCCGGGGGTGGCCGACGTGCAGCTCGTCGGGGGCGCCCGGCGCGAGGTCCAGGTACGGATCGACCGCGGGCGCCTCGGCGCGCGCGGGCTGTCGACGATGGACGTTGTCCGGGCGATCCGGCAGGGGGTGCGGGCCATCCCCTCGGGCAACCTGCGGGACGGCGGCTCGGAGTTCGCGGTCAAGTTCGACGCCGACTACGACGACATCGCGGAACTGGAGAGGCTCGAGATCGCCGGCTCGGGCGGGCAGCGCACCCGGATCGGGGATGTCGGCTCGGTGCTCATGGCCACGGAGGAGATGCGGCAGGAGGCCGCGGTCGACGGCCGGCCCGCGGTGGCCCTGAGGGTGATCAAGCGGTCGGACGCGAACGCCGTCCGGGTGGTGGGGGCCGTCAGGGAGGCGATGGACGACATCGGGGCGATAGTGCCCGGGGGGATGCAGCTGGTCTGGGTGGCCGACGACGGCCGCTTCATCGAGGCGATGAACCGGAGCGCCTGGGTCGACGTGCTGCAGGGGATCCTCCTGACCGCCCTGATCCTCTTCCTCTTTCTCCACAACCTCCGCTCCCTGCTGGTGGTGGCGATGACGATGCCGTTGACCATCGTCATCGGCCTCTTCTTCATGGAACTGGCCGGGTTGACGCTGAACGCCTCCACCCTGATCGCCGTGGGGCTTTCGGTGGGGATCCTGGTCACCAACTCCATCGTGGTCCTCGAGGCGATCGTGAAGCGTTTCGACCGGACGGGCGACCCGCGGGAAGCGGCCCGGTTGGGGACGTCGGAGGCGACGGTCGCGGTGCTCGCGAGCATCGCCACCAACGTGGTCGTTCTCTTCCCCCTGGCGATGATGGATTCGATGATCGGGCTCTTTATCCGGGCGCTGGCCCTGACCATGCTGATCATGACGGCGGTGTCGCTGCTGGTCTCCTTCACCCTGACCCCGATGCTCTGCTCCCTGCTGCTCAAGCCGCCCCGGGAGGGGGGGCGCTCCCCGCTCGCCGCCCTGGAGCGGGGGTGGGACCGCGGCTTCGGGGCCGTCACCCGCGCCCTGCGGGGGCTGCTCGAGTACAACGAGCGGCACCGCTGGGCCGCCGTCCTGGTCCTCGCCCTGGTGGGCGTCCTCTTCACGATTTCGGTGCTGGCCGCCGGCCGGATGGGGACGAACATGATGACCGACTCCGACCAGGGAAAGCTGTTCGTCAAGCTGGAATACCCTACCGGCAACGCCCTGTCGCGCACGGCGGAGCGGGTGCGGGAGGCCGAAGCGCGCCTGGGCGACCTGCCGGAGCTCCGGCACATGCTGAGCACCGTCGGGAAGGTGGAGGGGATGGTGGGGCAGACATCCGAGGGGGTCCACCTCGCGCAGATCCTCCTCAAGTTCTCCGAACGGGACGAGCGCGAACGGACGCTCGAGGGGATCATCGCCGAGGTCCGCGCCCGGCTCGCCGATTATCCGGGGGCGATTGTCACCGTGAACGTCCCGGTGATCATCGGGGGGCAGGGGAGCGACCTGGAGCTGGAGATCACCGGGGAGGAGTACGGCACCCTCGACCGGCTGGCGGTGGCCGCCGGCGAGCTGGTGGCGCCGATTGCGGGGGTCACCGACGTCGACCACTCCGTGCGGGAGGGGAAGCCGGAGTTGCGGATCGTGCCGAAGCGGGAGGTGCTCTCCGACCTCGCGTACCCGGTGCTCGAGGTGGGGATGAACCTGCGTGCCAACCTCGAGGGGATCGCCGCGGGCACCTTCAAGCGGAATGCCCGCAACTACGACATCGTGGTCAAGTTCGCGGAGCAGACCGGGAGGGCACAGGTCGACGCCTTTCTCCTCCCCGGCGCCCCCGGCCGGCCGGTGCTGCTCGGCACCTTGGCCTCGGTCGAGGAGGGGACCGCCCCCATCCTCCTGACCCGCAAGGACAAGGAGCGCATGTCGAAGGTCTACGCCAACCTCGCTCCGGAGCTGCCTCTCGGCAGCGCCGTGGAGCAGGTGAGCGCCCGGCTCGCCGCCGAGGGGGATTTCCCCCCGCGGTACGGCTACCGGTTCGGCGGGGTTTACGAGGTCATGAGCGAGGGGCTCGAGGGGCTCGGCGAGGCGGGCGCCCTGTCGATCATCCTCATCGTGCTCATGCTGGCCGCCATCCTGGAATCGTTCCGCCAGCCGGTGCTGATTCTGGTCACCGTCCCGCTCGCGCTGATCGGCACCGTCTGGGGCCTGATCTGGACCGGGGGGAGCCTCGGCGTCTTCGAGATCATGGCCTTCGTCATGGTGATGGGGATCGTGGTCAACAACGCCATCCTGATCGTCGACCAGTTCAACGTCCACGTCCGGGAGGGGGTCCCGCGCCACCGGGCTATGATCGAGGCGACGTGTGAGCGCTTCCGCCCCGTCGCCATGATCACCATCGCCGCCGTCCTCGGCATGCTGCCCCTGGCCTTCGGCCGGGGGATCGGCGCCGAAATGAGAAACGGGGCCGGGATCGCGATGCTCGGGGGGATCCTCAGCTCGGGCATCCTCACCCTCGTGGCGCTCCCCATCCTGTACGACCTGTTCACCGCCAAAAACAGGTCGGGGACGGGCCGCGATCATTGATCGTGACATAACCCTTCACGCCGTTTTCCACCGACGAGGTTACGCTGATGCAGATCCTGATCACCCTGGGCTGGTTGCTGGTTTTCTGCGGTGCGGTCGCCGGGCTCCTGCTCGAGCCGACCGCGGGCTGGTTCAAGGCGGCCACCGCCCTGCACCCCTACCTCATGGGGTTCGGCAAGTTCGTCCTGCTGGGAACGATGGGGGAGCTGCTCGGGGGCCGCATCGCAACGGGCCGCTGGCGCCTCGGGGGGATCCGGTTGGGCCAGCGGGCGCTCGTGTGGGGCGCGATCGGGGTGATGCTGGCGCTCGTCATCCCCCTCTTTTCGACCGGGGTCGACGCGCTGCTGGGGCGGGGGATGCTCCCCGGGGCCGGCCTCGCGCTGGCCCCGGCGCTCTGGAAGTCGGTCCTGATGAACCTCCTCTTCGGGTTCGAGATGATGGTGTTCCACCGCTTCACCGACACCCTGGTCAGCCGGGGCAGGCTCTTCTCCGCCTGGCCGGCGGTCGAGGTCTTCCGGTCGATCGACTGGCGCAACATGCTGCGCGTCGTCGGCCTCGCGGTCCTCTGGTTCTGGATCCCGGCGCACACCGTCACCTTCCTCCTGCCGGAGATCTACCGCGTGGCGGCCGCCGCGCTGCTGGGGATCGCGCTCGGCCTCATCATGGGGTTCGCTTCGAAGAAGGCGAAGGCGCAGCGGGAGTGAAGCCGCGGCCTCCCGGTCAGGGCCGCCCGGAGCGGGAGCTGATTTCTTGGCATTCCGGCATATTCTGGTACATCATTGAGATATATACCCCGAGGAGCCCCATGCCGCTGCATGACCTGACCGATTTCCTGAGGCTTTCCGCTTCGCTCCACATGCAGCTGACGGCGCAGGGGGTGGGGCGTGAAAACATCGTCCGCATCATTACCAACCGTGCGCCCGGGCTGCAGCCTTCGGAACACGAGGCGCTGCTGCACGTGCTCGAGTACCTGGACCACGCCTACGGCACCCAGCGGCGGCGGGTCGGCCCCCCGGCCATCCTCCACCCGCTGCGCGCGACGGCGCTGCTCGGCCAGGCGGCCGACCGGCCCCATCTGCTCGACATGCTCACCGAACTGCTCCACGATAAATACGAGGACCTCACCGTCGAAGCCCTGGGCCCGGAACGGTTCGTCGAGGCCGAGGCCAAGTTCCGGGACCTGCTGAAGGACATCGATCCCACCGACGAATGGTACCTCATGGAGAGGCTCGAACACCTGGCGATCCGCGAAGCCGAATCGTACTACGGGTACATCGGCCGGCTGCTCGACCGGACCGCGCAGACCCCCGAGCTGGTGCGGGTCAAGCTGGCCGACCGCCTCGACAACACGCTCGACATGCACATCGACGTGGACGACCTCCTCAAGGACGCGGACTTCTTCCGGGTGATCTTCCGGGTGCTGTTCCCCCCTTCCGGGGAGGGGTATCGGCCCGATATCGAGCACCCGGTCAAATCCCCGCTTGATGGGGCCCAGCGCCTCTACCAGCTCTTCAAGAACGCCATCCTCCTTTCCCTGATCCGGGAGAGGGACGCGGCCCGGGGTGACGCGACCACGGGCCGTCTCTTCGAGGCCCTCGCCCTGGCCGGCATGGACGAGGCCCAGCGGATCGCCCTGCACATCATGGCCTACCACGAGACCGACCTCGAACGGCAGCGCTCCATCCTGATGGAGGTACAGGGATACGCCCAGGACGGAGGGCTGACCCAGATCACCTCCCCGGGCGGGAGGCACCTGCTCGACGGGTTCTGCATGAACCAGTTCAACCATCCCGATTCCGGCGCCCGCGACCGGCATCTCGAGGAACTCTACCGGGACAAGGGGCTCATGCTCCAGGCGGCGCTGGGGTTCGTCGTCATCTTCATGAACTTCGCCCACTCCCCCGATTACTGGATCCGCGGCATCAGCGATCACGGCATCACCGCGGCGGGGAAATGAGCCGGGGCTTACGCGCCGAACATGTAGCGGAAGGCCACGAACAGGACGATGGAGATGAGCATCGTCGCCGGCAGGGTAATGAACCAGGACGAGAAGATGTTGCGCACGATGCGGAAATCGAGCGCCGATATGCCGCGCGCGAACCCGATCCCAATGACGGCGCCGACGAGCGTATGCGTCGTCGATATGGGGATGCCCAGGTTGGAACAGATCAGAACGGTGGTGGCCGTTCCGAATTCGGCCGCGAACCCCCGCGACGGGGTCAGTTCGGTGATCTTCCTGCCGATGGTCTCGATCACCTTGTAGCCGTAGGTGGCCAGCCCGATCACGATGCCGATCCCCCCCATGCCGAGGATCCAGACCGGCACCTCCGTTTTCGCCGCCACGCTGTGGCTCTGGAGGATCGAGACGATGGCGGCGTAGGGGCCGACGGCGTTGGCGACGTCGTTGGACCCGTGGGCGAAGGCGACGTAGCATGCCGTCATGATCTGCAGGTACTTGAAGATGTACTCGATGAAATTGAAGCGGCTGAGCAGTTCGGGGCTCCTCCGTTCGGTGATCCGGACGATGGCGATGCGCACCGCCAGGGCCGCCGCCAGCCCGACCGCAACCGCCAGCGTGACGGCCAACCATAAGGGTACCTGCAGACGCACACTGGCGAGCCCTTCGTGAAACAGGGCGATCCCGATGACGGTCACCACCGCGAATACCAGGATGGGGACATGAAAACGCAACGCCCTGAAGGGGTTGGCGGCGTTGATGATCTTCCGGTTCAGAAAGGTGAAGAGGGCGAACGCCATGATGCCGCCGCTCAGGGGGGAGACAAGCCAGCTCAGGGCGATCTTCGCCATCGTGCCCCAGTGGATCGACCCCCATCCTCCCGCCACGATCCCGAACCCCGTCACGGCGCCGACGATCGCGTGGGTGGTGGAGACGGGCAGGCCGTATTTCGAGGCGATGTTGAGCCAGACGGCGGCCGCCAGCAGCGCCGCCAGCATGCCGTAGACCAGCATCATCGGGTCGGCCGCGAAGAGTTCGGTGTCCACCATGCCGCGCCGGATCGTGTCGGTGACGCGCGAGCCGATGAAGAAGGCCCCGGAAAACTCGAAGATCGCCGCCACGATGACGGCGCCCTTCAAGGTCAGCGCCTTCGAGCCGACCGAGGTGCCCATGGCGTTGGCCACATCGTTGGCTCCGATGTTCCAGGCCATGTAGGCGCAGAAGAGGGTGGCGATGACGAGGATGAGCAGCGCGAGTGGATCCATTCTATTCCTTTATGCGGTACCGCGGGTTAGGCCTTGAAAAAGGTGCGGAGGCGCTTCGTCATCTTTTCGGCCGAGTTGGCGATGTTGCCGATCACCTTGAAGATCTCGAACCAGAGCATGACGTCCACCGGGGAGAGACGGTCCTCCAGCTGGAACAGGTGCTGCGCGAGCCGGTACTGCTTCTTGTCGGCCTCCCACTCCAGGGCGCTGACCGCGTCGATCATTCCGAGGATCTTTTCGGCCTCCCGGCCGCCGAAGGAGGATTCGATCATCCTGTCGAATTCCCGGGTGATGTCGACGCAGAGGTAGGCGGCCTCCAGGCATTTGTCCAGGTATTCGAAGAGCCCGTCGCTGAGGGCGTCCGGGATCCGCGTAGTGCGGACGGTGAGCAGCACGGCCAGGTCCTCGCACATGTCGGCGATCCCGTCCTGGGCCGAGAGCACCGCCAGCAGGTCGCTCCGGTCCACGGGGAGGAAGATGCTCTTGGACAGGTTGTCGCGCAGGTTCACCTTGATCAGGTCGACCTCGTGCTCGATCTTCATGATGCGCCGGGCGGCCTCGTTCTCCGCCCCTTTCCCCTCGGCCACCGCCTCCACCATCGGGCGGACTTCGTCGAGGCAGAGTTTGACCTTCTCCATGTGCTCCTTGAGCAGCGGGAAGGGGGACTGGCCGAACAACTGGGAAATGGTGGATGGCTTCATGTCGATGTCCTTTCGCACACGGCTGCGCCGCCAGGCGGTTCGAGTCCGGCCCCGGCCGGACAGGAACCATTATCGCAAACCGGAATAATCGGTTATGATAGCATGACTCAAATCGATAGATCTCCCGTAAATCCGGGGCGGCCCAAAGGAGGCAGGCTGATGAACGTACCCATGCATCGATTCAAATACACGAAGCTGACGAAGGACCAGGTCGGGCGGAAACTCGAGGCCGCCGATTCCGGTCCGGTTTGCGCATCGGAGTTCTCGGACGCCCTGTCCGGCAAGTCGCTGAAAATCGTGACCGACGGCGGCCCTGTCCTGGAATACGCCTTCAGGGACAAGAAACGTCTCGAGCTGTCAGAAAACGGCGGGAAGAAGATCCGCGCGGGGTACGGGGCGCTGACGCTTCGGCAGATGGTCTTCTTCTCCCACATGATTCCGGGGGCCCAGAAGGGGTACAACGTCTTCGTGGACCAGGAGACGCACCTGGCCACGGTGTTCGAGGTCTGGCTCTCGAGCGGCCGGAAGGAGAAGACCCTGGGACAGAAGGAAATCACGGTCGACGACCGGGAGGTGCAGCGCCAGATCTATTTCGGCTACGTCGACGCCGCGGGCCGGAAGGCGCCCGAGGCGCGCCACCACCTGACCAACCGGATCGAGGGAAAGGGGATGTACTGGAAGCAGGATACGGGGATCGAAACCCTCGAATTCTACGCTTCGGTGGCCAGCTCGAATTTCGCGGAACTGACGCGCCACAACGACGACCTCGCCTACTGCAGCCCCTCCGACTACGTGCTGGTCAACGACAACATGTTCCTCTACGACCGGACGGAGTGCGAGTTTTCGGGCATCTTCACCCTCTTCGTCGCCGACCTCTTCACGGAGACCCAGGCGGGGGTGCGGCTCGGCCTGAACGAGAAGGACGAGCTGGAATACTACATGTTCCGGGGGACGGGCAAGGTGGTCGGGGAACTCACCCGGCTGGAGCCGTTCGACGAGCACGGCAAGAAACCGATGGTGGTCCAGTCGGCCTCCGATCCGCAGTCCCCGGGGAAGGGGCAGCGGCTGGTTTACCGCCCGGTGCGGGACTTCCGGTACATGTCCGACGAGGAGGTGCACCAGGCGGCGCAGAAGAGCACCAAGGCCTTCGGCGGCGGGATGGAGGCGGTCCAGGCGATGGCGGGGAACAACATGCCCTTCAGCGACATCCTGGTCGGCAAAGAATTCACCCTCCGCTACGACGGCGGCGGCCCGGTGCGCCATTACCGGGTCGCTGAGAAGTACCGGCTGAACTACCGCGAGGACGGGGAGACCGGGTGGCACGAGGTGGATTACCGGGCCTATGAGGCCGACGACCGGCTGGCGTGGTTCAGCCACCTTCTCGTCGACAGCAAGCCGCGCGCGAGCGTTCAGGTGGCCCTCGACCTGACCAACGGGCTGACCACCTGCATCCATTCGCAGATGGGGACGGAGTATTACGGCAACGAGACCTCCTACTACGCCCTGTTCGGGGTCGCCGAGGTGAAGGGGGTGAACGCGGCGCCTCGGTACCTGCGCCACGCGTTCACCGACGAACTGGTGGGGCACGCCTTTTCCTGGTCCTACAACAACCAGATGACGTCGATGCACCTGTATACCACCCCCCACTCCCATTCCTGGACCATCTTCACCGAGAACCAGACGATGGGGGCCCAGTGGTGCGCCCCCTGCATCTACGTCAAGGTGCGTGACGGGGTCTACATCATGGCCGTCAACGAGGAGGCGTGCAACGGCTCCCAGATGATCGTCATGATCAACACCCGGATCACCCACGACTGCGGCTTCGGCTTTTCGGGCGGCGCGGGGGGGGTGAACCTCAGCCTGACCGGGGCGATCGGCCGCCACATCGGCTGCTACGACGTCAGGGACTACTTCGGACCCAAGGCCAGGGGGAAAAAGGCCTGACCGGCGCGCGCGGCATCGGGCGAAAATGCTGCATATTTTCGCCCGATATCGTGAGATCTGCAGGAAATTTCAAGATGGCCCCGGCAGGGGCTGATCCAGGGTCCGGCGCACGGTGACCTCCCCGGAGCCCGTCATGTCACTCGGCGGGACCCTCGTAGGCCCCGCGCTCCTTCGCGCTCCCGTCCTCCCGCCCGGCCGGGCGCGCCGCGGCCCCGGGGCGCCACCGGTCGATGGAGATGGTGGCGACATGGTCGAAATCGGAAATCTTCCACAGCGGGCTCATCTCCCCCCCCACGACCAGGAGGTTCACCTTGTCCGGCCGGTGGTAGGGGGCGATCGGAGCATCGTCGGGCAGCCGATGCCACTCGGCGTAGGGCTTCACCCCGGCCAGGGCCAGCGGCGTCACCAGCATGTCGATGATGTCGTTGCCCCAGAAGCGGCCGGCGGGCAGGGTCACGTTTTCGGAGATCCAGCGGCTCGCGTCGGCCTTGCTTGCGAACCCCTCGTTCTCCTTCAGATGCCGCGCCGTGAGCGGGTCCAGGACCAGGGTGGCGGCGGAATAGAGGGCGGGGAGCGCCTGCATCTGGATCCGGATCTCTTCCCCCCAGGTGCGCCGGGCCGCGGCCCCCATGCTGTTGATCAGGTTCCACCCCCGGAAGAGGCTGACCACGCTCTCTTCGGCGCCATGCCCCTTCGTGACGTGAAACGGCTCCCAGACGCTCCGCTCCTCGTTCTCGGCCATGCAGAGGTTGTTGTAAGAATAGTTGTTCCCCTGGGAGGTCCAGAAGGTGCGGCGGGGCCGGGCGTATCCCCACAGGATGCTCATCAGGGTCCAGGCGCGCCCGATGACGGCGTTGGCCCGGCTGTAGGGCCCCAGGGCCCCCATCCCGGAATTCATCCCGATCTCGCCCCGGATCGGGCCGTTGACCAGGAGGGCGCTGGCGAAGGGGAGGGTCGAGGGCTGGATCGCCGGCTGCCCCGCCGAGGCGACGGCCAGCAGCACCGGGAGGTGCTCCGGCCCCGCCCCCGCCATCACGGCGGCGACGGCGACCGTTTCGACCGAGACCCTCAGGTTTTCCTGGGTGTCGACCAGGAGCGCCTTCCCCGCCAGCTTGTCGGGGGGCTGGCCGGTGCCGGCGAGCACGCGCGCGACCCGCTCCTCGGTCGGCAGCACGACGGGGAGCCCGTCGGTCCACCCGCGCTCGATGAAGAGGCGCCCGAGGTTTTCCTCCGTGTCCGGCTGGAGCAGGCGCCGGTACCCGGGCGCGGGGCGCACGACGGCGTGGTTGCGGCTTTCCTCCTCGGTATAGGGGCGGGTGAGGGCCTCGAGGATCTCCCCGATCACCGGGCGCCCGGTGGCCGGGTCGTTCCCCTCGATGTAGGCGCGAAGGACCGCGGGGGGCATCGAGACGACCGGGTGGGGGGTGAAGGTGAAGCGCAGGGGGACGCCGTGAAACTCGCGGTCCTCCCGCTCCATCCGCTCAAAGGCGATGGTCGAGACCGGCGCGGTGGGGATCCCGTATTTCAGCTCGAGGGTGCGGCAACATCCGGCGACCGCCGTGACACAGCCGGGTCAACCCGCGACCCCGAACACGACGGCGTCCCCCTTTTCCTTGATCTCCTTCCACAGGTCGCGGGTGTCGTCCCGGAAAATGAAGCCCGTCTTGCGCTTCACCACGGTTCGGACCGTCGGCATGTGCCGGGCGAACCACGCCTGCAGCTGCTCCATGAAGCGATCGCTCCCCCCGAAGCCCTGGTTGACGAGGTACACCGTCTTGCCGTCGAGGGTGTCGGGGCGCGGGGCCATTTCCCAGCGGGGGACGCCGGCCCCCGAGCCTTCCGATACCGGGACCAGGGGGCCTTCCGGGTTCAGCACCACCAGCCGTTTCCGTGTCGCCATTGTCCGTCTCTCCCTTTCAGCCGATCGCGTCGGCCCCTTTCCTGTCCTT
>JAFGSS010000078.1 GCA_016934555.1 Acidobacteriota bacterium | reverse complement strand
GGACGGGGACCAGATCCTCCGAACGGGAGGGGGCACCGGGGAATCCAGGACCCCCTATCTGTCCGACATGCTCCTGCTCAACCCGACGGCTTTTCACACCCTCGATTACTGGATCCGGCATTACGACCTGAAAAAGGGGGGGCAGCAGTTCTTTCGGACCTATCTCCTCCCGGGTGGTGCCGTAGAACGGGTTTCGGTGTTTCCCCTGGAAGCCGACATGGTCGAGGTTGGCGGGAAGAAGATAGAGTTGAGAAATTACAGGATGGATTTTGAGGACGGACTATCGCTTCTGGTCTGGGTCGATCGGGACGCACGCCTCTGCCGGGTGCTGATGGAGGGATCCAACCTGGACGTGATCCGCTCCGATTTCTATGGGGCGGCCCTGGCCAACAGGGACCGGTAGGCGGAGGGGAGGGCCTGCCGAGGGTCTTCGGGATCAGTTGGACAGCATGCGCAGGTTGAGGATGCGCTGCCTGCCGGAGTTGTCGACGAGGATGATTCTCTTCAGCTCGGGGAATTTCCGCTGGATGAAGTCCAGGTAGAGCCGCTGCTTCGTCACCGTTTTGGCCTTGCGGTATTCGTTATATTGCTTCTTGAAGCGGTCGGCGTCCCCCTCGGCCCGGCTGACGACGTCGAACTTGTAGGCTTCGGCCTCCTCCAGGACCCGGCTGGCCTCCCCCTTGGCTTTGGGGAGGTTTTCGTTGGCGTAGGACTCGGCGTTGTTCACCACCTCGCGCTGCTGGATCTGGGCGTTGATGACGCGCTCGAAGAAGGTGCGGACCCCGCGGTGGGGGGAGACGTCGCCGATCTCGATCGCGCCTACGCCCAGGCCGGTGTCGTGCAGGTCGAGCCGCTTCTGGATTTCCTCCTTCAGGTAAACCTCCACGCTCTTTTTGCCCACCGTGAGGATGTCGTCCACCGTTTTGGTGGCCAGACTCTGGACGGCGGCGGCCGAGGCGATATGCCTGAGGTACTCCTCGCTGCTGTTGAGGATGAAGAGGTACTTGACCGGGTCCACGATGTTGTAGCGGATCAGGAAGTCGATGAAGACGATGTTGTTGTCCCCGGTGATGCAGTAGGCCGAAAGGGGCTGCGTCGCCGAGGGGCGCGCGGCGGCCGAACCCTGCTTGAGGGACAGGTCGGTGATTTCGAGCGTGTGGGTCGTTCTGACCGGCACCTTGGTGACGCGGTCGACGGGCCAGGGGATCCGGTAATGGGCGCCGGGCCCCACATTGCCGTCGATCACCTTCCCGAAGCGCTGGACCACCCCGATCTCGCTTTCCGAAATCTTGTAAAACCCCGAGCCCAGGTAGATGACGGCCAGCAGCGCGCCTATCCCCAGGGCGTAATTGCGCAGGAGCGAACGGGCCGTCGATTTCAGGTATTGAAGGATCGTCTTTTCCATGGCTTCGCGCATCCGGTCAGCGGACCAGCTTTCTGGAGTTGAGGTATTCGAAGAGCTCGGAATCGGTGGACAAAACCAGGGTGGTGTTCTTGTCCATGATCTCGGAATAGACCTGCAGCGATTTCGTGAACTTGAAGAACTCGGGGTCCCTGCTGTACGCGTCGGCGTAGATCCTGAGCGCCTGCTGGTCCCCCTCCCCCCGGATCTCCTCCGCCTCCTTGTAAGCCGTGGCCAGCAGTTCCTTGACCTCCCGGTCGGTGTTGGCCCGGATCCTGGTCGCTTCCTCCTCCCCCTCGGCGATGTATTTGACCGCCTCCTTGGTTCTTTCCGCCTTCATCCTCTGGTAGACCGCGTTGCTGACCAGGGCGGGGTAGAGGATCTTCTTCATGCCGACCTCGGTGATCTCGATGCCGTACTTCTGCCGCGCGCGCGTGTCCGACTCCGCCTGCAGCCGGCTGTAGATTTCCCCCAGTTTGACCTGTTCGGGCACGGTGTTGATGATCTTGTCGATCTCGTAGTCGCTGACGATGATGCCGAGCTGGGAATTCACCATGTCTCCCAGCTTCAGCCGGGCGTTGTCGACGTTGTTGAGCGACTGGAAGAAGAGCTTCGGGTCGTGCAGTTTCCAGGCCACGTAACAGGTGGCGACGATGGGATTCTTGTCCTTCAGCAGCAGCTGCAGGGTCTGGGCTTCGAAACAGTTGATCCTCTTGTCGAACGCGTTCACCTTCTGCCAGGGCCACTTGGCGTACAACCCGGCCGCCTCCAGGTTTCTGACCGGTT
The DNA here is from genome assembly GCA_016934555.1 of Acidobacteriota bacterium. Taxonomy (GTDB): domain Bacteria; phylum Acidobacteriota; class UBA6911; order UBA6911; family UBA6911; genus UBA6911. The sequence goes on along the minus strand of JAFGSS010000078.1, from coordinate 35,020 downwards.
TTCCCCACTGGGTGAGGATGACGCTCGTTCCCTCACCGACGGTGAAGAACGACCCGTAGGCAAAAAGGGCGATCAGCAGCAACGCGATGAGAATGGTGATGTTTCTTTTCATGCCTGTCTTGGCCTCATTCCTCTTTGCCGCCCGGTTCGGGAAGGGGGGCGGCGGCCCCGGAAGTCAGGTAGAGATCCAGCTCCCCGGTACGGGGGTCCACGAGGATCTTTTCCCTCTCCCCGAGGGCGTTCACGATGCTGTTGAAATAGAGCACTTTGCGGATGACGGGCTTGTGACTGCGGTAGGCGCTCCACTTCGCCCGGAAGCCGGCCACCGCGGCCTGCGACTTGAGCACCTCTTCCTGGATGTAGGCCCGGGCGTCGCTGACGTTGGTGTAGGCCTCCCCCCGGGAGGCGGGGATTTCGGTGTTCCGGTATTCCAGGGCGAGGTTGATCGTCTCCTCCTTCTTCTGGTAGGAGGCGATCACGTTTTCAAAGGAGTCCGAGATCATGACCGGCGGGTGAATGTCCTTGACGTTGACCGCGACCACCTCGATTCCGGTATCGAGAGTGTCGAGTCTCTGCTGCAGGGCGGTGGCCACGGCCGATTCCATTTCGCGGCGGTAGGTGATGGCGATGTCGTAGAAGGGCTTGGCGGTGAAGAGATCCTGCAGGATTTTGTAGGAGATGTTTTCCATCAGCACCATCGGATTCTCGATATTGTAGAAATAGGCGTACAGGTTCCGGATCCGGTAGTGGATGGTGATGTAGGGGTTGAGGAAGTTGTTGTCGCCCGAGAGGAAGTGGACCTCCTCGCCGTGCTCGTCCCCCCAGATCAGGGGCCGCTCTTCCTCCTGCGACACGTTCCCGAGGAACAGCTCCTGGATGCGGCCGGTCTTGGCGACCCGCACCCGGTCGATGGGCCGCGGCAGCTTGAAATGGAGGCCGGGTCCGAGCGGCTCCGTTGTCCGGGGTTTTCCGAACCGTTCGACGACGGCCTGCTCGTCCATCTCGAGCTGGAAGCGCATGTCGTACAGGACGGCCAGCAGGGCGGCGCCGGCGAGGGCGTAGCCTGAGTAACGGAGCGAAAGGCGGGCGTACCGGACCAGGGTCGACTTCAGGATGTCGACGCTGTATTTCCGGTCGATCCACCGGAAGAGGCGGAGATAGGTCTCTTTTTCGAACCCGATGCCCAGGATCTCGAGGAAGCGGTAGCGCATCCGGAAGTCCCGGCGCTTCCCGTAGAGGTGGGCGAAGAGGTTGAAGAGGATTTCTACCCCGAACGACAGGATCAGCAGCGCGATGGCGAGGCTTACCCAGCGGTCGATGTTGATGCCGAAATGGTAGAGGATGAGGGACACTCCCGCCAGGGAGGAGCACGCCATGTCCCCCTTCGAATGCAGTCCGTCGGAGATCAGGGCCGCGGAGTTCTCGGCGCGCCCCACATCCGAAAGAAATTTGAAAAGAAAATAGGAGCCGGCCGAGAGGATCAAGAACAGGATCCCGGTCAGCAGCGGCCGCTGGATGAGGACGATTTTCGTGGACCAGGCGTTGAGGATCAGGGAGACGGAGATGAAGGTGAGGAAGATCCCGATCAGGAAGGAGCTGGTGCTCTCGATCTGTTCGCCGAAGACCTGGCCCATGAACCGCCGGAAACCACGGGGGTGCGCCCTCCCGTCGGCCCCCAGGCTTTCATCGGCCGGTTGCGGGGGGCGTCGGGCCAGGGACGCACTCCGCCACAGGGCGAAGAGGACCAGCAACGACGTGGTGATGTCGCTGAAGCTGTGCCACGCTTCCGACAGGACCGCGATGCTTCCCGACAGGAAATAGAAGATGAACTTGAGAATCGTGAGACCGAGCGTGATCGAAATCGCGATCAGCGAGGTCCGTATCTTGGTGTTCATAGACCCGCCTTCATCCAGGGGTCCACCGCCCCAGGCTCCTTTTGGGCAGCTCTCACGTTTTCGGCATCGATGGGCCAATATATCACAGGACGGGGTGAAAATACTTTACGGGAGATGGGATTCACCGCTGCCAGACGTAGGCGCCGAACCCCTTGCGGGGGAGGAAGCCGAGCCGGCGGTACCAGTCGAAGGCGCGCGCGTTGCGCTCGGTGACCGTGAGGCTGACCGACTCGAAGCCGGCATGGTACAGCCGGGCCAGGGTGCGGGCCATCAGCGCGCGCCCGAGTCCGTTCCCCTGGCGCGCGGGGTGGATGGCGATCTGGGGGATCATCGCGCGGCGGGCGGAGATGCGGCTGCAGATGAGGTAGCCGCAGGGGGACCCCGTGCCGTCCAGAGCCATGAAGGACGCCGCGGGCATGAAGATGCCGCAGCCGGGGTTGCTGACCAGGCTCCGCACGTACGCCTCGCACCCCGCCCGGGAGCCGTAATCGGCGCAGATTTCGGCGTCGGCCTGTTCCCGGTAGGCCGCGAGCGTCACCCCCCCGGCGTCCTCCAGGCGGGCGGGGTCCCAGGGGATGATTTTTGCAGGCGCCGGCAGGTGGTTTTCGTCGCCCGCGGTGAGCACGCGTTCGAGGTACTGGCGCGCGTAGTGGCGGAAAGCATGGCGGGTGAACCCCTCGGTGAGGTCCCGCCGGTTGAAGGGGATGATCTGGGCCTCCACGCGCCGGATGTCGGGGGACCCCTTCAGGCCGTCCACCGTGAGCGCGAGCAGGCGGTCGAGCGGTTCCTCGGGCGGGAGGGAGCTGGAGGCGTACAGGGCGCCGATGACGCCCTTCGACCGGGTGACGAGGAAATAGCTGTAGGCCACCGCCCGGCCGGCGCCGTCCAGCACCGCGTAGCCGGGCAGAAGTCTCCGCCGGGCCAGGGATACCAGGATCAGCCGGATCGGGGCGTAGTCCCACCGGAGATCGGCGAACCAGGCCGCTTCCTCCTCCTCGAGCAGCGGCAGGAGGCTTTCGGGGTCCATGCGGCTTATGGGGAGGCAGCGCCGGTCGGCCATGTTCAGGGTTTCGCCTGGATCCGCTTCTGCTTGTCGGCGATTTCGCCCAGGACGCTCGAGTGCTGGGAACGCATGAGGGCGCGGATCGGTTCGGGATCGCCCGACAGGCGGATCTCCGGGGGGATCCCCGATTTCCGGGAGAAGAGGATGCGGCCCTTGCTGAAGACCTGGGTCACGATGCGGGCTTCGGGCAGTTCCAGGCTCTCGGTCTGGACGTGCAGCGGCGTACCCAGAAAATCCAGGTTGTCGTTCAGGCCGGTCACCTTGACCTTCGGGGCCGCCGGTTTTTCATCCATGGTCTGCATGCGGAAACGCTCCAGTCTTTCGAGCCGCCTGCCTTATCGACGGCTCCGGCCCGGATCATTACGCGCCGGGCCGCGACAGCCGCCATCATACCGCAAAACGGCCCGCCGCCGCTACCTGACTGCGCCGGTGCCGCCATGATTGACACCGAAACCGGCCGATGCTAGGCTAGAGCACGGAGACCAGGGGGTTAGGAACATGCAAACAGCGATCGATGCGACGGGGACGGGAACAGGGGCCGAAAGGATTCTGATCGCCGATGACGAGGACGTGTTCCTCGAGCCGACCTCCCTCTTTTTCCGCAGCCACGGGTACGTGTGCGACTGCGTCCGCACTTCCGAGGAGGCGGCCCGCGCCCTGGCCGAGGCCCCCTACGACCTGCTCGTGATCGACATCAACATGCCCGGGAACACCGACCTGGAGTTTTTGCGCGACCGGCCGCAGGTCAGCGATTTCCTCCCCGTCATCGTCGTTACCGGGAACCCCACCCTGCACACGGCGGTGGAGTCGCTCCGGCTGGCGGTGGTGGACTACCGGGAAAAGCCGCTGGATCTCCCCGAGTTCCTGGAGACCGCGCGTGGCGCCATCGAAAAGGCGCGCGTGGTCCGCGTCATGCGCAATGCGCGCAAGGGCTTCGGCTCCTGGCTGGAGCGGGTGAACCGGTTGGAGGCGGCGCTGATGAAGGCCGACTCGGGGGGGCGGGGAGGGGTTCACAGCGGCGACCTCAACTGGTACCTCGGGGAAGCGGTGCAGGGTTTCACCGACCTTTCACTGAGCCTGGTCAACGCCATCGGCACGCTCAACCGCGGGCTTCCCGAGGGGGAGGCCGACGTCTGCCGCCTGATGCACTGCCGCCGGCTGGCGGCCTACGAGTCGGCCGTCCGGGAAACGGTCGACGTGCTCGTCAAGACGAAGAACTCCTTCAAGTCCAAGGATCTCGCCGATGTCCGGAAGAAGCTGGAACTGCTCCTGAAGAGCGGCGCGGACGAAGCCTAGCGGGTCGCGGCCGGAAGGTAGAGGTGAAGGGCCGTCGGGCCTTCGCGCGGAGCGAGCTCCATTTCCCCCCCGTATGTCTCCACGATTTCCCCGATATCGTCACTCACAAGGGCGCCCGGGTCGGGGGCCGGGGTGCCGGACAGGGTCGCCAGGAGCAGGACCCGGGCGCCGGCGGCAGGGCGCGTTTCCAGCGACAGCGCCCCCCCCTCGAGCTGCAGGCTCGCGGCATCGACGGCCAGGCCGAGAAGGGCCCGGCGGAGGAGGGTGCTGTCGGCCCGGGCGGGGGGCAGGTCCGCTGTCGGGGTGAAGCGGAAGCGGGTTTCGGGCCCGACGAGGAGGCGCAGGTATTTTTCCAGGTCCGCGATGACGGCGTTGAGATCGACCGTCCCCGGTTGGTCGGGGGCGCGGGGGCTCCATGTCTGGAGGATGCGTGCCAGCGAGGCGATGCGCCTGCCCGCTTTTTCGATCTCCTCCAGGCAGAGGTTCAGCTCCTCCTTCCCGGGATCGCCCTGCGCCATCTGGCTGTAACCCATGATCCCCGAAAGGAGGTTGTTGATGTCGTGGGCGACGGCGGGAGAGATCCGGCCCAGGGCTTCGAGGCGGCGCCGGTGCTTTTCGGGGTCGCTCTGCGTCATGGCGCCTCAGGCGGCCGCGGGCCGCGGGTCGGGGAAGCGCCAGGGGTGCAGGATGGTCGATTCCAGGAAGCGCCAGACGTAGCGCGGCCGGAGATGGTAGGACACATAGGCGAATTCCCTGAGCCGGTGGAGGTCCTCCGTCCCGATGGAGGGATGGCGGAAGACGTTGGTCCACCCGTTGAAGCACTCCCAGTCCTGCTCGAAGATATCGTCCTTGACGTTGTCGTAGAACGGGGTGCCGGGGTAGGGGGTGGTGACCGTAAACTGGATGGCGAAGGTGTTCAGCTTCTTGGCGTAGCGGATCGTGTCCCGGATCCCCTTCTCGGTGTCGGTAGGGAGGCCGAAGGTGTAATTGGCGATGACGCGGATCCCCAGCCGGTGGCAGCAGTCGATGACGCGCTCCTGCTGTTCGCGCGTGATGGCTTTCCGGTGGCTGGCCCGCAGGGTGTCCGGGTCGGAGGACTCCACCCCCACCTCCACGCTGCGCAGCCCCGAGCGATAAAGGAGCTTGATGAGCTCGGGGTCCAGTTTGTCGGTGCGTGCCTCCATCCCCCAGCGGATATCGAGGTTATGCTCGAGCAGGAGATCGGCGAACCGCCGTGCGCGGCTGCGGCTGAAGGTCATGTTGGGGTCGCGGAAGGAGATGCCGTGGATGCCGTACTTCCGGTGCAGGTAATCGATCTCGTCGACGATGCTCTCGGGGGTGCGGACGCGGTATTTCGAGTTGACCCGGTAGGGGCAGTAGTTGCAGGTATAGGGGCATCCCCGGCTTCCGAGCATGGGGAGGGTGATGCCCCGGCCCGTGACGATCTGGTACCGGAAGCGCTGGATGTCGAACTGGTCCCAGTTCGGAAACGGGAGGGTGTCCAGGTCCGCGACAAAACCGGCATCCACGATGCCCGAGGGGATCTCACCGCGGGCCAGGGCCGGGGTCATGTTCTCGATCTCCCCCCGCACGATGAAATCGGCGCTTTCGGAGTAGAAATCGGGTACGGCCGAGGCGAAGGTCCCGAAGTAGCCGACGCGGGCGCCGAAGCGGCTTTTGGCCTGCTGGCCGAGTTCGCGCTCGAAATTACAGTCGACGATCGAGGAGGAGACGAGGTAGAGGTCGGCCGGGACGAGCTGGTCCGCACGCTGGACGTCGAGGATGCGGACCGAGGCCCCCTGCGCGGTCAGCAGGGAGTCGAGGTAGGCGAGGGTGATGTTGGGGATCGCCGCGATCCGGCGCTTGGCGATCTCCAGCAGCCGTGCGAAAGGGGAATCCCCCACGGTGAAAACGGTGCCGAATCCCCCGGCGACGTCCTTGAGGGTACAGTTCTTGTGTCGGCTGGCGCTGAGAATGACGATGTCCACGGATAATCCTGTTCCTGAAAGTCCCGAATGGAAACAACCCTGCAACGGAAAACGGGCAATTATAGCAACCCCCGGGAGAAATGCCAATGATCCCCGGGGAAAATAATCGGGGCCGGGGGGCAGTCGTGAAAAGAACGGCTGAAAGCGGAGGGGTGAACGGGCATAATGAGGAGATATGAGCGGCAGGGAATTGATAGCGCTGGGCACCAGCAGCCAGGTTCCCACGCGGGAGAGGAGCCACAACGCCTACCTCGTTCGCTGGGAGGGTTCGGGCATTCTGTTCGACCCGGGGGAGGGGGCCCAGCGGCAGATGACGCTGGCGGGGGTGCCGGCCGGGATCGTGCGCGCCATCTGCATCTCCCATTTTCATGGGGATCATTGCCTGGGGCTCCCGGGAATCGTGCAGCGGCTGTCTCTGGAGTCCTGCCGTCACCCCGTGCATCTCTTTTACCCGGAAAGCGGGCAGGAGTACATGGACGCGCTCTGCCGCGCCGCAATCTACAAGTCTTCGGTGGACATGGTCCTGCACCCGGTCGCGCTTCCTCCGGGGGAAACGGCCGAGGTCTGGCGCACGGAAGACTGGTCGCTGCGGGCGGGGGAACTCGATCATTCCGTCCCCGCCCTGGGCTTCCGGCTCGAGGAGCCGGCGGGGCGGCGCTTCCTGCCCGAAAAATTGAGGGCCGCGGGGGTGAGCGGGCCGATGGTGGGGGAGCTCGAGCGCCAGGGGAGCGTGCGGACGCCGGGCGGCGTTGTCCGCCTCGAGGAGGTGAGCGGGCCGAGGCCCGGCAGCGTCTTCGCCTTCGTCATGGACACGCGCCCCTGCGGGACGGCGCTGGAACTGGCCCGGGGGGCCGACCTGCTCCTCATGGAGGCCACTTTCCTGTCCGTTCACCGGGAGCTGGCGGACCGGTACGGGCATTCGACGGCGGCCGACGCCGCGCGGACGGCCAGGGACGCCGGCGCGCGGCTGCTGGCCCTGGGGCACTTCTCCCAGCGTTACCCCGATGCGCGGGAGCACCTGGAGGAGGCCCGGGGCATTTTCCCCGGCGTGACGGTGCTCGGCGACCTGGACCGCGTCCCGATTCCGCGTTTCGGGGCACGGGCCGCAGCTAAAAGCATTTGAGTTTGGGCGGCCGCTCTGGTAGCTTAAATTTTCAGGCCTCGAATGCCGGAGATTGAGGATAAAGCGCGTTTGACAATAAACGAAGAGAGCACGTTTGAAACGGAAACCCCCCGAGGGGATCACGCATTCAAATGGGCGTTCGAAATCAAGTCCTGGCTCCGCGATATTCTCGTCGCTTTCGCCATAGCCATTTTCATCGTGGTTTTTGTCATCCAGCCGGTCAAAGTCGAGGGAACGAGTATGCAGCCCCGGCTGGCGGACCAGGAGCGGATCTTTGTAAACCGTTTCGTCTACCAGTTTGCGGACATAGCCCGGGGTGACGTGGTCGTGTTTTCCTACCCCCGCGATCCCAGCAAGAGCTTCATCAAGAGGGTAGTGGGAGTGCCGGGGGACGAAATCGAGATCCGTGACGGCGCCGTGGTCGTGAACGGGGAGCGGGTGGAAGAGCCATATATCAAGCCCGAATATATGGATACCCGGTCCTTTCCCAAGGTGGTGGTCCCCGAAGGAGAGTACTTCGTTCTTGGGGATCACCGCAATTCCAGCAATGACAGTCGTAACTGGGGTTTCGTGGCCGAGAGGCTGATCTACGGCAAGGCGTTTTTCAGCTACTGGCCCGTTGACCGGGCCGGCATGGTGAAGTAGGCGCAAGCCGCGTCGCCCCCCGGCCCCCCTCCATCCATACGGGTATCCTGACCATGAAGGCGATTCTGGCACTGGAAGACGGAAGAATGTTCGGCGGGCGTGCGTTCGGAGCCCTGGGGGAAACCGGCGGCGAGGTGGTTTTCAACACCTCCATGTCGGGCTACCAGGAGATTCTGACCGATCCCTCTTATGCCGGGCAGATCGTGGTGATGACGTGCCCCCACATCGGCAATTACGGCGCCACCGGGGAGGATGCCGAATCGGGTCGTCCCCACGCCGAGGGTTTCGTTGCGCGCGAGTTCAGCGTAAGGGCCTCCAACTGGCGGTCGGAGGAGACGCTGGACGCCTACCTGAGGCGGCACGGGATCGTCGCGGTCTCCGAAGTCGACACGCGCGCGCTGGTGCGCCACATCCGCAGCCGCGGGGCCATGCGCGGGGTGATCGGCGGGGAAGGGGCTGACCCGGAGGCACTGGTCCGGCGGGCCCGCTCCCTCCCCGTCATGCTGGGACGCGACCTGGCCTCCTCGGTCACCTGCATGAAGCCCTACGGGTTCAGGGCCGGGGACCCGGCGCGGGAGCCGCTCAGCGTCGTCGCCTACGATTACGGGATCAAGCGGAATATCCTGAACCGCCTCGCCGCGGCGGGGTGCCGGCTGACGGTGGTCCCGGCCTCCACGTCGGCGGAGGACGTGCTGGCGCTCAGGCCGGACGGGGTTTTCCTTTCCAACGGTCCCGGGGATCCTGAGCCGCTGGGGAGCGCGGTCGACAACATCCGCCGGTTGCTGGGCCGGACCCCCGTCTTCGGCATCTGCCTGGGGCACCAGCTGATGGGGCTCGCTTTCGGCGGACGGACGTACAAGCTCAAGTTCGGCCATCGGGGCGGAAACCAGCCGGTGAGGAACCTGGCCGACGGGCGGGTGGAAATCACCGCGCAGAACCACGGTTTCGCCGTGGACCCCGATTCCCTGGACGTCGGACAGGTGCAGCTGACGCACATGAACCTGAACGACCAGACCCTGGAGGGAATCCGCCACCGCGCCGTTCCCGCCTTTTCGGTACAGTACCATCCCGAGGCTTCGCCCGGGCCTCACGACTCCCACTATCTTTTCGAGGAATTCAGGCGCCTCATGCTGGAATTCCGGAAACGCCCATGCCCAAGCGAACCGACATTCACAAGATCCTGATCATCGGGTCCGGACCGATAGTGATCGGCCAGGCCTGCGAATTCGACTATTCGGGGACCCAGGCCTGCAAGGCGCTCAAGCAGGAGGGTTTCGAGGTCGTCCTGGTGAATTCCAACCCGGCGACCATCATGACCGATCCCGACCTGGCGGACCGGACCTACGTGGAGCCGCTGACGGCGGAGACCGTGGGCGCCATCATCGCGCGGGAAAGGCCCGATGCATTGCTTCCCACCGTCGGGGGGCAGACCGGGCTCAATGTCTCCGTGGAACTGGCCCGGTCCGGGGTCCTGGAGCGTTACGGCGTGGAGATGATCGGCGCCCAGCTCGATGCGGTGGAGGTGGCCGAGGACCGGCGGAAGTTCAAGGATGCGATGACGGAGATCGGCCTCCGGTCCGCCCGTTCGCGCGTCGTCAAGAGCCTGGCCGAGGCCATGGATTACCTCCCCGAAAACGGCCTGCCGGCCATCATACGCCCCAGCTTCACCCTGGGGGGATCGGGCGGCGGGACGGCCTTCAACGCCGAGGAATACGCCGCCATCATTGCCAGGGGCCTCGACATCTCCCCGGTGCACGAGGTGCTGGTCGAGCAGTCGCTGATAGGGTGGAAGGAATACGAACTGGAGGTCATGCGGGACCTGGCCGACAACGTCGTGATCATCTGCTCCATCGAGAACTTCGACCCCATGGGGGTGCACACGGGCGATTCCATCACCGTGGCTCCGGCACAGACCCTTTCCGACAAGGAGTACCAGCGCCTGCGCGACGCCGCCATCCGGGTGATCCGCAGGGTGGGGGTGGAGACGGGGGGTTCCAATATCCAGTTCGCCGTCAACCCGGAAAACGGGGAAGTGGTCGTGATCGAAATGAACCCGCGGGTCTCGCGCAGCTCGGCGCTCGCCTCCAAGGCAACGGGCTTCCCGATAGCGAAAATCGCCGCCAGGCTCGCGGTCGGGTACACGCTCGACGAGATTCCGAACGACATCACGAAAAAGACGCCCGCCTGCTTCGAGCCCACCATCGACTACGTCGTCGCCAAGATCCCCAAATGGAATTTCGAAAAATTCAGGGACTCCGACCCCACCCTGGGCACCCAGATGAAGTCGGTGGGGGAGGTGATGGCGATCGGGCGCACGTTCAAGGAGGCGCTGCTCAAGGGGGTGCGTTCGCTCGAAAGCGGGAAAACGCTCCTGTCGGAACGCGTAAGCCCCGAGTTGCTGGACCACTTTCTGATCACGCCGCGGCCCGAACGCCTGGCCGCCGTCCACCAGGCGCTGCGCGCCGGAATGGGGGTGGAGGAGCTCCATTCCAAGACGCGCATCGATCCCTGGTTTCTCGGCCAGCTGCGGGAGATCGTCGAACTCGAGCGCCGGCTCGAGGAGCACACGCTCGGGAGCCTGCCTCCCGATCTGCTGATCGAGTGCAAGCGCTCGGGTTTTTCCGACGCGGCGATCGCCGAATTGCTGGCTCCCGGCGCTGCTGTGGGCGCCGCTCCCGGCGCTGCTGTGGGCGCCGCTCCCGGCGCTGCTGTGGGCGCCGCTCCCGGCGACGCCCCACCCTCCGCCCTCGAGGTGATGCGGCGGCGGCACGAGGCGGGTGTGCGCCCGGTCTTCAAGCGGGTGGACACCTGCGCCGCGGAATTCGAGTCCTTCACCCCCTACCTCTACTCGAGCTACGAGAGCGAGTGCGAGGCGGCCCCCACGGACCGGAAGAAGATCATGGTGCTCGGCAGCGGCCCCAACCGGATCGGGCAGGGGCTGGAGTTCGACTACTGCTGCTGCCACGCGGCGTTCGCGCTCAAGGAGGCGGGCTACGAGACCCTCATGGTGAACTGCAACCCGGAGACGGTCTCGACCGACTACGACACCTCCGACCGCCTCTATTTCGAGCCGCTGACGTATGAAGATGTGATGGAGATCGTCGCCGTCGAGAAGCCGGCGGGCGTCATTGTCCAGTTCGGCGGGCAGACTCCCCTCAAGCTCGCCCTGGCGCTCGAGCGGGCGGGGGTTCCCGTCATCGGCACCTCGCCGGGGAATATCGACCTGGCCGAGGACCGCAGCCGGTTCGGGCGGCTGCTCGGGGAACTCGGGATCCCGCAGCCCGAAAACGGCAACGCGAGGAGCCGGGAGGAGGCTCGGGAGGTGGCCGCCCGGATCGGTTACCCGGTCCTGGTCCGTCCGTCCTACGTGCTCGGCGGCCGGGCCATGTCGATCGTCTACGACCGGGACTCGCTCGACGACTACATGACCAGCGCGGTGGAGGCTTCCCCGGAGCACCCGGTGCTGATCGACCGGTTCCTGGAAAACGCGTTCGAGTACGACGTGGACGCGATCTGCGACGGCGATGCGGTCGTTATCGCCGCGGTGATGGAGCATATCGAGGCGGCGGGCATCCACAGCGGAGACAGCACCTCGGTGCTCCCCCCCATCATGATCGATCCCGGGATGCTCGAGCGGATGAGGGATTTCACCCGGCGGCTCGGCAGGGCGCTGGGCGTGGTCGGCCTGATGAACATCCAGTTCGCGACCCAGAAGGACGACGTCTACGTGCTGGAGGTGAACCCGCGCGCCTCGCGCACCGTTCCCTATGTCAGCAAGGCCACGGGGGTCCCGCTGGCCAAGATCGCCGCACGCGTCATGGCGGGGGAGAAGCTGCGCGACTTCGGGATCACGGAGGACCTCGAGGTGCGGCACTGCTTCGTGAAATCCCCCGTCTTCCCCTTCGGGAAGTTCCCGGGGGTCGACCCCATTCTCGGGCCCGAGATGAAATCGACCGGGGAGGTGATGGGGGTGGCCGAAAGCTTCGGCAGCGCCTTCGCCAAGGCCCAGCTGGCCGCGGGCCTCCGCCTGCCGAAAAGCGGGAGGGTGTTTCTGAGCGTCAACGACGAGGACAAGGAGACCCTTTTGCCCATTGCCCGGGATTTCGCGGCGCTGGGGCTCGGGCTCGTGGCCACCGCGGGAACCCGGAAGTTCCTCGCCGCTCGCGGTCTCCGTGTCGAAGCGGTGTTCAAGGTGGAGGAGGGCCGGCCCAACGTGGAGGACCTGATCAAGAGCCGCAAGATCGACCTGATCATCAACACGCCGCTGGGGCGGAGGTCGCACCTGGACGACAAGGTGATCCGGCGGGCGGCGCTGCAGTACGGGGTTCCCTGCATCACCACCCTGAGCGGGGCCGCGGCGGCGGGGAACGCCATCCGCGCCCTTCAGAACGAGGAACTGACGGTCCGCAGCCTCCAGGAATACCATGCCGGGTAGGCGCCGGCGATGCGGGTCAGGGTGTCTACTTCTTCCCGGGCAGGTCCAGGGTGGGGAAGAGGTCGAAGACCTGGTCCCGGTCGTCGATGAGCTTGAGACCCTCGGTGTGGAGGCGGACGAAATGCGTGCAGTACTTGCGGTTTTCCCCCCCGATGCACGATTCGGTGCAGAAGAGATCGGTGTCGGTGCAGTTGACGCATTCCCCCAGTGAGATGCAGACCTTGGGAACGACGATGCCGCAGCTGCGGCAGAGGGCGAAGAGCTCCTTGCTCTCCGTGTAATGGGCGCAGTGCCGTGCCTGTTCCGGGTGCTCGATCGGCCCGAGCAGCCGGCATCCCATGAAGAGGTGGGGGTGCGCCCCGCCGTCCGATTCGATCTCGTCCAGGGGCTCGTCCACCCATTGGGTGCAATTCTTGCAGAAGATCATGACGGTCGGCGGAGCTCCATTTCCCGGGGACGTCTACGCCGGGCCTGAAGGCTGGGGAGAGGGAAGGCCGACCAGCGCCTGGAATTCCGGATGCGACTCCAGCGAAGAAAAGTCGGAGTCGTTCCTGGCGTGAACCCGGCTGTCTTCGTTGAGCTTTATCGCCCGGCGCAGGTTTTCGATCGCCGCATCCGCTTCCCCCTTCATGGCCAGCGAGGCTGCCATGGAATAGTGGATGTAGTCCGCCTCCGGGTGCTTTTCCAGGGATTTGCGGAAATGGGCGATCGCCCGGTCGTAGTCCCCCTGGTTGTGTTCCATGATTCCGAGGGCGTAAATCTCATCGGGGGTTGCGGGAGGCTTCTTGCGGCCCGCCTCCTCCCGGTCGCAGATCTGCAGGTAACTGCGTGCGCGCGCCACGATCTCCAATTCCGCGGGGTAATGGGAGACGAGGAGGTCGAATTCCGCGCGCGCCTTCCGGATCTCTTTACTGAAGAGGAGTTCGATCCCCTTCTCCAGCAGGGCCAGGGCGGCGGAGGTATTTTTGGTCTGGCGCAACAGGCGCGGAGATTCCGGGGGGGGGGCAAGGGGTGTACCCGTGAACGCCCGTCCGGCCGGTACCGCCGCCCGTTTACGGGCCGGGGGAGCCGCCCGTTTTCCTCCCGTGGCGGCCTTTTTGGGCTTTTCCTTCCCCGGAGAAGCTTTGGCTTTCGGGGCGCCTTCGCCCTTGGCGCCTCCGCCCTTGGCGCCGCTGGAGGCCGTTTTCGGCTGCTTCTTCGCCGCCGCCCGGTCCGCCTCTTTGGCCTTTGGTTTCGCTTTTCCCTGCTGTGCCGCTGCCCTCGCCATCAATCTCCCGCTTAAGCCTAATAAATCATTAAATGCTAAATACTTACACCGCGGGGGCCAAAGATCCCCGAATTTGACGTTATTATTAGGAAAATTCCGTCGATAAGTCAAGTGCAAGATAGGAGCGCCCCCCGGGGACAGGCCCCCGGCGATATAAATGTGGATTATAAACATCTTAGGTAGGCAACGGAAACGTGAGTTCTCCCACTTTCGATTTGCATGAACTGGAGTTTCAGCGCATTCAGGCGATTCTGTCCAAGATGCAGAGGGAGTTGCGGGCGGAACTGGTGCTGCTGATCAGCCGGAGCGGGCAGCCGATCGTCATATCCGGATCGACCGAAAATATTGATTGCACAGCGCTTTCATCGCTGGCAGCGGCCAATCTCGCCGCCACCGACGGTCTGGCCAATATTGTCGGGGAACGGGAGTTTTCCGTGCTGGTCCATCAGGGAAGGCAGCGCAGCCTGTTCATTTCCGACCTGATGAAGAGGTTTTCCCTGGTCCTGGTCTTCGATGCCACGGCATCCTCCGGGCTGGTGCGGTACAAATGCAAGCATACGACTCTGCTGATCGAGGACGTGATCCGGGATTTTCAGCGCCGAATCGAAAAATCGGAGCCGGCCTCCTCTCTGCCTCAGTTCAGCGATGCGGAGCTTGAAGAACTCCTGGGCAGCTAAATCATTACCATGTAACGTAAGGGATCAACGGTGACTTTCATAAACTATGTAGCACGGGAAATCAACTGCAAGATCGTTTACTACGGGCCCGGACTGGGGGGGAAGACCACCAACCTGCAGTACGTCTACCAGATCACCAGCGCCGAGAACAAGGGGAAGCTGATTTCTCTGGCCACCGAGACCGAAAGGACCCTCTTTTTCGATTTCCTCCCGATCGAATTCGGGCAGATCCGGGGGTTCCGCACCCGGTTCCACCTCTACACGGTACCGGGCCAGGTTTTTTACGACAGCAGCCGCAAGCTGATCCTCAAGGGGGTGGACGGGGTGGTGTTCGTCGCCGATTCCCAGGAGGAGCGCATGGACGCCAACCTGGAATCGGTGTCCAACCTCGCGGACAACCTCAGGGAGCAGGGGTTCGATCTCGCCAAGATCCCCTATGTCCTGCAGCTGAACAAGCGCGATCTCCCCGGCGCCCTGCCGGTCGAGGAACTGCAGCGGCAGTTGCTGGTCAAGGGGGAGCCCTGCATCGAGGCGGTGGCCCCACAGGGGGTCGGGGTGCTCCCCACCCTCAAGGCGGTGGCGCGGCAGGTCCTGGTCGAGTTGAGAAAAAGCGCCTGAGGAGCGCGCCGCTCCCTACCCGGCGAAGAATCGGCGCGTTTCCTCGATGAAGAGCGACCGCCGGTCGTGGTGCACCCAGTGGCCGGCGTCGGCGACCCGGACCAGCCGGTGATGGGCGATCGCGTCCACCAGCCCCCCCTTTTCAGGATCCTCCGTGAAACTCTCCAGCCCGTGAAACAGGAGCACCGGGCAGCGGATCTGGCTCCAGATTTCGCGCGCCTCCCTCATGTTGAAAGAGTACGGGGGGATGGCGCGGATGAAATTGTCGAATTTCCAGCTCAGGGTCCCGTCGGGATTCCAGTTCGATCCGAAGAGCGTCAGGTGGCGCGCCATCTCGTCCGTGAGGTAGGGGTTCTCCCGGTGCATCCGTTCGCTGGCGGCCGCAAGATCGGGGTAGCGGTGCGGCGTCCGCTTTTCGCAATCCCTCACCGCCTCGATCCATTCCCTCATCCGCTCCCAGGCCGGGCGGGGCACGGCCAGTGCGGGCGGGGGGACGACCCCCTCGACGGCCACCGCCTTGCAGACCCGGTCCGGGAAGAGGCCGGCGTACTGCAGCACGATGGCGGCTCCCAGGGAATGGCCGATCAGGTGGACGGTCCGGCCGCCGACGATGTCGATCAGGGTGGCGAGATCGAGGAGGTATTCGGCGAAGCTGTAGACCGCGCCGGGAGCCCAGCTGCTGTCCCCGTGCCCGCGCAGGTCGGGGGCGATGATCCGGAAATCCCCGGAAAAAGCGTCGGCGATCCGGTCCCAGCTGCGGGCGTGGTCCATCCCCCCGTGGACCAGGATCAGGCAAGGCTTCCCGTCGTCCCCCCAGTCCCAGAAATGGAGTTTCAGCCGGTGGGAAAAATAGAACTGGGAAATCGGCTCTTTTGACATAGACGTATCCGCTCCGCCGCGAAAGCCGCGGGTATCCGTTTAACGCATCATATTAAGCATCATCGTGCCGCGGCGCGGCGCAGCCGGTCCATCAGCGCCCGCCCCAGCCCCGTTTCCGGGAAGGGGCGGGCGACGATGCGGTCCAGGGCCATCCCGTCCAGGCGGCGCAGGGCGCCGAAAAAGCGCGCCGCCGCCTCCCTCATATCCCCTGTCGGGGAGAGGACCTCGACGGCGACGTACCCGCGGACGTCTTCCGGGCGGAGGCTGAGCAGCCCCGCCTTCTCCCCCGCGGCGGGAGAGGGGGCGCCGGCCTCGGCGATCTCGAGCGGCGTGCGGGTGGCGTAGTGCCGCCGGAGCTGCCCCGGGGCCTGCGGGCGAGCGCCCGGGTCGGTCGCGATCTCCACCGGCCCCAGGACGGCCGAGAGGTCCTCGAGCGTTATGCCCCCGGCCCGGAGCAGCGCGGGGACGGGCCCCGCAAGTGACAGGATGGTCGATTCCACCCCCACCGATGAAGCGCCGCCATCGAGAATCAGGTCGATCCTCCCGCCGAGCTGGGCGGCGACATGGGAGGCTTCGGTCGGGCTGACGTAGCCGAAAGGGTTGGCGCTGGGGGCGGCGACGGGCCGCCCGGCCGCGCGGATCAGGGCCCGGGCGGCCGGGTGGGACGGGACGCGGATGGCCACCGTCTCGAGGCCGGCCGTGACGATGTCGGGAACCCGGGGCGTTTTCGGCACGACCAGGGTCAGCGGGCCGGGCCAGAACCGCCGCGTCAGGGCCCGCGCCCGCTCGGAAAAGGTCCCGTACCGGGCGGCGTCTTCGGCGTCGGCGACATGGACGATCAGGGGATCCAGGCGCGGGCGCCCCTTGACCTCGAAGATCCGGGCCACGGCCAGGGGATTGAGGGCGTCGGCCCCCAGCCCGTAGACCGTCTCGGTCGGAAAGGCGACCAGGCCTCCCCCGCGGAGGATCCGGGCCGCTTCCCGGACGGAGTCCGGGTCCGAAGCATCGGCGATTCGCGTGATCACCCTTGCCCTCTTCCTGCCAGGCACCCCCTCCCCTCGAGGAAGGCCCGGACGTTGATCTCCTGAAGACGGGGCGGAAGGAGCTCCCGGAGGGCTTCGAGCCACCGCTCCTCGTCGAGGTCATGAAAAAGGAAGGACAGAGCCCCGAGGAGGACCACGTTGGCCACCTGGATGTTGCCGAGGGCGCGGGCGATGCCCGTGCCTTCGACGAGGTGCGCGTTCCCCCCGAAATGCTTCCGGAAGGTCCCCGCGACGTCCGCCGGGTATTCCATCTTTCCGAGGCTCACGGCCGGGGGGAGGATCCGGTGATTGTTCAGCACGATCCTGGCGTCGGGCTTGAGCCAGTCGATGTAGCGCAGCCCCTCGAGCAGTTCGAAGGCGATCAGGAGATCGACATCCCCCTGCCGGATGAGGGGGGAATGGACCCGGGCGCCGAAGCGGAAATGGGTGGTGACGTCCCCCCCGCGCTGCGCCATTCCGTGCACCTCGGCCTTCTTGACGTCGTAGCCCGCCCGGAGGAGGACCTGGCCGAGGATGTTGCTGGCGAGAATGGTTCCCTGTCCCCCGACGCCGGAGAAGAACACATTGGTGGTGGCTTCACTCGTCGACATGCGGCGTATCCTCAACTTTCCTTCGGTACGATGCTCCCGAACGTGCAGACCTGGCCGCATACCCCGCAACCGACACACTGCTCGGGGTTGATGAGGGCCGTCCCCTTCCTCTTCTGTCCCTCCGCCGTCATCCCCGGCTCGGGCCGCCAGCTGATGGCGGGGCAGGCGATATTGAGGCACGCGCGGCATCCGCGGCAGGTCTCCTCCCTCACGCGGTAGAGCGGGTGGCGGAAACGGTCCCGGGGGTGCTCGCGGCGGAGCAGGATGCAGGGGCTGTCGCGGGTGATGATGACCGAGGCGTCGTCGCGCTCGAGCTCCTCGCGGACTACATCGAGCGTTTCGGCGATATTGTAGGGGTCGATGTGTCGCACGTGCCGGACCCCCACGGCGCGGGCGAGCCCGGCGTAGTCGACCATCGGGGCCTCATCCCCGCGGATGGTGCGACCGGTCCCCGGGTGATCCTGCTGTCCCGTCATCGCCGTGATCCGGTTGTCCAGGATGAGGGTCGTGGAATACCCCCTGTTGTACACCGCATCCATGAGCGGGGCGACGCCGCCGTGCAGAAAGGTGGAGTCCCCGAGCACGGCGCACACCTTGCCGAGCCCCTCTTTGCCGAGGACCTTCCCCGCGCCGTAGGCGCCCCCGACGCTCGCTCCCATGCAGGTCGAGGCGTGCATGGCCGAAAGGGGGGGCGCGACCGACAGGGTGTAGCACCCGATATCGCCGAAGACAAAGACCCCCAGCTTCTTCAGCGCGTAAAAAAGCGGCCGGTGGCCGCACCCCGCGCAGAAATTAGGCGGACGGCCGGGGAGTTCCCCGGTCCGCACGCGCGGCCTGGCCGGACGGTATTTCCTTCCCGTGACCGCTTTTGCCAGGGAGGCCTCCAGGATCGCCGGCGTCAGCTCCCCGATCGAGGGGACCAGGTCCTTTCCGTGGCGCACCCTGATGCCCATGGCGCGGATCTCCGTTTCCAGGAAGGGGTCCAGTTCCTCCACCACGATCATCTTTTTGACCTTCCGGCAGAAATCGGCGATCCGCCTGCGGGGCAGGGGCCAGACCATGCCGAGCTTCAGAAACGAATAGTCGGGGAAGAGCTCTTTGGCGTAGAGGTAGGAGACGCCGGAGGCGATGATGCCGACCGAAAGGTCCCCGAATTCGGTGACGTTGCCGGGAAACTCCTCCTCGGCGTAGGCCTCGAGTCTCTCCATGCGCCGGTCGATCTCCAGGCGCCGCATGCGGGCGAAAGCGGGGACCATCACCTGTTTGGGCGCGTCGGCGCGGCTGAGGCCCTTCGGGAGCGCCGACTCGGTCCGCTCCCCGGTGTCCACGGGGGAGTCGCTGTGGGATACGCGCGTTTCGCTCCGCACGAGGACCGGAGTGTCGAAGCGCTCGCTCATGTCGAAGGCGATCCGGGTGAAGTCCCTGCATTCGGCCGAATCGGCGGGTTCGAGCATCGGCACCTTTCCGAACCGGGTCCAGTGGCGGCTGTCCTGCTCATTCTGGGAGCTGTGCTGCCCGGGATCGTCCGCCACCACGACGACGAGCCCCCCCTTGACGCCGGTGTAGGCCATGGTCATCAGGGGGTCGGCGGCCACGTTCAGGCCCACGTGCTTCATGGCGACGAGCGCCCGCCCCCCCGCCAGGGAGGCTCCGAAGGCCACTTCCAGGGAGACCTTTTCGTTCGTCGACCACTCCGTGTAGACCTCCGGGTAGCGGGAGAGCTCGGACATGATCTCGCTGCTCGGCGTCCCGGGATAGGCGCACCCGACCGTCACCCCCGCCTCCCAGGCGCCCCGGGCGATGGCTTCGTTCCCCTGAAGAATCCTTTTCATCCCTCCTCCTTGGCGCGGCCGCTGTCGCCGATCCTGGCGGATTTTAGCATATTCCCCCGGGGTCTGCAGGGGCATCCCCCTCCCTCATGGGGTGCGGAAAAGGAAATGGATTGCCCTCGGAAGGGTGTTGTGACACACTACGCCTCTAAATCCAATATCATAAGGGAGCATGAGCCATGGTGAGGTCGTTGGTTCTCTGTTGTGCGCTTTTCCCCCTCCTCTCGGCGGCAGCCTGCGCCCCTGATAAAGAGGAGGAGGGTTCCGTGACTACAAACACGTTCGGACGGCTCGCCGACGGCAGGGCCGTAAACAGCTATGTGCTCGAAAACCCCTCGGGCGTCCTCGTCGAGGTCCTCGACTACGGGGCGGTGATCCGGCGGATCGTGGCGCCCGACCGCGAGGGGAAAATGGCCGACGTGGTGCTCGGGTACGATACCGTCGAAGGCTACGAGCGCGGCACCGGCTACCTGGGCGCCGTCGTGGGCCGATACGGCAACCGCATCGCCGGGGGGCGTTTCCCGCTCGACGGAGCGATCGTCGAGCTCGCGGTCAACGACGGTCCGAATCACCTGCACGGGGGGAGGCGCGGTTTCGACCGGGCCCTCTGGGAGGGGGCGGTGGTGGAGGACCCGGCCGGGCCCTCGGTCTCGCTCCGTCTGGTCAGCCCGGACGGGGAGGAGGGGTACCCCGGCACCGTGGAACTCAGGGTCACCTACACCCTCACGGACAAGAACGAGCTGCGGATCGCATACGAGGGGACCACGGACAAACCGACGGTCCTGAACCCGACGCAGCATTCCTATTTCAACCTCTCGGGGGACTTTACCCGGACCATCCTGGGCCACCGGCTTTCCATAGAGGCGGACGCCATAACGGAAGCGGGCCCGGGCCTCATCCCGACCGGGCGGCTGCTGGACGTCGCCGGCACCCCCTTCGACTTCCGCTCCTCGACGGAGATCGGCGCCCGCATCGGGGAGCCGGACGGGCAGCTGGCGGTGGGCGGCGGCTATGATCACAACTGGGTATTGAGGGGACAACGCGGGGACGTCCGCCGCGCGGCGGAGCTCTACGAACCGGGGAGCGGGCGGGTGATGACGGTCTACACGGACCAGCCCGGGATCCAGTTCTACAGCGGCAACTTCCTGGACGGGAGCCAGGTGGGGAAGGGGGGCGTCGCCCACGGCGCCCGCTCGGGCCTGTGCCTGGAAACACAGGCCTTTCCCGACACGCCGAACAAGCCGCAATTTCCGCAGGCGACGCTTCGACCCGGCGAGACCTATCGCCAGGTGACGCTCTACCAATTCTCAACGAGATAACACCCGGAGGAACATTCGGCATGACCGTGCTGCATCCTATCGACTGGCTGGTGATCGCCGGCTATTTCGCCCTGATCGCGGGGATCGTGGTCTGGGTCGCCAAGAAGCAGAACAAGACCTCCGCCGGATATTTCCTGGCCGGCCGGGAACTGGGGTGGTTCATCGTCGGGGCCTCCATCTTCGCCTCCAACATCGGGTCGGAACACCTGGTGGGGCTGGCGGCCTCGGGGACCACCGACGGGGTCGCCATGGCTCATTACGAGCTGCATGCCTGGTGCCTGCTGGTGCTGGGCTGGATCATGGTCCCCTTCTACACGCGTTCGCGCGTTTTCACGATGCCCGAATTCCTGGAGCGGCGCTTTTCCCCGGCGGCCCGCACGGTCCTGTCGGTCATTTCGCTCGTCGCGTACGTTCTGACCAAGATCGCCGTGGGGATTTTCGCCGGGGGCATCGTCTTTTCCGTGCTCCTGCCCGAGGTCAACCTCTGGGGGCTGGACAGCTTCTGGATCGGCTCCTTCCTGGTGGTGGTGATCACCGGCCTGTACACCATCATCGGCGGGATGAGGGCGGTGGCCTACACCGAGGCGGTGCAGACCGTCGTGCTGGTCGTCGGCAGCGCCCTGGTCACCTACTTCGGGCTGCAGGCGCTGGGGGGCTGGTCGGAACTGCGCGCCATCGTCCCGAGCGACATGTTCAACCTCTGGAAGCCGCTGGTCCCGGACGGGCTCGAGGGGACCTGGGCGCCGGTCAGCAACGCGAAGCA
Source organism: Acidobacteriota bacterium (assembly GCA_016934555.1). Lineage (GTDB taxonomy): Bacteria > Acidobacteriota > UBA6911 > UBA6911 > UBA6911 > UBA6911. The sequence goes on along the minus strand of JAFGSS010000078.1, from coordinate 13,590 downwards.
GATGGCGTGGTATTTCAACGACAACTACCCCTGGCTGGGGATGCTGATCTGCGCGCCCGTGATCGGGCTCTGGTACTGGTGCACGGACCAGTACATCGTCCAGCGCGCCCTGGCGGCCAGAAACGAGACCCAGGCGCGGCGCGGTACCATCGCCGCGGCCTTCTTCAAGCTCCTCCCGGTCTTCATCTTCATCATTCCCGGCATCATCTGCTACGCCCTGGCCGTTTCGGGGCGGATGCCTCAGTTCCAGGAACTGCTGATCGGACCCGACGGCACCGTTATCCGGGACAACGCCCAGCAGGCGTTTCCTCTGATGGTGGCCACGGTCCTGCCGGTCGGCATCCGCGGCATCGTCGTGGCCGGGCTGCTCGCCGCACTGATGAGCTCCCTGGCCGGGGCCTTCAATGCCAGCGCCACCCTCTTCACGATCGATTTCTACGGGCGGCTGCGCCGCGGCGTGTCGCAGGAAAGACTGGTGTGGATGGGGCGGATGGCCACCGCGGTCATGGTCCTCATCGGCGTCCTCTGGATCCCCGTCATCCGGGGGGGGCGCGGCCTGTACGATTACCTGCAGGGGGTCCAGTCCTACCTGGCACCGCCGATCTTCGTCGTCTTTTTTCTCGGCGTGTTCTACAAGCGGCTGAACTCCACCGGGTGCCTCTGGGCCCTCGTCTCGGGCTTCATCCTGGGGATCGTGCGCCTGGCCATCGATACGCCGGTGAAGATGATCCCGGGTTTCCAGTACCCGGAAGGGTCGATGTTCTGGATCATCAACCACATTTTCTTCCAGTACTACAGCATGATCATCCTCGTCGTGTCGGCGGTGGTGATGATCGTCGCCAGCCACCTGACGGCGGCGCCTGACTACGGCAGGATCGGCGGACTGACCTACGCGACGCGGACGGCGGAGCACAAGCAGGAGTCGCGCGAGAGCTGGAATGCCACCGACGTGGTTCTTTCGGCCCTGGTCCTGGTCCTGATCCTCGCGGCCTATCTCTACTTCGTGGGCTAGGGGGGGACGGTGACGCGCTACACGATCGGACTCGATTTCGGCACCAACTCCTGCCGGGCCCTGCTGGTGGACGCGGGGTCCGGCAGGGAGCTGGCCACCCATGTCTTCGCCTATCCTTCGGGAACGGACGGGGTATGGCTGGACCCGGCCGAACCGAACCTGGCGCGCCAGAACCCCGCCGATTACGTCACGGGGATCCAGGAATCGATCGTCGGGGTGCTCCGCGCCGGGCGGGCGGCGGACCCCGATTTCTGCCCCGAGGCCGTGATCGGCATCGGCGTCGATACGACCGGCAGCAGCCCGATGCCGGTCGACGCCACGGGACAGGCGCTCTGTTTTCAGGAAAAATTCCGCGGGAACCCGGACGCCATGGTATGGCTGTGGAAGGACCACACCTCCTACGCGGAAGCGGCGGAGATCACCCGGTTGGCATCCGCGACGCGTCCCCGGTTTTTGTCCAAAATCGGCGGGGTTTATTCGTCGGAGTGGTGGTGGAGCAAGATCCTCCGCTGCCGTAACGTCGCCCGGGACGTGTTCGACGCCGCTTCGAGCTGGGTCGAGATCTGCGACTGGATCCCGGCGGTTCTGACCGGTGAGCTGGACCCGAAAACGATCCGGCGCAGCGTTTGCGCCGCCGGGCACAAGGCGATGTTTCACCCGTCGTGGGGTGGGCTGCCGGACCGCGAATTTCTCGAGGCCCTTGCTCCCGGGCTCGGTGCGCTGCGGGAGCGCCTCTACTCCGAGACGTCGACGGCCGACCGGCGCGCCGGCACGCTGTCACCGGAGTGGGCGCGCCGGCTGGGGCTTTCGCCCTCGGTGGCCGTCGCCGTGGGGGCTTTCGACGCGCACATGGGGGCCGTCGGCGCCGGAATCGCGCCCGGAACCCTGGTGAAGATCATGGGGACCAGCACCTGCGACATCATGATCCATCCCGCCGGGGACCCCCTCGGCGACATCCCGGGGGTTTGCGGCATCGTCGACGGTTCCGTGATGGAGGGTTATTACGGCATCGAGGCAGGGCAGTCGGCGGTCGGGGACCTCTTTCTCTGGTGCGTCCACCAGCTCGCGCCGGAGGGCTATGGCGGGACTCCGGAGGAGCGCTTCGAGCGCCTCGGGCGGGCGGCGGCGGAACTGCGGGCCGGGGAAAGCGGGCTGCTGGCCCTCGACTGGAACAACGGCAACCGGACGGTGCTGGTGGACGTGCGCCTCACGGGATTGCTGATCGGGCAGACCCTCCATACGCGGGCGCACGAGATCTATCGGGCGTTGATGGAGGCCACAGGGTTCGGAGCGCTGGCGATTATCGACCGGATCGAGGAATACGGCGTGGCGGTCCGGGAGGTCGTCAATTGCGGCGGGCTTGCGGCCCGGAATCCTCTGTTGATGCAGATCTACGCCGATATCGCCGGGCGCCCGATGAAAATTTCCCGGAGCGAACAGGCCCCGGCGCTGGGCGCCGCGATCTTCGCCGCGGTCGCCGCGGGCCGGGCGGCCGGGGGGTACGATTCCGTGGCCGCGGCGCAGCGGGCGATGGCGGGGACCGGCAGGGTATACGCGCCCGACCCCGGGAGCCACGCGGTCTACCGGCGCCTCTACGCCCTTTACCGCCGGATGCACGATGCCTTTGGAACCCGGGAGGGATCGGGTAACATGTACGGTGTGATGAAGGAACTTCTCGATATCCGGGATGAAGTGCGGCGGGCATGACGGATCTGGACGCGCTCAAGGAAGAGGTTTTCAGGGCCAACACGGAACTGGTGCGCCTGGGGCTGGTGACCGGGACCTGGGGGAACGCCAGCGCCGTCGACCGCTCCCGCGGGCTCGTGGTGATCAAGCCGAGCGGCGTCGACTACGCGTCCATGGCCCCCGGGGACATGGCTGTCGTGGACCTGGACGGCAGGGAGATCGGCACCGGATTGCGCCCCTCCTCCGATACGCCGACGCACCTGGAACTCTACCGGGCGTTCGACGGGATCGGCGGCGTGGTCCACACGCACAGCCCTCATGCGACCATGTTCGCGCAGGCCTCGCGGGAGATCCCCTGCCTGGGCACCACGCACGCCGATCATTTCAAAGGCCCCGTCCCGGTGACCCGCTTCCTCTCGGAGGCGGAGGTCCGGGGAGAGTACGAGCGGGAAACGGGCCGGCTCATCGTCGAACGGTTCCGCGGGCTCGACCCGCTGGCGACACCGGGCGTTCTCGTTGCCGGGCACGCGCCGTTCGCATGGGGCGCGCATGCGGCCGCCGCCGTCGAGAACAGCCTGGTCCTCGAGCGGGTGGCGCAGCTGGCGCTGGGGACGCTCGGGCTCGATGCCGGAATCGGCGCGCTTCCGGAATATATCCAGGAAAAACACTACCGCCGCAAGCATGGGCCCGATGCCTATTACGGCCAGGGGAAAATCCCCCCTTCATAGCGACAGGAGCCTTTATGAAAAATATTCCATCCATCCATCTGGGGATCGTGGCCGTCAGCCGCGACTGTTTTCCGATCGAACTTTCCCGCGAACGGCGGAGCCGGGTGGCGGCCGCCTGCAGGGAGATGCGGGTGCCCGTTACGGAAATCGAGACCATCGTCGAGAATGAGCGGGATGTCGGCACGGCCCTCGAAGAGATCGGGCGCAGGGGGGTCGACGCCCTCGTGGTCTATCTCGGGAATTTCGGGCCGGAAGGGCCGGAGACGCTGCTGGTGCAGAAGTTTTCCGGGCCCGTCATGCTGGCGGCGGCCGCCGAGGAGAACGGGGACAACCTGATCCACGGCCGCGGCGACGCCTATTGCGGCCTGCTCAGCGCCTCCTACAACCTGGGGCTGCGGCGTCAGCGGCCGCACATCCCGGAGTACCCCGTGGGGGATCCCCGGGACATCGCCGTCATGATCGGCGAGTTCATCCCCGTCGCGCGCGTAGTGACGGGCGTCCGCAACCTGAAAATCATCTCCTTCGGCCCACGCCCCTTCGATTTCCTCACCTGTCACGCCCCGATCCAGCCGTTGTTCGACCTGGGCGTCGAGGTCATGGAAAACAGCGAACTCGACCTCTACGACCTGGTGCAGGCGGAGGATCAGGGCCCCGAACTGGAGCGCATCGAGCTCGAGATCGCCGCCGAGCTCGGCGGGGGGAACACCTACCCCGACCTGGTGCCGAAACTGGCCCGGTACGAGAGCGCCCTGGAAAAGTACATGCAGGCGAACCTGGGGGCGAGCCGCTACGCCGCATTCGCCAACAAGTGCTGGCCCGCCTTCGAAAAGTACTTCGGGCACGTTCCGTGCTACATCAACTCCCGGCTGGCCTCCCGGGGCATTCCCGTGGCCTGCGAGGCGGACATCTACGGCGCCCTCAGCGAATACATGTGCGTCTGCGCCACCGGGCGTCCTCCCGGAATCCTCGACATCAACAATTCGGTCCCCAGGGACATGTACGAGGCGAACCGGGCCGCCACGGGCGATTACGCGCTCTCCGATCTTTGGATGGGATTCCACTGCGGCAACATCCCCTCGGGATGCATGCTCGGACCGGCCATGAAGCATCAGCTGATCATGCATCGGCTCCAGGAGCCCGGTCAGGAGCCGAATATCACGCGCGGCACGCTCGAGGGGCGGATCCAGCCGGGTCCCGTCTCCGTCTTCCGCGTCCAGTCGAATTCGGAGGCGCATCTCGGAGCCTATGTCGCGCAGGGGGAGGTGCTTGACCTCAATCCGCGCTCCTTCGGTTCCATCGGCGTGTTCGCCATCCGGGAAATGGGGCGTTTTTATCGTCACGTCCTGATCGAAAAACGGTTCCCCCACCATACGGCCGTCGCTTTCGGCCACGCGGGGAAGGCGCTCTTCGCCGCCTGCCGGATGCTCGGAATCGGGGAACTCTTTTTCAACCACCCGAAGGGGCTGCCGTACCCCGGCGAGAATCCCTTTTAGGGCGGGAGGGCCATGCGCGTCATCGAGGTGCCTGGGTATGTCCGGGGGTTGATTTTCGACTGCGACGGGACGCTGGTGGATTCCATGCCCCTGCACATGCGCGCCTGGGAGCACGCGGTCGCCTTCCTGGGGGGGTGCTGGGACCCGGAGTTCTTCTCCTCCAAGAAGGGGATGCCGGAAAAGCACATCGTCGGGCTCTACAACGAGTACTACGGGACGGAGTGGGACCCGGAGGAAACGGTCCGGGTCAAGCACGGCTTCTTCCACGCCCACGCAGAGCTGTTTCAGCCGATCCCCCATGTTGTCCGCATCGCCAGGGAATACTGCGGCCGCCTGCCGATGGCCGTGGCCTCGGGCGGAATCCTGGAAATCGTCGCGCTGGAACTGGACTCGATCGGGGTCGGGGACTGTTTCAGCGTCATCCTCACCGCCGATGATGCGATCCGGCCCAAACCGGCCCCCGACCTCTTCCTGGAAGCCGCCCGGAGGCTGGGCGTCCCCCCGGAAGCGTGCCAGGTCTTCGAGGACGGCGACCTCGGGCTCGAGGCCGCGCGCGCGGCCGGAATGCTGGCGACCGACGTGAGGTAGAGTCCCGGCGGGGGCGGCGACCAGGCGGATTTACGGGAGGCGTATGGCGGCTGCGATCACCCTGGACAGGATCACCAAGACCTTCGGCCCCACCACGGCGGTGCACGGTTTCACCCTCGAGGTCCCGGCCGGGGCGCTGTGCGGCGTCATCGGGCCGAACGGGGCGGGGAAGACCACCCTGATCCGCATGATCCTGGGGATCCTCCTTCCCGACAGCGGCCGGCTGTCGGTGCTGGGGTGCGGTTCGGCCCTGGAGGCCAGGGACCGGATCGGCTACCTCCCCGAGGAGCGGGGGCTCTACCGGAAGATGCGGGTCCGGGATTTCATCGCCTACATGGCCCGGATCAAGGGGATGCCTGATTCCGCTATCCGCAGAGAAATTGCGGCCTGGCTCGACCGGGTCGGGCTCGGCGACGCCGCCGGCCGCCGGTGCGAGGAGCTGTCCAAGGGGATGCAGCAGAAGGTCCAGTTCATCACCTCGGTCATCCACCGGCCCGAACTCCTGATCCTCGACGAGCCTTTCAGCGGGCTGGATCCCGTGAACCAGAGGCGGATGAAGGACCTGGTCCTGGGGGAGCACCGGCGCGGGGCGACCGTCCTTTTTTCCACCCACATCATGCAGCACGCCGAGGACCTGTGCGACCACGTCGTGATGATCCACCGGGGAAACAAGGTGCTCGACGGGTCGCTCTCCTCCATCCTCGAGTCGCGCGACGGGCGCCACATCCTCTTCGAGCCGCTTGATCGCGGCACGCTCCCGGCGGCGCTCGGTCGTGTTGACGGCATCCAGGGGATGGAGATCGAAGGAAGCGCCTGGAACGTCCTCCTCGAACCCGGCGCGGACCCTGCCGAGGTGATCCCCGCGCTCGCCTCCGCGGTGACGCCCGCCCGGATCCTTCTCCGGCGCCCCACGCTCGAGGACATCTTCATCGACATCGTCTCCGGCGGAGGAGGGGAGGGCGGGGACGGGTTGCGGGCCGGTCTCGGGGTCGAGGCCGGGGAGGGGGACGCATGAGAAAAGTGTTCCACGTGGCCGTGCGCGAATTCATCGCCACGGTGACGGCCCGGGGTTTCCTGTTCGGGATCCTGCTGACCCCCGCCATCGTGCTTCTCATGGTTTTCCTGCTCCCGCGCCTGACGGCGAAGAGTGCTCCGCGGGTGGACGGGACCGTGGCCGTCGTCGATCTCTCCGGCGAGGTGGCCGCGGGGCTCGCGCGCTACCTGTCGCCCGCCGCCATCCGGGAGCGGCGGCTCGAGGAGCGCCGGCGTCTCCAGGAGTTCGCCTCCTCCGAAATCGGGGACGGGGCCGCGGCCGGCGCCATCATCGGCCCCTCCCCGGAGGTGCCGCCCGGGGAGGTGCCGCACATCACGGTGGTCGCGCTTCCCCCCGACACAAATCCTGAAACCGAAAAGGAGCGGCTGAAGCTCCCGTTTGCGCCCCGGTCGGCGGACGGGGCGCTCCTGGCCGTCGCCCTGGTCCCCGCCGGCGCGGTGACGCGGGAGGGGGGGCGCTTCGAGGACTACCATCTCCTGGTGCGCGACGGGCTGGACGACCGTCTGGTCGACGAGATGCAGGCGGGGCTCGAGGATTCCATCCGGGGGGCGAGATTGCGGGGTTCCGGGATCGAGCCGGAACTCGTGGCCGAACTGGCGCGGGTCGAGCGCCCGCACCCGCGGGTGGTGACCGAGGAGGGGGAGCGCAGACCGAACCGGGTCCTGAACCAGATCCTGCCGATCTCCTTCATGGTGCTGCTGCTGATTTCGGTGCTCACCTCGAGCAGCAGCCTGCTCACCACCACGATCGAGGAGAAGTCGAACCGCATCGTCGAGCTGCTGCTGAGCGCCCTTTCCTCGCGGCAACTGATGACGGGGAAGATCCTGGGGCAGATGGCGGTGGGGCTCGTGATCCTGGTCCTGTACGCGGGGATGGGGATCGCGGCGCTCGCCTCCTTCACCCTGACCGGACTCGTCGACCCGGTCCTCCTCCTGTTCCTGCTGATTTTTTTCGTGCTGTCCTACTTCACCGTCGCGGCCCTGATGGCGGCTGTCGGCTCGGCCGTGAGCGAACTGCGCGACGCGCAGCCCCTGATGACGCCGATCATGACCGTTTTCATGGTCCTCTGGCTGCTGATGATTCCCATCAGCAGTCACCCGAATTCGCTCATGGCCGTCGTTTTGAGCTTCATCCCGCCGATCGGGAGCTTCGTAACCCTGCTGCGCATGGCGTCGAACACGCCCCCTCCCGCCTGGCAGGTGGCCCTGGCCGTCGCGGCGAGCGCCGCGGGCGCCTGCGCCTCGCTCTGGTTTGCGGCGAAGGTGTTCCGCGTGGGGGTCCTGATGTACGGCAAGCCCCCGACGCTCCGGACGCTGGTGCGCTGGGCCCGGATTCCGGACTGACGGCGGAGGGTCAGCGGCCGCGCACGTTCCAGTAGACCAGGGCGGAGCGGACCTCGGGAGGCCACAGGTAGCGGCCGCAGCGCCAGTGCAGCCGGCGCCGCAGGAGCGTGAGCAGGTAGCCGTCATGCTCCGGGTTGTCGGTGAGGCCGAGAAAGCGCTTCAGGTCCCCGTGGGCCTCCTCGATGCTGGCACTCACCCGGGGCTTCCAGAGCCCGGTGTTCTCCATCAGCACGTTGGCATAGACGCCCATCTCGATGAGGATGTTGTAGGCGATCGTGAAATTGGGGCTGTCCAGGGGCTGGCCCCAGATGTGGCGCGCCGCCTCGGCGCGGATCCCGTCGAGCGACGGCGCCCGCAACAGGAGAAAGCAGGTGCGGCGGGTGCAGGCGATCATGCGCAGGACGAAGGCTTCCAGGTCCGGGTAGCCGTACATGGCGTGGGAGCAGAGGGAAAAGTCGTGCGGCTCGACGTAGACATCGGGCCAGCTCCCCTCCACGATCGACACGTTGCGGATGTTCTCCTCCTCGAGGCTTTCGCGCATAACGGCGATCATGGCCTCCGAGGGCTCCACGGCGGTGACGTGGTGCGCGCGCCGGGCGAGCAGCGCGGCCCAGGAGCCGGTTCCGGCGCCGATGTCGAGAACCGTCGAGCCGGCGTCGAGCTGCGAGAGGATGAAATCGCGGCTCGAGTCGGGCCGCTCCCAGCGCCGGCGGACCCCCTGCTTGAACTGCCGCGCCCGGTCGTTCCAGGGATCCCGCGCGGAGGCTTCGGCGGCGCCGCTCGCGCGCCCCGCCGCCCTGATTTCGACGAGCTCTTCCCAGAGTTGACTCCAGTCGGTGATTTTTTCCATAGGAGTTCCATTTTATAATAAAAGAAGGAAGAGTGTAACGCGAAGCTCGAGCGGCCCGAAGATTCCTTTCGCCCGCGGGAGGGGGATCGGACGGGAAGGAGGACCCATGCGGACGCTTTCGGACATCCTGGACGAACGGACGGGGCGGGGAGAACTCTATGAACGGCTCGACGGGGGGTGGGTGCGCTGCCGCGCCTGCGCCCATCGCTGCCTGATGGCCGACGGGGCGCGCGGCGCCTGCCGGGTGCGCTACAACCGCGGGGGGGAGCTCTACGTCCCCTTCGGCTACGTCTCCGGGGCGCAATGCGACCCGATCGAAAAGAAGCCCTTTTTCCATGTGAGCCCGGGCGCGCTGGCCTACAGCTTCGGCATGCTCGGGTGCAACCTCTGCTGCGACTATTGCCAGAACTGGATCACGTCGCAGGCGCTGCGGGATCCCGGCTCGGCCGTGTTTCCGCGGGAGGCGACGGCGGGCGGGCTCGTCGCCGCGGCGCTCGACGGCGGTGCCGAAATCGTGGTCAGCACCTACAACGAGCCCCTGATCACGGGCGAGTGGGCCGCGGCTGTTTTCAGGGAGGCGCGTGCGGCGGGACTGCTGACGGGTTATGTTTCCAACGGCTTCGCGACCCCCGAGGCATGGGATTATATCGGCCCCTGGATCGACCTGTGCAAGATCGACCTGAAGACGTTCGACGAGGACGGCTACCGCCGCCTGGGAGGGGGGCTCGAGCCGGTGCTCGATTCGATCCGCACCCTTTTCCGTCTCGGGATCTGGGTGGAGGTGGTGACGCTCCTCGTTCCCGGCTTCAACGATTCGGACGCACAGCTCCGGGGGATGGCGGAATTCATCGCGGGCGTCTGTCCCGACATCCCCTGGCACGTGACGGCGTTTCACCCGGATTACCGGAGGCTGGACTCCCGGCGCACGGCGCCCGCGGACCTCGTGCGCGCCGCCGGGATCGGGCGCGCGAGCGGCCTCCGCTACGTCTATGCCGGCAATCTCCCGGGCCGGCTGGGGGAATGGGAGAACACCCGGTGCCCCGGCTGCGGGCGGCTCCTCATCGAGCGCCGCGGATACCGCATCATCGGCAGCGCCCTGTCCGGGGACGGACGATGCAGCTCCTGCGGTCGCGCGGTCCCGGGGCGGTGGCGGGAGGGGACGGGGCGTCAGCCGTAGATGTACAGGATGTCGACGCCGTCCGGGTTCTCATCCAGCGCCGTGCGCAGCAACGCGGCCAGCTCCCCGTCGATCCCCTTGCCTTCGAGGTAGTCGAGCGTGTCCCGGTTCAGGAAATAGTCGTCGTCCTCTTCAAATTCCTCCTCGAGGTTGTCGATGAGGAAATCGAGATCGGCTTCGGTGATCGTTCCCAGCAGTCTCCGTTCTCGGGTGTCGGGTTGCACGGCGAACAGCTGTATGTGGCTCATCGTCCCTCCAGGGTATGTGCGGTACAATCGCCCGCACCTAATCTTCCATGGAATCGCCGCGCGCGCAACAGGAAATGTCCAGGACGCGGCGGACCTCCTGCTCCACCCCGGGCGCGCAGAGGACGCAGTGGGCGCGGTCGATGCGCCCGTCCCCGGCCCGCGTCAGGAAACGGGCTCCGCATTCGTCGGCGATGACGCGGGCGGGGGCATAGTCCCACTCCATCCCCCGGCCGCTCAGCCAGACGTCGGCCTTTCCCCGCGCCAGCATCACGACGTTGCAGGCGCCCCCGTAGGCCCGCACGGTCCAGCACTCCTCGAGCAGGCGCCGGACGCCCTCCCCGGGCCATGAGGCGGACGCCGCGTTGAACCCGCTGACGGTCACGATGGACCGGTCCAGCCTCGAGACGGCCGATGCCGCGACTCGGGTGCCGTTGCGGAAGCAGCCGGCCCCGGCGGCGGCATGAACGGTCTCGTCGAGGGCGGGGCAGTGGATCACCCCAACGCGCACGCGGTCCCCTTCCTCCAGCGCCAGCTGGACGGCCCAGTAAGGGGAGCCGCGGACGAAGTCCTTGGTCCCGTCGATGGGGTCGACGAGCCAGCGGCGGCCCGAGCGGGAGGGAAGGACCGCCCCCTCCTCCCCCAGGATGCCGTCGAGAGGGAAGCGCTCCTCGAGCATCCGGGCGATGCGGCGCTCGGTTTCCCGGTCGGCGCGCGTTACGGGGGACGCGTCTTCCTTCTCCTCGACCGGCGGGGGGGCGCCGAAGTGGCCGAGGGCCAGTTCTCCGGCGGCGGCCGCGATTTCCAGGGCTGTTTCCAGTTCGCGTGCGTAGGTGCTCATCACGAGGATACCCTACAACATCGGCGGGCCGGCGTCCATGCGGGAAAGCGCCCGGTTTCCGCGGCCGGGGTGCAGGCGGGACTTGATTTGTCTTTCGCGCGGCGCTTATGATGGGGGGTTCATGAAAACCATAACGCTCGAAATCAACGGCAAGATGCGCACGATACCCCCGGTAGCCAGTGTGCGGGAACTGCTCACGGTCCTGGGGATCGAGGGGACTCAGGTCGCGGTCGAACTGAACCGCACCATCGTGCGCCGGGCGGAATGGGACGCAACGCCGATAGCCGACCGGGATCGCGTCGAGATTGTCCAATTCGTCGGCGGAGGATAGCGGTCATGGCCTATGCACGGGAGACGGATCCACTGGTTCTGGGGGGGAAGACGTTCCGCTCACGCCTTCTGGTGGGTACGGGAAAATACGAGACTTTTGCCCTCATGAAGGAAGCGCTCGAGGCCTCGGGCGCCGAAATCGTGACGGTGGCGGTACGGCGGGTGAACCTGGATCGTTCCTCGGAATCGATGCTCGATTACATCGACACGGCGCGCTACACACTCCTGCCCAACACGGCCGGCTGCTACACGGCCGACGATGCCGTCCGGACGGCGATGCTCGGGCGGGAGGCGGGACTGAGCGACTGGGTGAAGCTCGAGGTCATCGGCGACGAGAAGACCCTTTTCCCCGATACCGTGGCGCTGCTCGAGGCCACGCGAATCCTGGTCCGGGAAGGTTTCGTGGTCCTGCCCTACACCAACGACGATCCCATCATGGCCCGGAAGCTGGAAGACGCCGGCGCGGCCGCTGTCATGCCGCTGGGCGCCCCGATCGGTTCGGGGATGGGGATCCAGAACCCCGCCAACCTCCGGATCCTCATGGAGACCGTCTCCCTCCCCGTCATCGTCGACGCGGGGGTGGGCACCGCCTCGGACGCCAGCCTGGCGATGGAACTGGGCGGCGACGCCGTGCTGATGAATACGGGGATCGCGGGGGCCGGGGATCCGGTCGCCATGGCCCGGGCGATGAACCTGGCCGTGGAAGCGGGCCGGACGGCGTTCAAGGCGGGCCGCATTCCCAGAAAACTCTACGCCACGGCCAGCAGCCCCCTGGAGGGGATCTCGCGTTAAGCGCGCGGGGCGGCCGCCTCTTCGTTTCGGGACCGGAATCGTGAAGACACTCACAGTAAACCTGAAGGAACGCAGCTATCGCGTCATCGTCGGAGGAGGGGTGCTCGCCCGTGCCGGGAAAATCCTTTCCCGGCATGGTTTCCGGACGGCCCCCGTCATCGTGGCCAACAGTACCGTTCTGCGGCTCCACGGCGACGGGCTGCTCGGGGCGCTCAGGGGCGCTTTCGGCCCCTCCCCCCTCATCCGGATCCCCGACGGGGAACGGTACAAGAACCACCAGACCCTTCTGAAAATTTATGACGGCCTGTTCCGGGCCCGCGCCGACCGGCGCTCGTGGATTCTGGCGTTCGGAGGAGGGGTGACCGGGGACATCGCCGGGTTCGCCGCCGCCACCTTCATGCGCGGCATCCGTTTCGTGATGGTCCCGACGACCCTGCTCTCCCAGGTGGACAGCTCCATCGGCGGGAAGACGGGGATCAACGTCCCGCAGGGGAAGAATCTCGTCGGCGCCTTTCACCAGCCTTCGGCCGTCATCGCCGACACCGGCGTGCTCGAGACCCTCCCCGGCCGGCAGCTGCAATCGGGGCTTTTTGAAGTCATCAAGTGCGGCGCCATCCGCAGCCGGCCGCTGCTCGATTACATCGACCGGAGACTTCCCGATATCCTGAACCGCCATCCGGGAGCCCTGGAGCACATCGTCGTGGCCGCGGCCCGGATCAAGGCGGACGTGGTCGCCCTGGACGAGACCGAGGGCGGGCTGCGGATGATCCTGAATTACGGGCACACCATCGGCCATGCCATCGAGGCCGCGGGCTGCTACCGCAGGTTCACGCACGGGGAGGCTGTAGCCTGGGGCATGCTGGCCGCCCTGGGGTATGGCAGGGAACTGGGGGTACTCGGCGCGAAGGAGACCGGGCGCCTGATCCGGCTGATTCAAAAAGCGGGACGGCTCCCGGCCGTGGACCGGCTGGAACCGGACGAGGTGTGGCGCTCGCTCCTGCGCGACAAGAAATTCGGGGGGGGCGACATCCGGATGGTTTTCCTGCGCAGCCTGGGGGAGGGGGCGGTTTTCAACGGGATCGAGGCCCCGTCGCTGCGGCGGTTCCTCGGGCGGTTCCTCGGCGGGAACGGCGACCTTGACTAGGCCCCCGGGAGGAGAGGAAAAGGCACGCAATGTCCGTCGCCTGTTCGGCGCCATCGCCGGCCGCTACGATTTTCTCAATCATGCCCTGTCGGCGAACCTGGACCGGCGCTGGCGCGCCGCGTGCGTACGCGAGGTCGAACGGCGGCTCCGCGCCCCCTCTCCCCTGATCCTGGACGTGGGATGCGGAACGGCCGATCTCGCCCTGGAGGTTTCGCGCCTCGGGCGGGTGGTCGGCTGCGACTTCAGCCGTCCCATGCTCGAGCGGGGGGCTGAAAAGGTCGCGCGCGCCGGCCGTGCGATCGAACTC
>JAFGSS010000077.1 GCA_016934555.1 Acidobacteriota bacterium | reverse complement strand
TCGATCCCGGTGTCGCGCCACGGCTCGATCCCTTTTTCGGGGATTCCTTCCCACGCTTTCCCGACGCACAGGCCGGAGATGAAACCGACCCGCCCGTCCACCGAGAGGGTTTTGCGATGGTCGCGCGAGAGCCAGCCGAAGGGGCTGTCCAGGCGCGGCGGGTTGTAGACCCGCACGTCGACTCCCCCCGCGCGCATCCGGTTCCAGAAGCCGCGCGATGCCTTGCCGAAGGCCCCCAGCCAGTCGTAGACGAGGCGCACCCGCACGCCCGCCCGCGCCCTGGCGGTCAGGGCCTCGGCGAACCGCCGTCCCGTGTCGTCGTTCTGGATGAAATAGTTTTCGAAGTAGACGTGGTGCCGGGCCGCGGCGATGGCGTCGAGCCATGCGGGATAGTTCTCGCGGGCGTCACGCAGCAGCCGGATTCGGTTCCCCTCGACGAGCCTGGCGCCGGCGGTGCGGGAGAAGGCTTCTTCCGCACCCGCGCGCATATCGCAGGCGGTGTTCGAAGGTAACATCGCAAATCCTCCCGCTCCGGCCGTCAGCGCAGCGTGAAGACGGTGATCTCGGGGCGCGCGCCGAGGCGCGCCCTCCCGATGCGGCCCAGGCCGCGGTTGACGTAAAGCTGGATGCCTCCCACCTCGTAAAGACCCGCGGGATACGGCCGCCGCCGGGCTTTCCAGGGGGGGCGCGAGGCGTGCGCCACCCGGCTCCCGTGGGTATGGCCGCTCAGCACGGCGCTTGCTCCAGAGCCCTCCATCCGGTCCACCCCCCTGGGGTTGTGCACGAGGGCGAGCGCCGTCTCCCCCGCGGGGACCTGTGCGAACGCGCGGCGGGGGAAGAAGTCGCCGGGCCAGAGGTCTCCGAGGCCCACCAGCCAGAGCGGCTGTCCCCCGAAGTCCACCTGGGCGGATTCGTTCCGCAGGATGCGGATGCCGCTCTGCTGCATGCCGTCCGTCAGGCGGCGCAGGAGGAGGGGCCGCTGCCGCGCGGGCAGATTCGTGCCGTAGTCGTGGTTGCCCAGGCAGGCGTAGACCCCGCCGCGGCTCCTGAGCCGTCCGAGCAGGGAGGTTACCTTGCTGCGGTACCGGCCGTGGAGGTCGTAGGTGATGTAGTCGCCCGTCAGCACGACCAGGTCGGGATCCAGCCGGTTGATCCGTTCGATGCAGCGGGCCAGGTAGGGGCCGCTCACGGTGTTGCTGCAGTGCAGGTCGCTGATCTGGGCGATGCGCAGGCCCCGCAGCCCCTGCGGCAGCCGGTGCAGGCGGAGATCGACTTCGGTGACCTCGAGCCACTCCGGGCCGGTTCCGTGCCGGTCCACGGCCCAGCGCGTGCAAAACCCGAGCGTCCCCAAAGCGCTCCCGCGCAAGGGGGGGCGGGGCCGCACCCTGATTCTTCCGAGGGGATTCCGTTCCCCCCGTGCTTGCATGAACCTCTTCATTCCCACCAGTCCCCTGTCAGCCGTCCATGGCCGACCCTTCATTCTAGCAATCTGGGGCGGAAGTACAACCGCTGTCGGTCCGGGCGAGGTTCAGGCCGCGCACACGTAATCCTTTCCCTCGACAAAGCCAAGTGCCGCGAGCGTACGGCGCACCTCGCTTCTCGGCCCTTCGCGGGCGACGGAGACCAGCATCGGGAGGGGTTCGATTCCGGGCAGGGCGGAGGCCGGAATCACGGGCGCCCCGTGAATCCGCTTGCCGAGGCGCGCGGGGTGGACCTCCACGATCCATGCCGGGTGCCGGTCGAGGCGGGCCAGTGCGCGGCAGAGCGCACTGCCGGTGCTGCCGTAGCCGCAGAGGATATAGCGGTCCGCCCCCCCGAGGAAGCCGGCGGCCAGGTAATGGGCCTTGCAGGCGACGAACCGGTCGAGGGCGTAGCGCGGGTCGGTGCGGGAAAGCCTCCGCGGGCCGTCGCGCCACGACAGGAGGCGGCGGGGCACGACGCCGATCCTCATGCGGGCGCCGAGCGCGCGCAGCAGCAGGTCATAGTCCTCGGGCCATCCGTGGTCGGCGTATCCGAGCGCCGCCATTTCGCGCCGCATCATCAGGGAAGGGTGGGCGACGGGGCATTCGACAAAGGCGTCGCGGGCGACGTCCCCGCAGGAGCGCAGGCTGTTGAGCCACGCTTCGTAGTCGCAGAGCCCCCGGGCGAGGGCCGCGCGCGGGAACAGCCTCACGTGGCAGCCCACGGCCGCCAGCGAGGATTCGCGCTCGAGCGTCTGTGCCTGGGCCGCCAGCCGGTCCCGATGCATGAGGTCATCGGCGTCCATGCGCGCGATCAGGGGGGCCCGGCAATGGCGCACCCCCTCGTTGAGGGCGGCGACGAGGTTTCCCTCGGGGAAGGGGACGACCCTGAAACGGCCGTCGCGGGCGGCAAAGCGTTCGGCCGCCCGGCGCGTGCCGTCGGTGGACCCGTTGTCGACGAGGATGCATTCCCATTCGCCGAGGACCTGGCGCCGCACGCTCCGCAGGCAGGAATCGAGGGTCGCGGAGGCGTTGCGCGCAGGGAGGACGATCGACACCCTCGGGCTGCGGATCCGGCCTGGACTCAACGGCGCGTGCTCCGGCTCCGGTGTTTCCGCCGCGGCGTTGCAGCCGGCTGGGAGGTCTTTTCCGGCGCCGCGGGTGCGCGGCGTACTGGGGGCTCGCCGGGCTGCGGTACCGGTGCATGAAGCGTCTGCTGATAATAATCGTCGAGCAGCATCGCGATGATGGCGGATTCGTCCTCGTTCTCGGCCAGGGCGCGGCCGAGCGGCACGAAGCGCTGGCTGCGCTCTATCAGCAGCTTGTCCCGGCCCCGCAGGCGGGCTTCGAGCAGGGCGGTGACGCGTTCCGCCACCACCGCTTCCACGTCCTCGGGACGGGGCATGGGCCGCTGCTGCAGGTCGATGGCGAAGCGCCGGCCGATGCGGTCGAGTTCCATCTTCTCCAGGTCGGTCACGAGCGAAACGGCGACCCCGGCCGCCCCCGCCCGCCCGGTACGCCCGGCGCGGTGGATATAACTCTCGGGGTCTTCCGGGGGTTCGTACTGGAACACATGGGAGAGTGCGGGGATGTCCAGCCCGCGGGCGGCCACGTCGGTGGCCACCAGGAAACGCAGTTTCCCCTGCAGAACCCGTTCCAGCACGCGCTCCCGCTCCTTCTGCGACAGGTCGGCGCTCAGCTCGTCGGCGTCGTACCCGAAGCGCTGCAGCACGGCCGACACATAATGCACCTTGGCCTTGGTGTTGCAGAAAATGAGGGCGGAGGGGGGGTTTTCGATCTCGATGATGCGCACGAGGCCGCGATCCTTCTCCATGCCCGGCATGACGTAGAAGACGTGCTCGGTGTCGGTCACGTGCACGTGGTCCCGGCTGAGGGAGATGAATTCCGGCTCCTGGATGAATTCCCTGGCCGTGCGCATGACATAGTCCGGGAAGGTGGCCGAATACATGCTGGTATGAACGCGGCGCCGGGGCAGGTAGCCCTGCATCTGCCGCATATCGGGGTAAAAGCCCATCGACAGCATGCGGTCGGCCTCATCGTAGACCAGCATCTCGAGGCGGTCGAGGGTGAACGTCCGCCGGAGCAGGAGGTCGAGCAGGCGCCCCGGGGTGCCCACGACGATCTGTGCCCCCTGCTGGAGGGAGTCCGTCTGCGGGCCGTAGCCCACCCCGCCGTAGACCACCGCGACGCGGAAGCCGCTGCCGCCGCACAGCCGCTCCGACTCCTCGCCCACCTGCCGGGCGAGTTCGCGCGTGGGGACCAGGACGAGGGCCTGGCAGTAGAGCCCCTTGGGATCCAGCCTCTCGAGCATGGGCAGGATGTACGCGCCGGTCTTCCCGCTCCCGGTGCGGGCCTGGATCATCAGGTTCTGCCCGGAGAGCATGAGGGGGATCCCGCGGGCCTGGACCGGCATCAGGTCCGTCCAGCCCGCGCGGGCGGCCGCCGCGCGCAGCGCTTCGGGCAATTGCTCCATGGTGACATCGGTGGGTCGGACCTCTTCTTCCGGCATCTGCGGATCTCCTTCTCCCTTCGGGGGATGAAATTTGAAAATCGGATTATACAGGCTGAGAGACGATTTTTTGAGAGGAATAGCGCGGGGAGGCTCCCCGGGTGCGCTTCTTTAGAAGCGCACCCGCATCGTGGCGAAGGCGATATGCGCCCGGTAACCGGGGAAGGCGTAGATTCCCGAGAGGTAACTGGCCGTGGTCCCCGAACCTATGGTGTAGCGATAGCCGTCGAACTGGGCGTCGTCGTAGTCGAATTTTTCGAAGGCGTACCCGAGCGTCAGTTCCGCCTCCGGAGCGAAGGCGTAGACCGCTCGCGGGTGGATCGAACGCCGCTTGATGTTGTCGTAGGCGCCGATGGGAAAGAGCGGCGCGGCCGGTGTGCCGTCCTCCAGCGTCTGGGCCTGGAAGTCGACGTTGCCGCTGCTTTTCTGGACGATGGCGGAAAGCTTGAACACGAGGCGGGGGGAGAGGGGCCAGTCGGCGCCGAATTCCACGGTCCAGTTCTTGTCCTTGAGCCGGCCGCTCCAGTTGAAGGCGGTGGCGGTGGGCTCGGCGCGGGGGTCGAAGCAGTCGGGGGATGCCGCCGGGCAGGCGCCCGCGTTTATGGTCCGGTGGTAGGAGTCGTAGCGGATGAACTCCACGTCGCCGAACAGGGTGAGGCGGAACTTCTCCGGGTCTCCGTAGGAGATGCTCCCGTAGAATTCCTTTCGGGAATCGTCGAGCCGTCCCAGAACCAGGCCCTCATAATCGTTTCTCTTGTAGTAGGCCTCGAACCCGAAATCGAGCAGCGGCAGCGGGGACCAGTCGGCGTCGGCCTCGAGGAGGTGCTGGTTCAGGTTGGCGACATCGAAGGAGCGGTTGAAGCGCTCGAGGTAATAGACGCTGCCGGCGTCCAACCCCGCGTTTTCGATGAGGAAGCGGGAACGCCGCCGCAGGTACTGGTATTTGACCCGCGCCGAAACCGAATCGAGGGAGGCGTTGGACCACTGAACGAACAGCTTCTTTTCTCCGGTTTCCTCCGCGTCGAAACGGTTGCGGTTGGTGTCCAGCCAGTCGAAACCGGCGCTGATCCGGTTTTCGCGGCTGAAGCGGTATTCCGCTTCCAGCCCCGGATTCTGCTTGGTGTAGGAATAGCGGGTCCCGCTGCAATGGACCGCCACGCTTTCGGCGGACTCCGTCCCCTCCTCGGAACAGACCAGGCCCCGGGTCTCGAGGGGAACGAGGAATTCGACGTGGGTGGACCCGTTCAGCCGCCGGTAGTA
>JAFGSS010000076.1 GCA_016934555.1 Acidobacteriota bacterium | reverse complement strand
CCGGGTGCTGAGATCGGGGAGGGCGAGGCGGTGCGCACCGGACCCGGCTCCCGCGCCGTCCTCGAACTGGCCGACGGTTCCCTGGTGGAGGTCAACGAGCGCACCGAGCTTTCGGTCCACGCCGCCCGGAGCGGCCGGGTCGTCCGGCTCGAGCGCGGGGACGTCATCGTGCAGGCGGCCAGGCAGCATCATGGCCGGCTGCGGGTCGAGACGCGCGATGCGACGGCCTCGGTCAAGGGGACGGTTTTTGCCGTTTCCTCGGGACTCGGCGGTACCCTGGTCTCGGTCGTGGAGGGAAGCGTGGAGGTGGCCCAGGGCGGGGGCGAAACGCTCCTCGGCCCCGGGGAACAGGCCGCCTCCAGCCCGGCGCTGATCCGGTCGGTCCCCGAGGCGGTGACCTGGAGCCCGGACGCCGAGACTTACCTCGGGATCCTGGCTTCGCTGACGCAGATAGAGAAACAGGTGGCGCTTCTCCCCTCGCCGGAGCTGCGCACCCGATCCAGCCTGCTGCACCTTCTCCCCCCTGCAACCGTCGTCTACGGCGCCATGCCCAACATCGGCGACACCGTCGGCCGGACGCTCGAGTTCGCCGACCAGCAGGCGGCCGTCAATCCCGCTTTCGAATCGTGGTGGGTGTCCGATTCGGGGCGCTCCCTGCGCCGGCTGCTCGGGCACCTGGAATCCGCGGCGCATCTCTGCGCCGATGAAATCGTCTTTGGATGGTCCCGCGCCGGCGGCGCCGGGGACGCGAGTCTTCCCATGATCCTCGCGGAGGTGCAGCCCGGGAGGCAGGCCGACATCGCGGCCGTGCTGGAAGCGCTCGGCGGCCCGGGCGGCGGCCGGGCGCCGGCCTACCGTTTCGCGGACACGCTCCTGGTCCTCTCGGATTCCGGGGCACACCTTGAACGGGTGCTGAGCGGTCTGGGCCGGGGCGCGGAAACTCCATTTGTCCGGGCGATCGGGGAGCGGTACGCGCGCGGCGCGGGCTGGCTGCTCGCGCTCGATCTCGAGTCGATTCTCGCCTCGACGGCCTCTCCGGGCGGTTCTCCGGCCGATGTTGCCGGGATCCGGCGCGCGCGGCACCTGTTTCTGGAGCGGCGCGCCCCGCAGGGGGTCGAGGAGAACGACCTGACGCTCGAGTTTTCGGGCCCGCGGGTGGGCATGGCATCGGTGCTGGCGGAGGCCGGGTCGGGCGGCGCGGCCGAATACCTTCCCTCCGGCGTGCTCGCGGCGGGCTACGTTTCCACCCGCGAACCGGAGTACCTGTTCGGGGAGATGCTGCGGCTGGCGACGCAGTCCGATCCCTCGGCGGCCGGGCGCCTCGCCGAGGCGGAAGCAAAACTCGGCCTCAGCTTTTCGGGCGACATCGCCGCATCGATCGGGACGGAGTCGGCGGTTGGAATCGAGAGCGTCTCGACCGCGGGTCTGGGCTGGATCATGGCCACCCTGGTCCATGACCCGGCCCGTCTTGACGGCGCGATCCGCGCCCTGGCCCGGGCCTGCAACGAGGCCAGCGAAGCGGCCGGCCGGCCGGGGCGGATCTTCGTGGAGCAGGAGGTATCGGGCGGGCGGACCTGGATGTCGCTCCGACCCGCTTCGGGCCCCGTCCCCTTCGTATGGACCTATGACCGCGGCTATCTGGTGGCGGCTTCCGATCGCGGCGCCGGCCTGCGAGCGATCGCCACGCGGGGAGGCGGTTCGCCCCTGGTCTGGTCGCACGAATTCGGGATGCGGCTCCCCGCATCGACGGGACTCCATCCGTCCGGCTTCGCCTGGCTTGACACGAAAGGGGCCTTTGAAGGCTACGCCGGTCTGACGGCCAACCCGGTGCTCCGAACCCTGCTCGAGGAGCGCGAGCCGGTGCTGGCGGTTTTCAGCGCGACCGGGGAACAAATCCGTGCGTCCAGCCGTAATCGATTAACGGGGCTGATGATGGACCTGATGCTCCTGCAGAACCTGCCACGGAATCCGTAGGGATGCCCCGGGGCGGCCGCAGGCCGGGGGGTATGGGCGCTTCATGACGTCGACCGTTGTCGAACTGGACGATCTCAGAGTGAAACTGGGGCGGCGGGAGATCCTCCGCGGGATCTCCTGCCGCCTCGGCGTTTCCGGAGTCGGCAGGGTCATCGGGCTGCTCGGGCCCAACGGCGCCGGCAAATCGACCCTGATCCGGACCCTGCTCGGATTCCACCGGCCGGCGGCAGGGAGAGCGCTCGTTCTCGGATGCGATTGCCGGAAGGAGCGCCGCGAGGTGCAGAGCCGCGTCGGCTACATGCCGGAGACCGACGCCTTCATCGGCAACATGTCGGCCGTCGCCTTCCTCACCCTCATGGCCCGGCTTTCGGGGCTCCCCGCAAAGATCGCCCTGGAGCGGGCGCATCAGACACTGTTCCAGGTGGGCCTCGGGGAAGCGCGCTACCGCGAACTGGGCACCTACAGCCTGGGAATGCGGCAGATGGCGCGGCTGGCCCAGGCCATCATTCACGGCCCCGACCTGGTGGTGCTCGACGAGCCGACCAACGGGCTGGACCCCTCGGCGCGCCGGCGCATGCTCCGGCTCATCCGCGAAATGAAGGAGGAGCAGGGGATGAACGTCCTGCTCTCCTCCCACCTCCTCGGCGATGTCGAGGAGGTGTGCGACGAGGCCGTCATAGTGCGCGACGGCAGGATCGTGCACGCGTGCAACCTCGACGAGGAGCGGCGGTCGAACCGGCGCTTCGTGGAACTCGAGGTGATGGGCGAGGACGGGGGCCTCGGCGGGGCGCTGGGGGCGGTCGGCGCCCACGGGGTCACCGAAGGGGGCGGCCGCTGGCGCATCGTCCTCCCTCCGGAGGTGGACATCGACGCGCTCTGGGGGCTGCTGGCGCGGCAGGGGCTGCTGGTGCGCAAGCTCGCGCACCGGCGCGATACGCTGGAGGAGATCTTTCTGAAGGCGATGGGCCGCATCGCCCACACGCCGGGGGAAGCCGGGGACGCGCCGCCTCTTTCGTGAAGGCGGACGGGGAGCGATTCGATGGCCGTTTACAGGAGAGGATACCAGCGGTACGCGGGGCCGGTCACGGGACGGTGGGAGCGTTTTTGGGTGCTGCCGCGCGTGGCCTGGCGGCGCCTGTTCGCGGAGCGGCTGATCGTGGCCCTGCTGGTGGCCTCCCTGGTCTGGCCCCTGCTCTGCGCCCTCTACATCTACGTCAGCCACCAGGCGGAACTGCTGGCGGGAATGGCCCGGCCGCTCCGGGACCTGGCCGCGATCGGTGGACCCTTCTTCATCGTGTTCATGAGGGTGCAGGCCGTCCTCGCCGTCCTCGTCGCGGCCCTGGCCGGCCCCGGTCTGATCGCGCCCGATCTCGCCGACAACGCCCTGCAGCTCTATTTCAGCCGCCCGCTCTCCCGGGCCGCGTACGTCCTCGGGAGGCTCCTGACGCTCTCGGGCCTCCTCTCCCTGGTCACGTGGGTCCCGGGGCTGGTGCTGTTCGGGATCCAGGCCGGGATGGCCGGCGGGGGCTGGGCGGGCGCCAACTGGCGGATCGGGGCGGGCATCGTCGCGGGACTCGGCGCATGGGTGCTCGTGGTGAGCCTCGTGGCGCTGGCGGCGTCGGCAGCCGTGAAGATGCGGGTGGTGGCCGGGGGCCTCGTGCTCGGCTTCTTCTTCGTTTTGGGGGGAGCCACGGCGATGATCAACGCCGTCTTCCGGTCCACCTGGGCCGGCGTCCTGAATCCGTCCTGGGCGGCGCGCCGGTTGTGGTGTGCCCTGCTCGGGGTGGATCCCCCCGCGGGGCCGGGAGCATGGGAGTCCGCCGCGGCGCTCGTGATGCTCACCTTCCTGCTCCTGGCCCTCATCGAGCGGAGGCTGCGCCCCGTGGAGGTGGCCGCGTGACCGGTCCCGAGGTGATCCTGGACGAAGTGTCGAAATTCTATGGCGAGGTGCTCGGGGTGAACCGCGTCAGCCTGGCGATCCCCCCGGGGATCACCAGCCTGGTGGGACCGAACGGCTCGGGGAAGACCACCCTGCTGAACCTGATGACGGGGCTGATTCTGCCCGACAGCGGGTCGGTCCTCATGCGCGGCATCTCCCCCCGCGACCCCGAACGGCTGATGCGTATCACGGGGTACGCCACCCAGTACGACGCGGCGCCGCGCCGGACCACCGGCCACGGCTTCATCACCAGCGGGCTGCTCCTGTACGGCTACGGGAGGAGCCAGGCCGAGGAAATGGCCTGGAACGCGCTCGGGCGGCTGGGGCTCGAGGAGGCGGCCCACCGGCGGATGGAGTCCTATTCCAAGGGGATGCGGCAGCGCGTCCGCCTGGCGCAGGCGATCGCCCATGACCCCGACCTGCTGCTGCTCGACGAACCGCTCAGCGGCCTGGATCCCCTGGTCCGCGCCGCGACCATCGAGCTTTTCCGGTCCTGGGCCGCCCAGGGGCGCCACGTCATCCTCTCGAGCCACGTGCTCCGGGAGGTGGACCTGGTCAGCGACCGGGTGATCCTGATCGCCAACGGCATGGTTGTCGCCGAGGGGAAGATCCGCGATGTCCGGGAGGAGATTCACGAGCACCCGTGCCAGTATGTTGTCCGCTGCGACGACGCGTCCCGCCTGGCGGCCCGGCTGTTCGGCGAGAGCCACGTCGTCGAGGTCCGGCTCCTCGAGGACCGGACGGGGCTGCGGGTGCTGACGCGCGACCGCGAGCGGTTCGCGCGCGCCCT
>JAFGSS010000075.1 GCA_016934555.1 Acidobacteriota bacterium | reverse complement strand
GCCGTGGTGTACAGGTGCATGGACGTCATCTGGTCGGAATAGGTGCGGGTGAAACCGCGCCCCACCAGCTCGTCGGTATAGTTGTGACGCACGTACCTCGGGGCGTTGACCCCTTCCATTTCGGCGGCGCCGAAGACGGCGCGGTAGGATACCTCGTTCCCGTAATACTCCGTCCCCATCCGGGAGAGGATGGCCGTGGTCAGGCCGTTGGTCAGGTCCAGGGCGATCCGGCGGCAGGAAACGGGCTTGCTCCCGGTGACGATGTGGCCGAAAAACACCAGTTTTTCGTCCGCCTCGAACGCCCGGTACGTCTCCTTCTGCCACGCGGTCGTCCCCTCCTTGCGCCACTGGAGGTTATAGATATCGAGGACCTTGTACTCCCACCCGGGCCCCTCGTTGTCGTAGCGGAGGATGAATTCCTTGCCGACGAGCAGGTCGCTGAAGGGGAGGAGGTTCCCTCCCATCATGCCCGCCTGCTGCTGCGGAGCGTTGGGGTCGCCGGTGAAGGTGACGGTGCTCTTTTCCGCCGCCCGCTGGACCTCTTCCGGAGTCATGTTCTTGAAGGTCCTGCCCGGTCGGTACACGGTGCGCTGCCCCTTGGGCGGCGGCCCCGCCGGGGCGGCCTTGGCCGCCTTGGCCGGGGCCCCGCCCATGGCCAGGTTGACCGTCTTGCCGTGCTCGTCGAAGGGGGCCAGCGATGTCAGCTGCCCGACGATCTTCCCCGCACCCCGGTACATGCAGTATTCGAGTTCGTCCTTTTCGTTGAAGCCGAGCCGCATCCCCACCTGGGTCTCCGTGAACAGGTCGATGAGGTAGAGGGTCATAATGCCCGAAAACTCGCATTCGGTCCGGTCATAGATGAAGAGGTTGTCGTTGACCAGGACGTAGTCCGACGGGCTGCAGTAGCTGAGATCGTCCGCGTGCCGGGTGACCTCGATGAAATTGGAGGAGATGATCGAGGGATAGAGGTCGATGGTTTCGATCCCCGTGTCCTGCTTCCAGTACATGCCGGTACCTTCGAGCCGGTTGGTGAAATGGTGCCGCTGCTCCGGGGCCTTCTTCCCGGCAACGTCGACGTAACCGAACCAGATCTGGCGCTGGACTTCCCGGTCATCGAGTTGCTGCCCGGACGGGTCCTTGCCGCCCGCGAACCACACCTCGAAGACGGTCGCGAGGTGGCTCTTGAGGTCGACGAAAACGTTGAACCCCTTCAGGGTCCCGGGGACCATGTGGGAAAAGAAAACCATCTGTTTCAGTTCGAGCGCGCCGTAGGCCGCCTCGACGGCGGAGGCGTTCCCTTCGGCCAGCGTCAGGCGGTTGGCGCTCTTGAACGCGTAGTGAAGCACCGGACCGTCGTCGGTCACGATCTTGAGGCTCTTACCGGCCAGCGCGCCCGAAAACGGCGACGCGCATTTCGGCCCGGCTTCGGTAGCGGCGAGTTTGCGGCCCACCTGGTCCTTGGAAAGCTTGGTGTACTTGAATCGGTGCATCGGTGTGTTCATCATCGGCTGATTTCCTCCAAATTAGGTGTCCCGTCCCGGTTCCCCGGCGGATTCAGACCTCCGCGCGTTTGGGTGGGAAATCCGTTATCCAGCTCCAATCAGGCAAAATTGCGGGTAAGGATTTCGTTCCCTCAAAATATCCTTTGATCCGTAGAAGATACATTAAAAAGGGGGAAAAGGAACCAACTTTTTCCGGGCCGGTCCCCTCGCGCGGCAGCCACGGGGCCGGGAGGGCGCACAAAAGCGAAAACCCGCCGGGCGGGCGGGTTTTGCGGTCTTTGACGAAGCCGGCGAAAGAGCGTTTAGGCGCGCAGCTTCCTGATGGCGGCGTCGAGGTTGGCGAACAGCTGCGCGATCTTCTCGGTCGGGACCGCGGAAAAGGCGATCCGGACGAGGCCGACCAGGACGATGACGCCCGTGCCGTACCCGGCAATCAGCTCCTTGCGGAGCGCCTCCAGGTCGACCCCTTTCGGCCGGACGCACATGAAGTAGCCGGAGTTGAAGGGCATGACGTCGAAGCTGTCGGCGTATTCCGGGTGCGCCCCGAGCACGGCCTTGATCTCGCGCACCCGCCCGGCCAGGGTTTCGTATTTCGCCTGTTTCTGCGCGGCGTAGCCGGGGTCGGTGTAGGCCCTGAGCAGGATCGCCTGGGAGAGGCAGGGGGCGTTGGAGATCGTGCCCCGGACGGCGCCCGCGGCCTTGTCCTCGAGCGTCCGGAGATGAGACTCGGCCGCGCCCGCCGAGCCGAAGGTGATGAAACCGACGCGAAAGCCCCAGACGTAGTCCTCCTTGGTGGCCCCGTCCAGTTTGACGCCGAGCACGTTCGGGTGCAGGTCGGCCAGGGCGCTGAAGAGCGATTCGCGGGCGACCCCCTCTTCGTAGACCAGGCCGAAGTAGGCGTCGTCGAGCACCACGACCACCCGGTTCCCCGCCTCGGCCGCGTCCCGGATCGCCCCGACGAGGGCGTGGTATTCCCCCACCGTCGGAGTGTAGCCGGTGGGGTTGTTGGGGAAATTGAGCAGCACGATCCGCTTGCCCGGTTTCCCCTCGCCGAGGGCGCGGGCGAAGGCTCCCACGTCGAAGCCCCCGCCCGTGAAGGTGTTGTAGAACTTGAAGGCGGCGCCGTAGGTTTCGCCGAAGACGAGTTCGTAGTTGTCCCAGTAAAGATCGGGGATCAGGATCTCGTCGCCGGGATCGACGAAGAGGTAGCCCGCGACCGAAAGCGCATGGGTCAGCGCCGCGGTGACCACCGGCTTGCTGAACCTCTTTCCCCTGAGCCCGGGATTCTTGGCCTCGAGCAGCCGCCCCCACTCCTCCCGCAGCTTCGGCAGCCCGAAGCTGGGGGCGTAGAGGAAGGAATCGGAGGGGATGTTGACCAGCGCCTCCATGCACTCGAGCGTCAGCGGGGATCCGTCGTTCTCGAACGCGGTCCCGATGGTGGCGTTGATCGAGACTCCCTTCGCCTCCGCCGTCTGCCCCAGGATCCCCCTGTGGGGGAAATAGATGGCCCGGCCCCGCTCGGACAGCATCGCCAGCAGCTGCGGCGCGCCCGCTTCTAGGTCCCGGTTCATCGCCGCGGCCAGGGGGTTGTGTTCTTTCATGCGCGTTCTCCTATCGGAGCCTGTTTTCGAGCTCCTCGAGCAGCCGGGCCAGTTCCCTGGGGAGCCTGGCCCCGAATTTCGGGTAGTGGTT
>JAFGSS010000010.1 GCA_016934555.1 Acidobacteriota bacterium | reverse complement strand
CCGGCTGCTGATGCCGCTGGCGCTGGGGAGCCTGCTCGGCGGCCCCTTCACGGGGATTTCCACCCCGCCCAACATCCTGGTCACCGATGCCCTGCGCGCGGCCGGGCTGCGCCCCTTCGGCCTGTTCGAGTTCACCCCGATCGTCGCCGCCGTCGTAGCCTCCGGCATCCTTTACATGGCGCTGGTCGGGCGCCACCTGCTCCCCCGGCGCAAGGACGGCGCGGGGGCGGAGGATTCACCCCTCAGCCCCTCCTACCAGCTCGAGACCCACATCTTCACCGCCCGCATCCCCGCCGATTCCCCGCTGCGGGGGCGCACCCTGGCCGAGAGCCGGATCGGGTCGACCCTCTACCTGACCGTGGTCGCGCTCGAGCGGCGGGGGAAGCTGATCCTGGCCCCCCGCCCGACCGAGGTCCTCGAACCGGGCGACCGGCTCATCGTCCACGGGCGGTCGGACCACGTCCAGCGCCTCGACGGCAGCCAGCACCTGGTGATCGAGCCGCCGGGACCGGAGGAGGAACTCCTGTCCGGGCGCCTGCTGGTCGCCGAGGCCGTCGTTGCCGCACACTCTTCCCTGGCGGGGGCCACGCTGGCGGCGAGCGACCTGCGCCGGATCCACCGGGTCCATTGCCTCGACCTGCCCGGCCCGGCGGGCGAAGGGGAGCACAACCCGGGACGGAGGGTACTCGAGGCGGGGGACCGGCTCCTGCTCCAGGGGGAGCGCGAATCGCTCGAGGAGATCGGCCGCGCGGGCATCGTGGAGCAACTGCGCTTTTTCTCCCCGGCCCAGGCCCACATGCTGGCCGGCTGGCGCTCCCGGCCGCTC
This sequence comes from Acidobacteriota bacterium, assembly GCA_016934555.1. Classification (GTDB taxonomy): domain Bacteria; phylum Acidobacteriota; class UBA6911; order UBA6911; family UBA6911; genus UBA6911. The sequence goes on along the minus strand of JAFGSS010000010.1, from coordinate 34,265 downwards.
TCCGTGCGGATTCCGGCCGGGTCGGTGCTGGCGGACCGCAACCTCGCCGAGAGCCGCCTGGCCGCCCCCTACGGGCTGTCGGTCGTCGGTATCGCGCGCGCCGGCGAGCTGATCTGCATGCCCGCCCCGGAGGAAAAGGTGCTGGCCGAGGACCTGCTCCTGCTGCAGGGCGCGCCCCGCGACCTGGACGCGCTGCGGGGGTTGCAGGAGCTGCAGATCGCGGCACCCTCCTCGAGCCTGGTGGCAGAGCTGGAGTCGCAGGAGATCGGCATCACCGAAGTCCTGCTGTCTCCCCGCACCACCCTGGCGGGGCGCACCCTGGCGGACCTGCTCTTCCGTGAGCACTACGGGCTGAGCGTGCTCGCCGTGTGGCGCCGGGGGCGCGCCCACCGGACGGGGCTGCAGTACCTGCCGCTGCAGTTCGGGGACGCGCTCCTGGTCTACGGCCGGCGCAAGAGCCTCGAGGCCCTCGCGCGCGACCGCGACTTCCTCGTGCTCGACAAGGCCGCGGCCCGCACTCCGCGGCTCGAGAAAGCGCGCGCCGCCGCCGCCGTCATGCTGGGCGTCATCCTCGCCGCCCTTTCGGGGGCGGTCCCCATTTCGATCGCCGCCCTGGCCGGCGCCGCTCTGGTGGTGCTTCTCGGGTGCCTGAGGATGGAGGAGGCGTACCGCGCGATCGAATGGAAGGTCGTCTTCCTCATCGCCGGGATGCTGCCGCTGGGCCTCGCGATCCAGAAGACGGGGCTGGCCGAGATGGCCGCCGGCGCCGTGATCGGAGCCGTGGGGGACCTGGGGCCCCGCTTCATCGTCGCCGCGCTGTTCGCCGTCACCGTCCTCTTCGTGCAGGTGGTGCACCCTTCGGCCATGGCGGTGCTGATGGCGCCCGTCGCCCTCAGCGTGGCCGCCTCCACGGGCCTCTCCCCCCACCTGCTGGTGATGACGGTGGCCATCGCCGCCTCCGCCAGCTACGCCAGCCCCCTGTCCCACCCCGCGCACCAGCTCGTCATGGGTCCGGGCGGCTACCGTTTCACCGACTACGTCAAGGTCGGAGCCCCCCTCACCCTGGTCGTGATGGCCGTGGCCGTCATGCTCCTCCCCGTGCTCTGGCCCCCATAGGCAATGGATTGCCGAAGAGGCGCTCTTCACCCTCATCGGCTCCCATCGGGCGCAATGGAAAAATCTGCTGGCGGGAATCGCGCAGCGGTTTCCCGAGGCGGCGGGGGAGTGGCACTATTACCACGACGGGAAGAGCTGGCTCTACAAGATGGTCCGGAAGAAACAGACCCTCTGCTGGGTCGGCGTGCACGCCGACACCTTCCGCGTGACCTTCTATTTCGGCGACAGGGCGGAACCGCTGATCGAACGAAGCCCGCCGCCCGAATCCATCAAGGAGGAGTTCAGGACCGGGAAGCGTTTCGGGCGGATCCGCGCCGTCTCCATGAAGGTCCTGACCGCGCGCGATGTGGACCACGCCCTCTGCCTGGCGGGGATCAAGGCCAGGGTTTGATCCGATCCATAACCGGTCGTAGGACGCCCACAGATGGCGCATCATCATTCCAGACTACCCCGGACCTACAACCATCACAGGCTGTCAGATAGGTTTACACAACCGTCGGATCAGCTTACAGTGTCCCTACTTTCACCGGCGGGATCCTTAATCTTGGCCTAAAATAAATATACTATTATCAATTATTTATAGCCACCAGACCGAAAAATTGGGCATGGACAGGATTTTGCTTAACCTTCTAAGTTCAGATTTACCCTTAATCGGGGGTCTTGTACAATTTGAGACCCGCCGACAGCTTATCCGCTCTTTTGCGGGAGGAAAAATGCGCAAACAGAAGATGGTGCTCAATATCTTACTTGCCGCCGGCCTGACCATCGGCACAGGCGTATTCGGCCATGCGGATACGCTGTTCTCCGACAACTTCGATTCGGATGCAGCCGCCTCCGCCCTCAACTTCGAAGGGCTTGCCAACTGGACCGTTTCAGAGGGTACGATCGACTACATCAGAAACGCCGGTTTTGGAATCGCCTGCGATGGCGGCGCCGGCGGCTGTCTCGACATGGATGGATCAACCAGTAACGCCGGCCGCATCACGACGATGGACACGTTTAACCTGGCAGCCTCTGAATGGTACTACCTGGAAGGACAGGTGTCCGGCAACCAGCGCGGGGGTTCAGCCGACTGGATCACATTCGGAATCCGGGATGTTGGAAGCGACAGTTCGCTGATTTCCGCAACCTGGGGCGCCATTCCTCACAACGCTCCGTTTTCCACATACTCATTCGGCTTTTCCCTGGGCAGCGATTATATTGTCAGGCTGTATATTGAGGGATTCGGAGCAGACAACGTGGGACCCATTCTCGACAATGTTGTTTTCTCTGACCGGACAGCCCCCATCCCCGAGCCCGCCTCGCTTCTTCTTCTGGGCACCGGCCTGGGCGTAATCGGATTGGGCACCTGGCGCCGGAAAAGAGCGTAAGCCTCTCCAAACCGCTGGATCACCGTCTACTGCTATGGGCCGTGAGGGCGAGTGGATGCCATCACGGCCCATTCGCTTGTCCGTTCGGTGAGAGTGAGCCGGATCCAACGACGGGAGCCCGTCACCAACGCTCGTAACGGAGGAGTTCACCGACGCTTTTGCGCTTGCGCTCCACGGGGGCGTCTGCAGCGAAACCCAGGGGGGTGAACACCAGCGGCTCCACCCCCTCGGGGAGGGCAAGGACCTCGCGCGCCGCCGCGGGGTCGAAGGCGGCGATCCAGCAGGTACCCAGCCCCAGCTCCGTCGCGGCCAGGATCAGGTGATCGAAGGCGATGGCGGCGTCGACATCCCCGTAGCTTTTCCCGTCCTGCCTGCGGCGCCAGGCAGCCTCCGTCTCGACGCAGATGCAGAGGACCAGGGGGGGCTGGACGAACCAGTCGCGGGCGTAGATACGGCCGAGTTCCGCCTCCCGTCCTTTCGTGCCGATGACGAGGATCCGGAAGGGCTGCCGGTTCACCGCCGTGGGGGCCGCGGCGGCCGCCTCCAGGACCCTTTGCACCATCTCCTCCGGGACCGGGTCGGGCCGGTAGGAGCGGCAGCTGTAGCGCGCGTGTGTCAGTTTTGCGAAATCCATGAGGAGCCTCCCTGCCAACGACCGGTTCCGGTGATGACTGGATCGACAGAGCGAAGGACCTTGCCATCCCCCCGCCGGTTCGATTAAAGTTCAGGAAAGTCGAAACGGAAGTGTACACCCTTTCAAGGAGGGAGAAAAAGCCCCATGAAAAACCGATGCACCGAAATACTCGCGGGAATGATCACGCGCCGGCAGGCGCTCCTGGGAACCGCGGGCGTCCTCCTGGCCGCTTCCGGCGCCGGGCTTCGCCCCGCCCGGGCCGCCGGGCACCCGCTCCCCCCCCTCCCCTACCCGAAGGACGCCCTGGAACCGGTGATCTCGGCCCGCACCCTCGAATTCCACCACGGCAAGCACCACCAGGGCTACGTCAACAACCTCAACAACCTCATCGCCAAAACCCCCATGGAGGGCCTGTCCCTGGAGCAGATCGTGACCCGGAGCGCCAAGGACCCCGCCCAGGCGGGCATATTCAACAACGCGGCCCAGGTGTGGAACCACACCTTCTTCTGGAACAGCCTCAAACCCGGCGGGTGCGCCGTGCCCGCGGAGCTGGCCGATGCCGTCAACCGCAGCTTCGGCGGCCTCGACGCCCTCAAAAAGGAACTCGGGCAGGCGGCCGCTTCGCAGTTCGGCAGCGGGTGGGCCTGGCTGGTCAAGGAAGGGGGCCGGCTGAAGGTCACCAAGACGGCCAACGCCCATACGCCGCTCGAGGAGGGGCTGACACCGCTCCTGACCATCGACGTCTGGGAGCATGCCTACTACCTCGACTACCAGAACCGCCGCGCGGATTACGCCGCAGCCGTCATGGACAAGCTCCTCAACTGGGAATTCGCCCTGGAGAATTTCCGCCGTAAATAGCATCCGGGGGGGGCCGGCGGCGCGCACCGCCCCCCCGCCCTCCGCGCCCCCCCTCAGCCCCCCCCCGGGGATTTGGCACCCGCCCGTTTGACAAAAGGGCGCCGTGAACTTAAAAAATCTACGGATGTTCGAGATAAACCAGATCGAATGTGCTATGGAGGTGCAACCCATGAGTCTCGTATCTTTCGATGTTTTCGACGAAATGGAGAGGATGCGGAGGGAAATCGACAGGATCCTGGGCGAGGACAGGACCTCCTCGTGGAGCTTCCCCTTCTCCAGGATCTCCTTTCTTCCCGGCCGTGCCTACCGCGCCTACCCGCTGATGAACATCGGCGAGGACCAGGACAACTTCTATGTCGACGCCCTGGCACCGGGGCTCGACCGGGATACGCTGAGCGTGTCCGTGACCGGCGACCAGCTGGTGATTTCGGGGGAGAAGAAGCCGCTGCCAAAAAGCGTGAATTCGGAGCTGGTGCACCGCAGCGAACGCTCGGCGGGAAAATTCTCGCGGACCCTGTCCCTTTCCTCGGCGGTCGACAGCAAGAAAGTGGAGGCGGCCTACGTGGATGGGGTTCTCAAGATCGTCCTGCCCAAAATGGAAGCCGCGAAACCGAAGCAGATCGCGGTGAAGGTGGGCTGAAACAACGAGTTCAAGAACGAGGAGGACCGAAACCATGACCGAGAAAACCGTCGCTCTGACCACCGGCAACAAAGGCGTCCCGGCATCGGCCGGGGAAAAATCCCTCGCCACCCGGGACGACACCCTCTATATCGCCCCTCCCGTGGACATCTTCGAAACGGAAGACGCCCTGACCGTCGTGGCGGACCTTCCGGGGGTCCCCAGGGACGCCGTGGATATCCGCGTCGAGGACAACATTCTCACCATCAAGGGACGGGCTGAATACGACCCGTCGGGCCAGACCCTGCGCGAGGAATTCGGCCTGCAGGGTTATTTCCGGCAGTTTCAGCTGAGCGATGCCGTGGACCAGGACCGTATAACGGCCGAATCCAGAAACGGGGTATTGACCATCACCCTGCCCAAAGCGGAGAAGACCAAACCGAGACAGATCGAGGTGAAGGTGGGATGATGCGGGCCGCAGAGGCGGGGCGACGCGTCACGCCCCGCCTCTGCGGCTTCGCTCCTGCCGCACGAGATCCTGATAGATCGCCGATACCTGTTGCCGCGTCTCGGCGAACGTTCCCGAGGTGTCGATCGTATAGTGCGCCAGCCGCTTCTTCTCCTCGATCGGCATCTGGGACTCCATCCTGGCTTTCGCCTGGAGTTCCGTCAACCCGCTCCGCTGCATGAGGCGACCGAGCTGCAGGACGGGGTCGCAGGCGACCACGATCAGGAAGGAAAACCTGCGATACCCTCCCGTCTCCACCATCAGGGCCGCGTCCACGATCAGGATGCCGTCCGGGGTTTCCCGTTCCAGTTCCGCGATGCGCCGCTCGATCTCGGCGTCCACCATCGGGTGCGTGATCCGGTTGAGCTGCCGCCGCTTCTCCTCGTCGAAAAAAACAATATTCCCGAGCCGCCTGCGGTCGATCCGCCCCTCGGGGTCCAGGATTTCGCCCCCGAACGAATCCACGATCCGGCAGTAGGAGTCCGTGCCCCGCTCGAGCAGGCCGTGGGCCACCCGGTCCGCGTCGATGACGCGCGCCCCCATCTCGGCGAACACTTCCGCAGCGGAGCTTTTTCCGGACGCGATGTTTCCCGTCAGTCCCACATGCAGCATGGGTCCATCATAGCACAGCGAAGGGGGGCTCAGGGGGCTTCGGCAGGCACGTCGGCGATGAGGACGCTGTTGGTGGCCTCGCTGACCACGTAGACGGTCCGGTTGTCCGGCGCCACCAGGATGTCGGTCGAACCCTTGTCGATGTCGAGGGTCCGGCCGGACAGGCTGCTGAGATCGGCCGGAAGAACCGAAACGGTGCGGCTCTGGGCGTTGATGACGAACACCCGCTTCCCGTCGGGGCTGACGGCCACGCCGAAGGGCATCTTCCCGATCGGGACCGTGACCAGAACACGCAGCAGTTCCGCGTCGATGATCGACAGGTCGTGCGTGCGGCTGTTGGCGACGAAGAGCCGTTTCCCGTCGGGTGTGATGGCGATGCCGTCCGGCCCTTCCCCTACCGGGATCTTCGCGATCACGGAGGGGCCGGCCGGGTCCATGACCCATACTTCGTTGTCCCCCCCCATCAGCACGAACACCCTCTCGGTGGTCGGACTCACCGCGATGCCGAAGGGGCTCACCCCCAGCCCGACACTGCCTACCATGCGCCGCTGGCGCAGGTCGAGGACATGCAGCCGGCCGTTCCGGCTCCGCCCGTAATCCACCACGTAGGCGTTGTAACCCCGGGCGCCTACGGCCACCGAGTTCGGCCGGGCGCCCGCGGGAACATCCGCCAACACCTGGAAGGAGTCCAGGTCGATCATGGCCACGGTGCCTGAATCCATGCAGGCCACCAGGGCGGTTTTCCCCCCGTCGGCGAGGGCAAGACCCAGGGGCGCGCCGCCGGCCTCCATCCTCCGGGTCACGATTTTCTTTTCGAGGTCCACTTCAAGCAGTTCGTCCGTGGCGTAGGAGGTCGCATAGAGCTTCGTGCCGTCGGGGCCGAGCGCGATGAAATTGGGCGCCTTCCCGATCTTCCGGATCCGTTCTGTCTCCCCTCCGCCGGCAAGAACGGGCAGCAACAGAAGCGACAGAAGAATGAACGCCGTGCCTTGTCTCCTCACACCCACTCCCCCCTATTTCGTAGCGGCGATGATACTGAAGACTCCCGAATGCCGCGACGGGCGGGCATTCAGCTCCTGAACGATGACCTGGCGGAATCCCGAGCGGAAAAGCAAATCGATCACTTCCTCCCTGTCGGGGTAGACGGCCCTGGCCTCGACGGAGTTTTTCTGGACGAACCGGAGATGCGCCCTCCGCCAGAGGCCGACGGGCGAATTCCGCGCCGATCTGGGCTCCAGATACTCCCCGAGGATCAGATGCCCGTCCCGGGCCAGAATTCTCATCGCTTCCCCCAGATACTGCTCCGGGGGATGCCGGTGGAGATCGAACACGGAAACCGCCAGTTCCGCGTGCCCGTCCGGGACCGGGAGGCGCGGTTCCTGGAAATGCCGGAACTCCACGATCTGCTCGAGATCGAGGTGAGCCGCCCGCTGCTTGGCGCGTTCCAGCAGGGTGATATTGGTGTCGAAGGAATAGATCCGCCCGTGAAACGGCTTCCTCCCCGCCAGTCTCAGCGCGAAGGCGGCGGTGTCGGTCAACAGATCGACCACGCGGATCCTGCCCGTCTGGATCACGAAATCGGCGATCTGGTCCAGGGCGAGGTAGTAGTCAAGGCCCGTCCTCCAGCGGAAATAGCTCGCCACCCCCTCCTCGTAGCCGTCGATCTTGCCCGGAAGGCCGGACAGGAGGGGACGGGGCCGGGAGGGGGTAAAATCGAATTTTTTCTGTTTTTCCGCGGCCGGGGCTTCGTTCTTCACGGGTGTCGCTCAACCTTGTTGGTCCGCAATTTCAGGCGGTACAGCGCCAGATGTTCCGTATCCACCACTACAGTATAGTGATCGGGAATCCGGGGATCCATCATAATGCGCTCCCAGACGTGGTCCCCCTTCTCGGAGCAGAGCCACCCGACCTCCCGCACCGGGTCCAGGGCCGCCCTGTGCCAGCGCGCGCCCCCCCCTTCGTTGAAGACGAATTCGCTCACCCTCAGCCCCGAGTCGTAGACCAGCGGCGCCTGCCGGCCCATATCGACCAGGATCTTCCCACCGTCGTAATGCCGCCGCAGGTGGCCGAGGACCTCCTCCCTTTCCGGCTCGATGAATGTGTGTTCCAGCGTCTCCGACATCATGGGGAGGGTCTCCCTCTCGAGCGGGGGCACGGCCATCCCCGCCACGAGGAGCAGGAGGAGCGCCGCGGCGTGCCCGCCGCGCACGCGCACGACCGCGTAAAGGACCAGGCCCAGGACGGGGAGCGCGACCGCCCCCGGTCCCGGGGTCAGCATCCCGGCGGGGTCCTGGAGGTAGGTGATCCACGATACCCAGGGGAGAAGGGCGACGAGCAGCAGAAGGAGCGGCAGGGCGAGGATGCGGACCCTTTCCGACCGGACGGCCAGCCCGGCGAACACGGCCACGGCGGGCAGAAGCAGAACAGAATAGCGCAACCGGTACACGTGCCCCCAGTATAGGGCCGCGATGTTGATGAGCGACGGGACCCAGAGGAGCAGCAGGGGCGCCCGTTCCCAAAGCCGGCTTCGGTCCCGCACCAAAACCAGGACCCCGACGCCCGCCAGCAGGAGGGAAAGCAGCGTCGCCATCTGCTCGACCTCCGCCAGGTGATACAGGAGCGAAAGAAACGGCCTCCCGTGCGTCAGGTAGGGATTCGGATTCCCCGCCGCGACCCGGTTGAAAAAGACGTCCCCCAGCCGCAGGAAAATGTAGCCGAAATGCGCGAGCGCGGGGAGCGCGAAAACCGCGAGGGAAACCGCCGCGGCCCTCAGCGCCCGCGGACGCGGGATACGGTGCGTCCAGCCGTCGGCCAGAAGCAGCGCGACGATTCCGAGGATCAACCCCCACCCCTCGTAGCGGCACACCCCCGCCAGGGCGGTCCAGGCGGCGGCCGCCCACGGCAGGCGCGAGTGGTCGGAGGCGCGCCACTCGAGCAGCCGGTCGAGCGCCAGCAGAAACAGCGCCATGAACACCGGTTCCGTCAGCGGGCAGCTCTGCAGGTAAAGGAGATTGGGGTTCGCGACGAGGAGCGCCGCGGAAAACAGGGCCGCCGTCCCCGACCCCGTAACCCGGAGCGATATGCGGCAAACCAGCGCCCCGCTGAGGGCGAAGCAGAACACCGAGATCAGGCTGGGCAGGAGGCCGGACCGGTACTGGGCGTCGAAAAGGACGAAGGGGAGGTACAGCAGGTGGATGAGGGGCAACCATTGGGCCCCCATCTGGGCGTATCCCGGTTCGAGGGCGTCCACGATCCGCCGTGCCACCAGCAGGTGGGCCTTGGCATCGTAGTGCGACACGGTCAGCCCCCGGGAATAGTAGTACGCGAAGAAGAGGGCGCCGACCGCGAGACCCGCCAGAAAAACATACCTCGGCATGCCCCCGCCGCCGCTCCCGGGGATAAGCTTCCGCAGCATCAGGGATAGATCCGGTAAAGGGTGCGCGGGAAGGCGATGGTCTCGCGCAGGTGCGTCAGGTGGCATATCCACGCGACCACCCTTTCGATCCCCATCCCGAACCCGGCGTGAGGCACGGCACCGTATTTTCTCAGGTCGAGGTACCAGCCGAACGGCTCCGGGGAGAGGGCGTGCTCTGCGAGCCGCCCGAGGAGGAGATCGTGGTCGTGGATGCGCGCGCCCCCCCCGATGATCTCGCCGTACCCCTCGGGCGCGAGCACGTCGACGCACAGGGCCACCTCGGCCCGCTCCGGGTCCGGCTGCATGTAAAACGCCTTCACCGCCGCGGGATAGCGGTGCACCATGACGGGCGAATCGTACCGCTCCGAAAGCACCGTCTCGTCCCCCCCTCCTAAGTCCCCCCCCCACTCGATCGCCGACCCCGAAGCCTGGAGCACCTTCACCGCCTCGTCGTAGCTCAGGCGCGGAAACGGGCCGGCGACCCGCACGAGGGCGCCGATGTCGCGCTCCAGGATCTCGAGCTGGGCCCGGCGGCGCGCAAGGACCCGTTCGAGGATGAAGCAGACGAGCCCCTCCGCCAGGTCCATCGTCTCCTCCAGGGTGGCGAAAGCGACCTCGGGCTCCACCATCCAGAACTCCATCAGGTGACGGCGGGTCTTGGACTTCTCCGCCCGGAAGGTCGGGCCGAAGCAGTAGACCTTCCCGAACGCGGCCGCGGTGGCCTCGTTGTACAGCTGGCCGCTCTGGGTCAGGTAGGCGGTCTGGTCGAAGTACCCGGTTTCGAACAGCGTCGTCGTCCCCTCGCACGCGTTGGGGGTGAAGATGGGAGTATCCACGAGGGTGAACCCCCGGTCGTCGAAGTAATCGCGGCAGGCGCGGATCACCTCGTGCCGGATTTTGAGAATCGCATGCTGGCGCGAACTCCGGAGCCACAGGTGGCGGTTCTCCATCAGGAAGGAGGTCCCGTGCTCCTTGGGGGTGATGGGGTAATTGTCCGCCGCCTGGATCACCCGGAAGCGCCGGATGTCCAACTCGAAACCGCCCGGGGACCGGCTGTCCGTGCGGACGACACCGTGGATCTCGAGGCTCGACTCCTGCCCGAGCGCGTCGAGAAGCGCGAACTCCTCCGGGGGGAAATTCCCCTTGAAGGCGACGCACTGGATGACGCCGGTCCCGTCGCGCAGCAGGATAAACTGCAGTTTCCCGCTGCTCCGCCGGTTGTAGACCCATCCGCGCAGCGTGACCTCTTTCCCTTCCCAATCCCCGATATTTTCGACGTAGACGACGGGCATGAGGCCCTCCTTATTACCGATCCGAGGTCAGAAAACCATGTGGCCGGCCGCCATGCCCTTTTGCCGGCACAACTCCAGGTAGAGGGAATAGTAGCTGGCGCGGAGGAAGCCCGTTTCGGGCAAGGAGAGCGCGCGGGCGAGCGCCCGGATCGCCTCCTCCGGCCCCTCCAGTTCCGCGTAGTTGCCGATCGGGGTTTCGTCCACGGCGACCCGGACCCCCCCCACGCCGTATTCCCGGCGGTATTTCTGGTAGCGGAACACGGGCCGCATCCCGATCCGCCCGAAGATCCCGAGGGCCGCGGCGCCGTCCCCGAGCCTGGTCTCGAGCTCCTCCCTCACCTTGAAAATCCCCTCGGGGCGGGGCGCCCCCTTGAAGGTCAGCGTCGCGCGCCCCCCGGCGATCCTGACCCGCAGGACGCAGCGCCGGGAGCGCAGCCCGTCATCGGGGAAATCGAGCAGGTGGTTGTCTTCAAAATGCCGGGCGGAAAGCGACTCCGCCCCGAGCGCTCCAAGGCGGCGGCAGAAGTCTTCCGGGTCCCCGATCTCCACCTTGATTTCCGTCTCTATGCTCACGTCGTTCACGCGGCGGCCCCGCGGTCGCCCCACAGGCGGTTGGGAAACGGTTTCATACCCGGTACTGGCGCAGGAGGATGCCGCACTCCTTGAGGAGCTTCTGCGCAGACCCGTTCAGCGGATACTCCTGGTTGTAGACCACCTCCACGATGCCGCTGTTGATGATCATCTTCGTGCATTGCAGGCAGGGGGAAAAAGTGGAATAGAGGGTAGAACCCTTCAGGCTGATCCCGTGATAGGCCGCCTGCGTAATGGCGTTCTCCTCCCCGTGGGAGCAGAGGCATTCGTCCAGGGCCGTGCCGCTCGGGGCCAGGCCGTTGCAGCGGGGGCACCCCCCCTCGTTGCAGTTGCGCGCTCCCCGGGGGGTGCCGTTGTACCCCGTGGAGATGATGCGCCGGTCCTTGACGATGATGGCGGCCACCTTCCTCTTCATGCAGTTGCTGCGCGTCGCCACCACCTTGGCGATATTCATGAAGTACTCGTCCCAGGAGGGGCGGACGAAGCGGCTCAGAAGCGGGGGGATGACCTCGTCCAGGTGCCGGTGCAGCTGCTCGAGCGTCCCGTTGTTCGTCACGACCAGGTCCGCCAGCTTCCGGGTGGCGACCAGCTGCTGCCCCGCGGGATTGTCCGAGCCGAGTTCGCGCGCCTCCTCGGCCAGAAACTGCTCGAGCGTCTCCGGGGCATTTTCCCTCCCCCGCAGCCGGCTGCGTTCGAAGCGGAGCACGGCATCAGCTTCGAGCGCCAGGAGCCTGAAATCGGGGCGGCCGCGCAGGACCTCGACTTCGTGGGGGCTGCGGATGGAGTCGATCACGTAGTTGTGGTCGCTTTCCACCACGGCGAGGATCCGCTCGGCCAGGACGCCCGCCCCATGTTTTTCCCTGAGCTCGTTGCCGACCTCGATGAGCCTGGAGCGGGTGATAGCCTCGCCGCGCGCCCGGAGCTCCTCGCGAATGGCGTCCGAAAGGGAGTAGAATTCAAACCCGCGGCTCCGGAGGTACTCCGAGACCACCGTTTTCCCCGACCCGTTTGTGCCCGTCAGTCCTATGATCATAGGGCTGGTATATTAGCACATCCATATTCGGGGTTAATATAGAAGATAGGGCTCGCGGCGGCGGAGAAACTGCTCGACATCCGCCTGCCAGCTGCGGCGCATGACCTCGATCGGCGTTCCCTCTCCGATCATCTCCGGGATCCGCCGGCTTCCGCACAGGATCTCGATCGGCAGTTTCTCGTACTCGTACTCGTACGGGGGCTGCCGCCAGGCGAAACGGTCCGGATACAGCGAGCGGGCGGCCGCAAGCACGGCTATCCCAGTGAGATAGGGTTCGAACGCCTCCCGGTCCGAAACATGGATCTGGATCCCGCCGCACATCTCGCCCGCCCATTTCTGGAAAGTGGGCTCAAAGTGCGCGGGGCGGAAACGGACCCCGCCCAGTCCCAGCCCGTCGAGGGCGGCGGCGTATTCCCGGCTGTCGATGAAGGGGGCGCCGACGAGCTCGAACGGCCGCGTCGTTCCCCTCCCCTCCGACAGCAGGGTGCCCTCGACGAGCACCGTCCCGGGGTAGACGGTGGCCGAATCGAGCGTGGGAAGGTTGGGCGAGGGGAGGACCCAGGGGAGGCCCGTGTCGTCGAACCAGAATTCCCGCCGCCACCCCTCCATCGCCGCCACGGCCAGGTCGCACCCGATGCCGAATTCGGCGTTGATGTAAAGGGCAAGCTCCCCCGCGGTCATCCCGTGCCGCATCGGGATCGGGTAGAGGCCGACGAAGGAGCGGTAGTCCGGGTCGAGCAGGTTCCCCTCGACCCGGACCCCGCCGATGGGATTCGGGCGGTCGAGCACGATCATGCGCTTGCCCCATCGCGCGCAGGCCTCCATGCAGTACGCCATGGTATGGATGAAGGTGTAGACCCTCGTCCCGGCATCCTGGAGGTCGAACAGCAGCAGGTCTATGCCCCGCATCATCTCTTCGGTGGGGCGGCGGGTTTCGCCGTAGAGGCTGTAGACCGGCAGGAGCGTTGCCGGGTCCCGGTAGAAGCCCGATTCCACCATGTTGTCCTGCTTCTCGCCCCGGGCGCCGTGCTGCGGGCCGAACAGCGACACCAGCCGGAGGTCGCGGCACTCCCGCAGCGCGTCGGCCGCGTGCCGGAGATCGGGCAGGACCGACGCGGGATGCACCACCGCGCCCGCCCGTGCGCCCCCCGCCAGCGCCCGCGCGTTTTTCAGAAAACCCTCGATCCCCGGTCGTACTCCCATGGCTTCCATTATGAAGGAAATATGCGCCCGAACCGTGAAACAGTATCCCCGGCGGTCATTATGAAGGAAACAGCCGGCGATGTCCTGATCAAAAACGCCCTCGAGATCACCCTGCTCCCCGGGGTGGGGCCCGCCGCCCGCAACCGGATCCGCGGCGCGGCCCCGGACCTTGCGGACCTCTTCCGGATGAACGGAAGCGCGCTGAGAAACCTGGGGCTTGCGGGAGAAGCCTGTACGGCCGTTCGTTCGCGCGCCTGCCGGGACCGGGCGCGGGAAATATTCGAGTGGGGGGCCGCAGAGGGATGCGGCTTCCTGGTCCGGGGCGCCGCCGGATACCCCGAGCTCCTGGAGGAGATTTTCGACCCGCCGCTGGTCCTGTACGCCCGGGGACGGATCGAAATCCTCGGCCGGGCGTGTGTCGCCGTCGTCGGCACCCGCAAACCGAGCCTGTACGGACTCAGGACGGCGGAAGAACTCTCCTCCGATCTTGCCGCCAGGGGGATCACCGTCGTCTCGGGGATGGCGCGCGGGGTGGACGCCGCCGCCCACCGCGGTGCGCTCGGGGCCGGCGGCGCCACCGTGGCCGTGCTCGGCTCCGGCATCGACGTCGTCTACCCGCGCGAGCACGGGGCGCTCGCGCGCGAAATCGCGCGGCACGGGGCGCTGCTGACGGAGTACGCCCCCGGCACCCCCCCCGCTCCTCACAACTTCCCGGCGCGCAACCGCATCGTGAGCGGACTCTCGCTGGGCGCCCTGATCATAGAAGCCGCGAGCCAGAGCGGGTCGCTCATCACCGCCCGGCTGGCGGCCGAGCAGGGGCGGGAGGTCTTCGCCGTCCCCGGGAACCTGACCGCCCCGCAGAGTTTCGGGCCCAACTTCCTCATCAAGCAGGGGGCGAAGCTGGTCCAGTCCTGGCGCGACGTCGTCGACGAGCTCCCCCCGAGGATCGCGCGCGAAATCTACCTGAGGGAGGAGGCGCCCCCCCCCGAGGCCGTACAGCAGGAGGCGCTCCCGGAAGAGGCCGGGGCCCTCCTCAAACTGCTCGCCAGGGACGAGCCCACGCTTTTTGACGATGTCCACAGGCGGAGCGGGATCGACATCTCCCGCCTGTCGGCCCTCCTGCTCGATCTGGAAGAAAGGGGACGGGTCCGACAGCTCCCGGGGAATTATTATCTAAAGACATGCAAATAATAAGGATAATCCCCAACCGAGGCACTGCTCCGCGATTTTTTCTTGGAATTTCATGCCCGCATGGTGTAGCTTGCGCCTCCTATGAGCAAGGCACTGGTAGTTGTGGAATCCCCAGCCAAGGCGAAGACCATCGGCAAATACCTTGGCCGGAATTACATCGTCAAAGCGTCGGTCGGCCATATCAAGGACCTGCCCAAAAGCAAACTTGGCGTGGACGTGGAGAACGCCTTCACGCCCCAGTACGGCGTGATTCCGGGCAAGGCCAAGGTGGTCAAGGAATTGCGCGCCGCGGCCAAGGGGATCAGCGACATCTACCTCGCGGCCGACCCCGATCGCGAAGGGGAGGCCATCTGCCAGCACCTGTCCGAGGAACTGTCGGGCAAGTCCAGGAACATCTACCGGGTGCTTTTTCACGAAATCACCAAGAACGCCATCCTGGAGGCCTTCAAGAGTCCGGGGCGCATCAACCAGAACAAGGTGGAAGCGCAGCTGGCACGCCGCATCCTGGATCGCCTGGTCGGCTACAAGATCAGCCCCCTGCTCTGGGAGAAGGTGCGCCGGGGCCTGTCGGCGGGAAGGGTCCAGACCGTGGCCCTGCGCCTGATCGTCGACCGGGAACGCGAAATCCGGGCCTTCGAATCGGAGGAATACTGGACTCTCGACGCGCAGCTGGCCGGAGAAAATCCCCCGGCGTTCAAGGCCAGGGCCCGGCTCCTGGAGGGGAAGAAGTGGGCGGTCGCCGACCGCGAGACCTCCGACCGGATCGTCGGAGAACTCGGCGGCGCGGGCTTCATCGTCCGCAGGATTCACCGCCGCGAAAAGAAGAAATACCCCGTCCCCCCCTTCATCACCAGCAAACTGCAGCAGGACTCCGCCCGCAAGCTCGGCTTCAGCGTCAAGCGGACCATGGTGGTGGCCCAGAAGCTGTACGAGGGGATAGAGGTCGGAGACGAAGGCGCGGTGGGGCTGATCACCTACATGCGGACCGATTCGACCCGGGTGGCCGAAAGCGCCCTGGAGGAAACGCGCGACCTGATTCGCCGGACCTACGGCGAAGCCTACCTGCCGCACCACCCCATCTACTACAAATCCAGGAAGACGGCCCAGGAGGCGCACGAGGCGATCCGCCCGACTTCGGTGGCACGAACCCCCGAAAGTCTGAAGGGGGTGCTCGAACCCGATCTCTGGAAGCTCTACAACCTGATCTGGAACCGCTTCGTCGCCTCCCAGATGAACCCCGCCCTGTTCGACCAGACCGACATCGACATCGAAGCCGGAAAGGTGGAGTTCCGCGCCACCGGATCGATCGCCAAGTTCCCGGGGTTTCTGGCCGTCTACCAGGAATCGCGGCCCGAGGACGCCCCGGAAGAATCCCCGGAGCAGGGGGAGTCGGTGCTTCCCGAAACCCGCGAGGGGGAACGGCTGGAGCTCCGCGAACTCCTGCCGCTGCAGCATTTCACCCAGCCGCCGCCGAGGTACAACGAGGCGAGCCTGGTCAAGGCGCTGGAATCCAAGGGGATCGGGCGCCCGAGCACCTACGCCTCCATCCTGAGCACCATTCAGGACCGCGAATATGTCGACAAGAACGAGGGGCGCTTCCATCCCAGCGAAATCGGGGAGGTGGTTCTCGACCTGCTGGTCGGCAGCTTCCGGGAGCTTTTTGATTACGAGTACACCGCCAGGATGGAGGACCACCTCGACCGGATCGAGTCGGGACGGGAAGCCTGGCGGGAGACGATCGGGGAGTTTTACGACAGCTTTTCGAGCAGGCTCGAGACGGCGGCATCCGAAATGAGGGACATCAAGACCGAAGCGGTGGAGACCGACGAAGTCTGCGACAAGTGCGGCAGCATGATGGTCATCAAATGGGGCAAATTCGGCCGCTTCCTCGCCTGCTCGGCCTACCCCGAATGCAAGAACACCCGGCAGATCGCCCCCGCCGGAAGCGAGGGGGGGGCCGACGGCCCCCGGCCCGAGGAAATCCAGTGCGAAAAATGCGGCAAGCCGATGGTGCTCAAGCGCGGGCGTTTCGGGGAATTCATGGCCTGTTCCGGGTATCCCGAGTGCCGCAATACCAAGAAGGTCATCAAGTCGGCGGACCAGTTCACCGTCACCCAGGATGTCCTCCTCGATGAGGTCTGCCCCGTATGCGGCAAGCGCCTGGCCCTCAAGCACGGGCGCTACGGCGAGTACACCGCCTGCAGCGACTACCCGGACTGCAAATACATCAAGCTGAAATCCACCGGCGTCCGTTGCGGCCGCCCCGGGTGCACGGGCGAGATCGTCGAACGCAAGTCGCGTCGCGGCAAGACCTTTTACGGCTGCTCCAACTACCCGGATTGCGATTTCGTGCTCTGGAACAAGCCCCTGCCCGATCCCTGCCCCCAGTGCGGCGCCCCCTTCACCCTCACCAAGACCACCAAGCGGACGGGGACCATCCGCTTCTGCAACAACGAGAACTGCACCTTCAAGGAATCCCTGGACTAGGAACCTGTCCCCCGACAAGGCCCACACTCCTCAATTGCGGCTGGACAGGGGCGTGTGGTAGTATGGCCTCCTTTTATGTTTATTCCTCCCGAAAGGAGAGCTTTATGAGGGTTTTCGAGAGTGACTCCATCCGAAATATCTGCATCATCGGTCACGGCGCAGCCGGCAAAACCTCTCTGACATCCGCAATATTGTTCGACTCCGGTGCCGTCAACCGCCTCGCCCGCGTTGAGGACGGCAACACCGTGACAGACTGGGAAGACGAGGAAATCGAACGCAAGATCAGCATCAGCTGCGCCCTGGCGCACTGCGAATGGAGCAAAAGGAAGATCAACATCCTGGACACGCCCGGGTACCGCCCTTTCCTGGCCGAGACGCAGCTGTCCGTGAGGGCGGCCGACGCGGCCGTCGTTGTCGTCGACGCGGTGGCGGGCGTGGAGGTGCAGACCGAAAAGGTATGGAACTTCTGCAACGAGTATTCCCTGCCGCGGATGATCGTGATCAACAAGGCCGACCGCGACAACGCAAGCAGCGAGCGCACACTGGCCGCGCTCGAGGAGGCGTTCGGACGCGCGGCGGTGGCGCTCGAAATCCCCATGGGCATGGAAAAGGAATTCTCCGGCGTCATCAGCCTCATCACCGGCAAGGCCTATCGCTACGAGCGGGACGGTTCGGGCAAATTCCAGGAAACGGAGGTCCCGGCCCAGTACCAGGACGAACTGGCCGAGCGGCGCGACAAGCTGATCGAGATGGTGGCCGAGGGGAGCGACGCCCTGATGGAGAAATTCTTCGCCGAGGGGACGCTCGACCAGGCCGACCTGATGGAAGGGCTCAAGATCGGCGTCGGGCAGGGGAGCCTCTATCCCATCTTCTATGCGAGCTCGACGCTCAACATCGGCATCCCCCAGATCCTCGACGCCGTCACGGAGCTCTGCCCTTCCCCGGCCGCGGTGGGCCAATCGACGGGGACCGACCCGAAAACGGGGGAGCCGGTCGTGCGCAGGATCTCCGGCCAGGAGCCGTACTCGGCCTACGTCTTCAAGACGATCGCCGATCCCTTCGCGGGCCGCATCAGCCTGATCAAGCTCTATTCGGGAACGATGCGGTCCGACACCGTTTACCACAACCAGACCAAGGATAAGAGCGAAAAACTGGGCCCGCTTCAGGTTCCTCAGGGAAAAACGATGGTCCCCATCGGGGAGGTCCAGGCGGGCGACTTTTTCGCCGTCACCAAGCTGAGGGAGACCAGCACCGGGGACACCCTCTGCGACCCGGCCCACCCCATCCTCTTTTCGAGCGTCGAATTGCCCGAGCCCTCGATCACCTTCGCGATCGAGCCGAAGAGCCGCGGGGACGAGGACAAGATCAGCAACGCCATGGCCCGCATCATCGAGGAGGACGGCGCCATCCGCTACACGCGCGACCCGCAGACCAAGCAGCTGCTGCTGGCCGGCTCCGATCAGCTCCATGTCGAGGTCACCGTATCGAAGCTGAGAAAGCGCTACGGGGTCGAAGTTCTTCTGAAGACGCCCAAGATCCCCTACCGGGAAACCATCCGCGGCAAGGCCGACGTCCAGGGACGCCACAAGAAGCAGACGGGCGGCCACGGGCAGTTCGGCGACTGCTGGATCCGGATGGAACCGCTCCCGCGGGGCGGGGGATTCGAATTCGCGGATGACATCTTCGGCGGCGCGATCCCGCGCAACTTCATTCCGGCCGTCGAAAAGGGGATCGTGGAAGCGGCCGAACGCGGCTATCTCGCCGGGTTTCCCGTCGTCGATTTCAAGGTGACGCTCTACGACGGCAGTTTCCACCCCGTGGACTCCTCGGAAATGGCTTTCAAGATCGCAGGGAGGCTCGCCTTCAGAAAAGCCATGGAATCGGCGCGCCCCGTCCTGCTGGAACCGGTGATGAACGTCGAGATCTACGCGCCGCAGGAGTACGCGGGCGCGCTGACGGGCGACCTGAGCAGCCGCCGCGGCCGGCTTCAGGGGATGGACATCAAGCGCGACATCCAGATCATCAAGGCCCAGGTGCCCATGGCCGAAATGGTGTCCTACTCCCCCGTGCTCACCTCGATGACCGGGGGGCGCGGCAGCTACCACATGGAATTCTCGCATTACGACGAGGTACCGGCCCAGATCGCGCAGAAGATCATCGAGGAATCGAGCAAGGACAAAAAGGAAGAGGAAGAATAGGCGCATGCATCCCAAGATCCTGGAAATCGGGCCCTTGACCATCCACACCTACGGCCTGCTGCTGGCCGCCGCCTTCATCGCGGGAATCTGGATCACCAGCCGCAACGCCCGCAGGGAGGGGGTCCATCCGGACGCCATCTGGAACATGGGTCTTGTGGTCATCTTTGCCGCGCTGGTGGGTTCGAAGATCCTGCTCCTGCTGGCCGATTACGGCTACTACAGCCGCAACCCGCGCGAAATCTTTTCCCTGTCGACGCTTCGTTCGGCGGGCGTCTACTACGGGGGCCTGCTGCTGGCGCTCGTATCCGCCGCCTGGTACCTGCGAAAAAAGCGGTTGCCGGCGTGGAAGGTGGCCGATGCGGCGGCCCCCGGAATCGCCCTGGGCCAGGCCATCGGGCGCCTGGGGTGCTTTTCGGCCGGCTGCTGCTACGGCCGCCCCACCGACATGCCGTGGGGCGTCACCTTTACGGACACCTACGCCTCCGACAATGTGGGCGTCCCCCTCAACATCGCGATCCACCCCACCCAGCTCTACGAATCGGCCGGGGCGCTGTGCCTGTTTTTCCTCCTGTCCTGGCGCCTCGGCAAAAAGCACCGCCCCGGGCAGATCCTCCTGGAGTACCTCTGCCTGTATGCGCTGCTGCGCTTCGTGATCGAATTTTTCCGGGGCGACGAACGGGGGTTCCTTTTTTACGGACTGCTGTCCACTTCGCAGTTCATCGCCCTCCTTACGCTCCTGGGAGCGGCCGTCGTCTATTACGGTTTCATCCTGCGCGCGCCGGCGCCGGAAAATTGAGCCCGCCGGCCGCATCCTGGACAGCCGACGCGGATTCCGCCGGTGCGCGGCTGGACCGCTTTCTGGCCGACCGGATGCCCGACCGGAGCCGATCGCAGATCCAGGGCTGGATCCGCCGGGGGTGTGCGACGGTGGACGGAGCCACCGTCAAGACCGGGCACCGGCTGCGGGCAGGGGAGCGGGTGGAGCTGGAGATTCCGCTCCCGGCACAGGCGGAGCCGTTTCCGGAAGCAATCCCCCTCGACATCCTGTTCGAGGACGCCGATCTGGTTGTCCTCAACAAGCCGGCGGGCCTCGTCTGCCACTCCGGAGCCGGGGTGCGCTCGGGCACCCTCGTCAACGCGCTGCTCCACCATCTGGGGACCCTCCAGGCCGGAGACCCGGAAAGGCCCGGCATCGTCCACCGGCTGGACAAGCTGACGAGCGGCGTCATGCTGGCGGCAAAGAACCCTCGCGCCCACCGCCGCCTGTCGGACCAGTTCAAGAACCGGGAGATTCGCAAGTGCTATGTCGCGCTGGTACACGGTTCACCCCGCCCCGGCAGCGCCACCATCGAATCGGCCATCGGGAGGGATCCCCGGAACCGGAAGCGCATGTCGTCCCGGGCCCGGCACAAGCGCCCGGCCGTCACCCACTACGAGGTCCGGGAGGATTTCGGGTTTGCGGCCCTGCTCGACGTGCGGATCGAGACCGGCCGCACGCACCAGATCCGCGTCCATCTCGCCGAGAGCGGACACCCCGTGGTCGGGGACGCGGTTTACGGGGGCAACCGGGCCGCGAACCTGCCGCCCGCGATCGTGCCGGCGGCCTCCGGGCTCGGGCGCCCCTTCCTGCATTCCGGCCGGCTCGAGTTCGCCCACCCCCGCTCCGGCGCCCCCCTTTCGTTCGAAGCCCCGCTGCCCGGAGAACTCAAGCGGTTCCTGTCCCTGGTCCGGGCGGCGCGCCGCCCCGGCAGAAGCGGGAGCGAGAGCGCTTGACTCGCCCCCGGTGCCTTCCTATAATCACTGGGGGTTCCCAACCGGATCCCTCTAAATTAAGGAAAACAAGATGCTTTTAAGATTTACCGGGTTGTCGGTCCTTTTCATTCTGGGGTGCCTGCTGACGGTGGGCCTCCCGCGCAAAGGGAGCATGGTGCCTCCGCTCGGGGCCCAGACCCCGCTCCCCTCCGGGATCTCGGACCAGACATACCGTGTCAGCGTCGATCTGGTCAACGTCCTCTGTTCGGTCCTCGACCGGAAGACCAATTTCTTCGTGACCAACCTGGCGCGCGAGGATTTCACCCTTTACGAAGACGGCCAGCCGCAGGAAATCATCAATTTCGCCCGGGAAACGGACATGCCGCTGACCCTGGCGATGCTGGTCGACACCAGCGACAGCGTCAGCCCCAAGCTCCAGTTCATCCAGGACACGGCCACCAGTTTTTTCCAGACCGTGCTGCGCGACCGCGACCGCGCCATGCTGGTGGAATTCGACTCCTCGGTGACGCTGCTCCAGGATTTTACCAACGATCCGAACAAGATGGCCCGGCAGATCCGCAAGCTGCAGGCGGCCGGGGGAACGGCGCTCTACGACGCCATCGCCATGACGTGCGACGAGAAGCTGATCCGGGAGACCGGGCGCAAGGCCATCATCATCGTATCCGACGGGGAGGATTTCTCCAGCCGGACCGACATGCGCCACGCGCTGGAGATGGCGCTGCGCGCGGAATCGACCATTTTCCCCATCAGCATCAGCAAGGGAGGGTTGTTCGGAACGGGGGATGACACCGAAGAGGGGGACCGGATCCTGAGACAGCTGGCCCAGGAAACGGGGGGGAAGGTATTCTTCCCGGTCCAGGTGGAAGAACTCGACGAGGCCTTCCGCCAGATCAACCAGGAACTGCGCAGCCAATACAACCTGGGGTATATCTCGTCCAACCCGCGCCGTGACGGGAGCTATCGAAAGATCGAAATCAAGGTCGCGGAGGGAAACCTGAAATTGAACTACCGCAAGGGATACTACGCCCCCTCCAACTGACGGGCGGGATCCGGCCGACGAGCGCAATCAGGGCTCAGGCGACCTGGTTCTCTATCCCCGAATCCATGAGGCAACGGATGTTTCTCATCTGTTCGGGGCCTTTGACCTCGTTTTCCAGAACGTATTCGACCAGCTTTTCGGCATCGCCGTCGAAGAAGCGCGCGAGGACATCCTCGAGCTGGTTGTGCGTCGCCTGCCAGCGCGACAGCAGGGGCCGATAGACATAGGCCCGCCCGGCGCGCGAATGGGCCAGAACCCCCTTCTCCTCGAGAATCCCCATCAGGGTGAGAATGGTGGTATAGGCCGTGGGCTTCTCCGCGCAGATCTCCTTGCGCACCTGCTTCACCGTCGCGGTTCCCAGTCTCCAGACCACTTTCATGATTTGCAGTTCCTGTCGGGTGAGGATAATGGACTCTAAATCTCGTTTCATTCTCCCTCCAAGGCAACATTAAACACGCGCGCTACCTGAGTCGCTGGCAGTCGATGCCGCAAACGTCCCTAATACCGTTACGCCCGAAATCGGCAGGAAGTTACAGAAGGAAATTATTAATCTACCGCCGCATGACCGGGTGGACCGGAGGCACGAACGGATCCGTACGAATCAGATGCGGAAAGGGGGCAGAGGTTTCAAAAAATCTCGGATCAGGTCGATGCGGCCGAATGGAGGAGGATGTATTCCAGCCGGGAGGCGTAGGCCGCGCTGCGGGTGTCGCCGGTCACGAGCCGAATCTCACCGGCCGAGCGGGCCCCCAGGCCGAGTTCGGCCGCCCGGGAGACCTGGCCCTGGTCGAAAACACCCTCTTTCCCCTTCACGACCGCGGCGCCGGAGCGCTCGAGGATCGCCAGGCCGACGGCGTCGAGCGCCACCCTGTCCGTGGACGCCACGATGACGCCGGGATGCGCCTCTTCCCCCGCCTCCGGCCCCCCGGAGACAAAGACCGAAGAGGCATCCATGACCAGCAGCCGGGGGGTGTAGGCCAGGTTCGCCTCGGCGATCATGAGATCCTGGTGGTCGGAGGAATGGAGCTCCACCATGTAATTGTGCCCGTCCTCCGAATCGTATTTGGCCAGCAGCCCGATGGAGTTCTTCAGGCTGGCGCTGTAGCCCCCGCCGAAACGGTGGGTCTTCAGGTTGCAGAGCTGGACCACGCACCCGTCATCGTCCAGAAAGGCGGGAACCTCCACCCCGCGGCTCCAGTGGGACCCGGGCAGGTCGACGCGGCGCCAGGCGGCGACCCCGGGTTCCTCCAGGGGGAGGAACCCGAGCCCCAGTTCCCGGATCAGCTCGAGGGCGCCCAGGTCCCCCATCACCCCCCGGGTCCGCCCCATCCCGCTTCTTTCCGCCAGAACCACCCTGCCGGCGCCGTAACGGAGGAGCATCCCGACCAGCGCCCGCAGGGCGTCAGGGTGGGTGGAGGCCGGGAAAGGATCGGCGCTGTTATAACTCGCCTTGAGGTAGACGCCGCGCCCCCCGAAGTCGGTCCCTCCCAGCAACTCCACCGCCCGGTGAACGCCATAGTTGCGGTCCCCGGTCTTCACCAGGGCCACGGCGGAGCCTTCCGCGCCCCGTCCCGCACGCCCCCCCCCCCGGCCGTCGCCGCCGAGGGTCGACAGCCCCGCCAGGAGCGTCAGTCGATGAAATTCCCTGCGCGTCAGCCGCATGGGGCCATTGTATAACGCCCCTTCTTTTCATGCGGCAAATTTCCGGCGATACGATAAGATTACGGCCGTGAAACGCACAATCCTGATCCATTACCACGAAATCAACCTCAAGGGGAACAACCGCGGCTGGTTCGAGACCTGCCTCGAGCGCCACGTGGCGCGCCTCCTCGGGGGGCTGGAGACGGCATCGATCCGGCGCTTCGCCGGCCGCCTGCTGGTCGAGCTTACGGCGGACTCGCCTACAGGGGAAATCACGCGCCGGCTCGAGAAGGTGTTCGGCGTCGCCAATTTCATCGTCGCCCGCGAGGTGCCGGCGGAGCTCGAGGACATCGAAGCGGAACTGGCCCTGCTGGTTTCCTCCACCCGGTTCCACTCCTTCAAGATGGACTGCCGGCGCGGGACGAAGGAGTTCCCGCTCGATTCCCAGCAGCTGAACCGGCGCCTGGGCGCCTTCGTGCAGGAGCGCACCGGGGCGGAGGTCCGGATGGAGGGGGCCGAGGCGGTGTTCGGGCTCGAAATCGTCAAGGGCCGGGCGTTTCTCTACCTCTCCCGCATTCAGGGGGCCGGGGGGCTCCCTTCGGGTTCGGGGGGGAAGGTGCTGTGCCTGCTCTCGGGCGGGATCGACTCCCCCGTGGCCGCCTGGCGCATGATGCGGCGCGGCTGCCGGGTGCACCACGTTCACTTTCACAGCTATCCCCACACGACGGTGGAATCGCAGGAGAAGGTCCGGCGCCTTCTCGGGATCCTCTCCCGTTTCCAGCTGGAATCCACCCTCTGGATGGTCCCCTTCGCCGAGGTGCAGCGCGAGATCGTAGCCTACGCCCCGCCCGCGCTGCGCGTCGTCCTCTACCGGCGCTTCATGGTCCGGATCGCCGAAGCGGTCGCGCGAAACGAAAAAACGGCCGCCCTGGTCACGGGAGACAGCCTGGGACAGGTGGCGAGCCAGACGCTCGACAATATCCGGACCATCTCCGCCGCCGCGACGATGCCGATTTTCCGCCCCCTCATCGGGGACGACAAGGAGGGCATCATCCGCATCGCCAGGGCCATCGGGACCTACGAGACCAGCATCCAGGCCGACCAGGACTGCTGTTCCCTCTTCATCCCGCGCCACCCGGAAACCGCGGCCGACCCCGAAAAGGCCGAGCGCGCCGAGAGCGGGCTGGATGTGGCGCACCTGGTGGAAAACGCCATGGCCGGGGCGGCGCGCGAGACCATCTCCGCGGACTTCGCCCGCGGCCCGGACCCGGGCCCTCCGGACGACTGACCGGGGGGACGGCCGGCACCTGCGGCCGGGCCCCGCGCGGGAGGGATCCATCTTGACAAATCTCCCGTTGATCATAAGTTTTATGTGACACCCTCACGGGAGAAGGGACGGGGAAAAATGGATGACACGAAAACGGGGTATCGCCTGGGGACCCTGGCGTTGCATGCGGGTCAGCGGCCGGATCCGGAAACGCTCTCCTCCGCGGTGCCCATCTACGCAACCAGCAGTTATGTCTTTAAAAGCACCAAGCACGCCGCCGACCTGTTCGCGCTGCGCGAGCAGGGGAACATCTACTCCCGGCTGACCAATCCCACCACGGAGGTCCTGGAGAAAAGACTGACGGCCCTCGACGGGGGGATCGGAGCCCTCGCTTTCAGCAGCGGGCAGGCCGCCATCACGGCGGCCGTTCTCACGCTTGCGCATTCGGGCCAGAATTTCCTCTCCTCCACCAGCCTCTACGGCGGGACGTGGACCCTGTTTTCCCAGACCTTCAGGAAACTGGGGGTCGAGGTTCGTTTCTTCAACCCGGACGAACCGGAGCGGATGTCCGGGCTGATCGACGACAACACCCGTTTGGTCTACCTCGAGTCGATCGGGAACCCGAAGAACGACATCCCCGATCTCCGGGCCGTCTCCGCGATCGCGCACCGCCACGGCCTGCCCGTCATCGTCGACAACACGCTGCTCACGCCCGTACTGCTCCGTCCCATCGAGCACGGGGCGGACATCGTAGTCTATTCCACGACCAAGTTTCTGGGCGGCCACGGCGTGCATGTCGGGGGCGCCGTCATCGACAGCGGCAGGTTCCCCTGGACGGACAACCCCGCAAAATGGCCCGAATTCACCGCCCCCGACGAGGCCTATCACGGGATGGTGTTCACCGAGGCATTGAAACCGCTGGGCAACCTGGCCTACATCGTGCACGCGCGCACGCACTGGCTGCGCGATACCGGCGCCTGCATGAGCCCGTTTGCGGCCTTCCTCTTCCTGCTGGGGCTGGAAACGCTCGAGGTGCGGATCGAGCGGCATGTCGCCAACGCGTCGGCCCTGGCCGGGTGGCTTGAAAACCACCCCGACGTTTTGTGGGTGAACTACCCGGGACTCGCGAGCCACCCGTACCACCAGCGGGCCGGCGAACTGCTCCCGAACGGCGCCGGGGCCATCGTCGGGTTCGGAATCCGCGGCGGCCGGGAAGCGGGCGTCCGGTTCATCGATGCCGTCAGACTGGCGAGCCACCTCGCCAACATCGGGGACGCGCGCACCCTGGTCATCCATCCCGCGTCCACCACCCACTCCCAGTTGACCGAGGAGGAGCAGCGGGCGGCAGGCGTCACCCCCGAATACATCCGGGTCTCCGTGGGGATCGAGGATTTCGAGGACATCCGCGAAGATTTCGCCCGGGCCCTCGGGGCGTCCCGCGGCCGGGAACTGCCGGCGGAGTGATCCATGGCCCCACACCTCTTTGAAAGCAGCGACAGCGTACGCACCGGGCGCCCGCTCAGGCACGCGCACACCTTTTCGCTCCCGGGCCCGCTCGCCCTGGAGCTGGGCGAAGAGCTCCAGGGCGTCACCGTGACCTACGAGACCTACGGGAGGCTGAGCGACGCGCGGGACAACGTCATCCTGATCTGCCATGCCCTGAGCGGGGATTCCCACGTGGCCCGGCACACGGCCGACGACGACCCCGGGTGGTGGGACCTCGTCGTCGGTCCGGGACTGTCGATCGACACCGACCGCTATTTCGTTCTCTGCTCCAACGCCCTCGGCGGCTGCCGGGGCACCACGGGTCCCAACAGCCCGAACCCCGCCACGGGCCGGATCTACGGGGCCGACTTCCCCACGATCACCACGGGCGACATCGTGGAGGTGCAGCGGTTGCTGCTCGACCACCTGGGGATCGGCCGCCTGCTCGCGGTGGTCGGCGGCTCGATGGGGGGGCAGCAGGCGCTCACCTGGGCCGTACGGTACCCCGAACGGGTCGCGGGCGTCGTGGCCATCGCCACCAGCGCCCGGCTGACGACGCAGGCGCTGGCTTTCGACGTGGTCGGGCGCAACGCGATCCAGCGCGACCCCGATTTCCGGGGCGGCCAGTACCTGAACGAAGGCACGACGCCGGCCGTGGGGCTCGCACTGGCGCGCATGCTGGGGCACATCACCTACCTCTCCCCCGAATCGATGCGGCGGAAGTTCGGCGCCGACCGCCTGAAGCCGCGGGACCTGTCCACGGCGTTCGAAAAGCGGTTCAGCGTGGGCTCCTACCTGGCCTACCAGGGGGACAAATTCGTGGAACGGTTCGACGCCAACAGCTACATCAGGCTTTCGCTGGCGATGGACCTCTTCGACCTCGGGGAAACGCTCGAGGCCCTGTCCGAGAACCTGGGGCGGTCGCAATGCCGGTGGCTCATCGTCAGCTTCACCAGCGACTGGCTCTTCCCCCCCGGCCAGTCGCGGGAGCTGGTCCACGCGCTGATCGTGCGCAACAAGCCGGTCAGCTACGGCAACATCGCCAGTTCCTGCGGCCACGACGCGTTCCTGCTGCCGGACGAACTCCCGGTTTACGGGGGGTTCATGCGTGCCTTCCTCCACAACCTCCGCGGCGCCCCCGAAGAGACCGGGGAGGAAGAGGACCTGGACGCGGACGCACCGACGAGCATCTTCGGCGCCCTGCGACGCCCCCGGATCGACTACAACCAGATCGTGCGCCTCATCCACCCGGCCGCCAGCGTGCTCGACCTCGGCTGCGGCCGGGGATCGCTCCTGGTCCGGCTGCGCGAGGAGGGGAACCGGAAACTCGTGGGGCTCGAGATCAACGAGGAGGACGTGCTGCACTGCCTGGAGCGGGGGTTTGACGTCATCCAGGCCGACCTGAACTCGGGGCTGGAGATCTTTTCGGACGCCCAGTTCGACTGTGTCGTGCTCTCGCACACCCTCCAGGCGGTCCGGGACGTCGAGCGCCTCATCAACGAGATGCTGCGGGTGGGCCGGCGCTCGATAGTGAGCTTCCCCAATTTCGCCTACCACAAGCTGCGACGGATGCTGCAGGAGGAGGGGAAGTCGCCGCTTTCCTCCGGTCTTCTCCGCCACGAGTGGTACAACACCCCGAACATCCGCTTTTTCTCCATCGCCGATTTCGAGGATTTCTGCCGGGATCATCACATCACCGTCCATGAACGGATCTCGCTGGACACCGAGGAGGGGCGCGTGGTGACCGATGACGCCAACCGGCTGGCCGACATGGCCATTTTCGTGATCAGCCGCTGACTCCAACAGCAGGGCATCCGACCGGGTGCCCGGAAGGACGGGCGCCCTTGAGCGACTTTGATGGCCGGAAAATCCTGAACAGCCTCCGCAGCCGGGCCCGGCGCCTGCGCCCCGCCGACCTGTGGGGGCTCCCGCGCCGTCACCCCCGTCTCTTCAAATGGACCGCCGTCCTGCTGGTCGTCTCGAGCGCGGCCCTTTACGAAATGCGCACCTCCGCCTTCAGTTCACGCGCCCTTTCCTATTACGCCGGAAAACTGTCCTACCGAATGGAGCCGGGACCGAGCCCCAACATCGTCTTCCCGCGGCACGGGCCGTACGACATCCGCACCGGGTACGCCCTGATCCCCGATTTCGTGCGACGCCTCGGGGCGGCGGGATACACTGTCGCCGGGCAGGTCCGGTTCTCGCGCGAACTGGAGCGCGTCGCGGGCTGGGGCATCCTCCCCCCCTACCCCGAACCGATGTCCACCAAACTCAGGATCCGCGGCAACGACGGTCAACCCCTGTTTGCGGCTCCGCTGGCCGAGTACCATTTCGAGAGCTTCGAGGCGATCCCGCCCCTGGTCGTAAAAGGGCTGCTGATCATCGAGAACCGGGAACTCGATCAGCCGGCCGATGCGAGAACCAATCCCGTCGTCGACTGGGACCGGCTCGCCAAGGCCATCTTTCTCTACGCCGGCAACAAGCTGGGCCTGCCCCTGTCCGTCGAGGGGGGGAGCACCCTGGCCACCCAGATGCAGAAATTCCGCCACTCGGACGAGGGGAGGACCGACTCGGTGCTGGCCAAGCTCCGTCAGATGACGGACGCCAGCCTGCGGGTCTACCAGGGCGGGATGGATACGCGCGAGGAGCGGCGGCGGATCGTGCTGAACTACCTCAATTCCATCCCGCTGGCGGCGACCCCCGGGTACGGGGAAATCCACGGCCTCGGCAACGGCCTCTACTCCTGGTTCGGGCTCGACTTCCAGCAGGCCTGCCGGGTCCTGGCCGATCCGGCCGAAACGGACGAGAAGGCCCGGATCTTCAAGCACGTCATGGCCCTCCTCTGCGCCGTCCGGGCCCCGAGCCATTACCTGCTGAACGGCCGCGCGGCCCTCGAAAACCGGGTCGATTTCTACGTCCGCTTCCTGGCCGAGGCGGGGGCGATCTCGGGAGACTTCGCCGGGCGCGTCCAGGGCGCGCCCGTCGCCTTTTCCGCCCGTCCCCCGAAATACTCCGTCCCCTTCTACGCGGAAAACAAGGCCGTCAACGAGATCCGCGCGAACCTGGCCGGGCTCCTGGGAGTGCCCGGGCTATACGAACTCGACCGCCTGCACCTCGACGTCGAATCCACCATCGACCCCGTTTTCCAGCACCGGGTCGCGACCCTGTTCGCCGAGCTGCGGGACCCCGCCTTCATCGCCGGGCGGGGCCTCGGAGGGGAGCGGCTCCTGGGCCAGGGGGACCCTTCCCACATCATCTACGGGCTGATCCTGGTCGAGAGGACCCCCCGGGGGAACCTCGTGCGCGGCATCACCGACAACCTCAACGCCCCGTTCGACATCAACACCGGGATGAAGATGCAGCTGGGGAGCACGGCCAAGCTCCGCGTGCTGGCCCATTACCTCGATATCGCCGCGTCGCTCCACGGGCAATTCGCCCCCCTGGACGCCGACGCCCTGGAGCGGGAAAAGGCGAGAGCGCGCGACCCGATTACCCGGTGGGCCCTGGAAACGCTCGGGGGGGAGCCCCGGCCCACCCTCGAGGCGTTTCTGGAGCTGGCGCTCGACCGGAAGTACTCCGCCGGAACCGGGGAGCGGTTTTTCACCGGAGGGGGGGTCCACACCTTCGGCAATTTCAACCGGGCCGACGGCGGACGCATCGTCACCGTCCGCGAGGCCACGCGCCATTCCATCAACCTGGCCTATGTGCGCCTGATGCGCGACCTCGTGAAGTTCCACGAGGCCCGCCTCCCCTACGACACCGAAGAGATTCTCGCCGAAGCCGGTCACCCCGTCCGGCTCCGGATGCTGCGGGAGCTCGCCGAGGAGGAGTCGCGCCATTTCCTCCGCGAGGCCTGGCGCGCATTCCGGAAGCGCGACCCGGGCGCCGTCCTGGAAACTCTGCTGGGGGAGAGGGCGCTGTCCCCCCGCCACCTGGCCATCACCTTCTACGCCTGGAACCGCGGCGGGGGCGCCGCCGCCCTGGCCGGATGGATGGAGCGCTTCGGGGCCGACGGCTCCCCCCAGGCGGTGGAGCGGTGGGTCAAGGCCTACGGAAACCCCCGGCTGAACCTGTCCGATTACGGGTACCTTCTCGGGGTCCATCCCCTGCGGCTCTGGACGGCGGGCGCCCTGTTCCGGGAACCGGAACTGTCCTGGGAGGAACTCTATGCCCGGAGCGGCGCCGCCCGCCAGGTGACCGCCGTCTGGCTCCTGAAGGAGGGAAACCGCGCCCCCCAGGAGCGCAGGCTGCGCATCCGTTTCGAACAGGACGCCTTCCGGCGCATGACGCCCGCCTGGCGCCGGCTCCGGTTTCCGTTCGACAGCCTGGTGCCGTCGCTGGCCACCGCGCTGGGCAGCTCGGGGGACCGGCCCGAGGCCCTGGCCGAGCTCATGGGAATCCTGCTCAACGACGGGGAGTACCGGCCCGGCATGCGCGTCACGCGCCTCCGCTTCGCCGAAAACACCCCCTATGAAACCGTTATGGAACCGGATGAAGCGGAGGGGCGGCGGGTGCTGCCCCGCGCGGCGGCCCGGGCGATGCTGCCGGTCCTGGCCGGCGTCATCGAGTCGGGAACGGCCGCGAGGCTGTCGGGCGCCTTCAGGATCGGGGACCGGACCCTCGTGGCCGGGGGGAAAACGGGCTCCGGGGACAACCGCGTCGATACCGTGGACCGGGGCGGGCGGGTGCTCTCCTCGCGCGCCCTCGACCGCACGGCCACCTTCGTCTTCTACATCGGGGACCGCTACTACGGGGTCCTCACGGCGTTCGTGCCGGGGAGTCGCGCCGGGGAATACCGGTTCACCAGCGCACTCCCCGTGTCCATCCTGAAGATCCTGGCCCCCGACCTCGAGTCGCTGCGGGCGCGCTCGGACTCGATCGAGACCGCGGAGGTCCCCTACCCCCCGGCCGCCCCCGGCCCGGGAGGCCCGATTTCAAATCCCCTACCGCCGCCGCCCCGGGGCAACACCCTGTCGCCCAAGAAATAGGGGGCATTTCAGACTAAACTCCCACCGTGCATCCGCCGATCAGATGGAGTGCCGCGGTCCGGAGCCGATCTGCACCGGGAAACGATGCCGGCAGCGCATGGCCGTGCGGCGGAAGAGTGGACACCATGAAGCAACGAAAAAGAACCTTCGACGGCTCCGACCGGAGGCACTGGCGGCGCCTGGCCCCGAAAGATGTCCCCTCCCTCAAGGGGGTGTCCATCAACCAGGGAACCGAAGCCCGGGTGATCGACATCTCCAGGGGGGGAATACTGCTCCACACGGTGTTCCGCCTGCGCCCGGACATGAAAATCCTTCTCAAGATCATGACGACCAAGGGGGTTTTCAAAGTCTCCGGCATCGTCCTGCGATCCAGCATCAAGTCGATCTCGGGTCCCCCGCTGTACGAATCGGCCATCACCTTTGAGAGTCCCCTGACCGTCCTGGACGACCTGGCGGTCGACGCCGTGCCCGCTGCCGAGCCGTGCCCGATCCCGGCTCCGGACATCGTAAACGATTTCGGAGATCCCAAACCGTCATCGCCCCCCCCGGAAGGAAGCGCCCGGGAGGATCCCGCCGTCTTGACGGTCCTTGCGCCGGGCGGCTTTGGAGCGGACCTGGACAGAATGCTCCAGATGAATGATTGGTAATCCCTTGAGGACTTCGGGCGAAGGGTGCATATTCAGAGAATGACCGCCTCCTGCCATCTGGCATCGGGCCCGGGGCGGAAGCGCAGGCCGGGATCATTATGAACCTACTCTATGTCAGCAGCGATGCGAGCGAAGAAGCCGCGCTCCGCCAGGAACTCGAACCCTTCTCCCCCGCCCCGGCGATTCACACCTCTCCGGGAATCGAGGATGCCCGCGCTCGCATGGCCGTCGCCGGCGCCTTCGACGCGCTCCTGATCGACGGCTCCATCCCGCGCCCGGAAGCCGCCTTCATGGCCGAGGGACTGAAGCGCGAAAGGAACCCCGCCGTCATCGTGGTCCTCACCCCGGAGACCGGGGACGAGGCCGCGGAGGCCCTGCTCGGCGGATGCGTCGACCTCTTCGTTCCCAAACGCCCGGGATTCGGAACCGTGTTGCACCAGGCCCTCCTGCAGGCGGCCGCGCGCCGGCCACCCGCCCCCCACCAGGTCCGGCGCGTCAGGATGCTGTATGCGGGGGAACTGGAGCCCTTTCAACGGCATTTTGCCGATGTGCCCTCCCTTCTGATCCATCCGCTTTCGCAGGGGGCCGACGCCCCCCCGCAGACCGGGGACGCCGCGGGGGACCTCGTTGTCATCGATTGTCCCGGGGAGAGCGCGGCCGCGGTGAAGGCGATCAAGGACGCCGTGCGGGACTACCCGGGGATCCCCGTCATCGCGCTGACGGAACCGGGGGATGAAGCCGCGGCGATCGCGGCCCTCAACGCCGGGGCCGCCGACTCCATCCCCCGAACCGAACAGTTCCCCCGGAGGCTGCTGGCACAGGTGGAAAGGGCCGTCCGGATGGGCCGGCTGGCGCGCGAAAAGGAAGCGCTCAAAAAACAGGGGGAACGGCTGCGCCTCATCGTGGAGACCGTTCCCGTAGGAGTCGCACTGGTCGCCCCCGACGGCTCCTTTCTGGCGGTGAACCGCACCGGGCTCGAACGGATAGGGGCGCACCGAAGCGACCAGGTCATCGGCAAAAATCTCCTTCACCTCGTCCCCCCCCAGGAGCGGGAGGCGGTGCAGAAATTCCTGGCTACGGTCGGCGCATGGTCCAGCGCTTCCATCAGCCTGAAGTGGAAGGGTATCGACGGGTCGATTCCGGGAGTGGAACTCCGGGCCATCCCCCTGAGGCGCAGTCCCGGCAGCGCCGCGTCGGTCCTGGCCACCCTTCATCCCCCCCGCCCCCTCGACGGAGACGCCGGCGCCGAAGGGGTGATCCTGAAAAAGTACGAAGATCTGACCACGATGCTGCGCACCTACGAGGTGCGCTTCCGCGAGCTCCAGGAAAAGAGCCACTTCAAGCTCTCCAGGTGGGAGACGGCCCTGCGCCAGGCCGAGTCGCAGAAAAAGGCCTCCGAAGAACAGCAGGCCAGACTCCAGGCGGCGGTGGAGGAGGCCCAGGCGCGGGTGAGGCAACTCGAGGAGGAACACGGCGCGGAGCGCGAGCGCTGGGAACAATCCCAACGGGAATTGCGGGAGCGATCGGAGCGGCTCGAGGCGGCCACGGCCGAGCTGACGTCCTCCCGGGCACAGCTGCTGGACAACCAAGGGGACGAGCAGGGGCGGCTGGAGGAAGAGCGGCGCGATTTCGAGCAGCGGCAGGCCCAGGCGGATGCCGCGCTGGCAGAGGTCTCGGACCTGCTCGCGAAGGAAAAGGCTCAGCACGAACAGCAGCGGGAGGAGATGCAGCAGAGGCTCCGGGAAGCCGAACGCCATCAAAGAGAACTGGAGGCGGCGCTGGAGGAAACCAGCACGCGGCTCGAGCGGCAGGACGAGGCGCTCCGGGCCGAACTGGCCGCGCGGGACGAGAGCCGCACCGAACTCGAGCGCAGGCTCGAAGAAACTTTGGCGAAACGCGCATCCCTCGAGGAGTCGCTGCGGACGGAACTCGCCGCGCGGGAAGAAAGCCGCGCCGAACTCGAACGCAGACTCGAAGAAACCCTGGCAGAACGCGCGTCCCTCGAGGAATCGCTGCGGACGGAACTCGCCGCGCGGGAAGAAAGCCGCGCCGAACTCAAACGCAGGCTCGAAGAAACCCTGGCGGAACGCGCGGCCCTCGAGGAATCGCTGCGGACGGAACTCGCCGCGCGGGAAGAAAGCCGCGCCGAACTCGAGCGCAAACTCGAAGGGACCCTGGCGGAACGCGCGTCCCTCGAGGAATCGCTGCGGACGGAACTCGCCGCGCGGGAAGAAAGCCGCGCCGAACTCGAGCGCAAACTCGAAGAGGCCCTGGCGGAACGCGCGTCCCTCGAGGAGT
>JAFGSS010000074.1 GCA_016934555.1 Acidobacteriota bacterium | reverse complement strand
TCGTCGATCGGGACCGGCGCGTACCCGAGCTTGTCGACGCGGGCCCGGAAAGAGCGGGCATCGCCCGCCCCCGTGCCCGACGGCGGCAGCTCCCGCGCCCGGGTGCGCGCCAGGTCGCCGTAGAAGGTGTCGGGGACGAGGGCGGCCGCGCGCCCGTAGAGGTAGCGCGCCCGGGCGGTGTCCCCCAGCTTCCCGTAGCAGCGGCCCATCCAGTACAGCGCGGGGGCGGCCGTGGGGGGGTCGGGGTGGGCCGACACGTACTCGGCGAAGGCGGCGGCCGCCTGTTCGAAGCGCCCGTCGAGCCAGGCGTGGAGCGCCAGCTTCCACCGGGCCCGCTCCGCGTGCCGCCCGCGGGGGAAAGCCTCGAGCAGGACCCGGTAGGAGTTTTCCGACTTCGCGTCCTCGTACTGGATGTCGTACCAGGTCGCCACGGAGTAGCAGAGTTCCTCGGTGTCGGCCGATGCGGGATGGAGTTTGAGGGCCCGGTCCCGCACGGCCAGGAAAAGAGTTTCGTTCCCCTGCCGCCGCCGGCAGCCCCCCTCCAGGTAGAGGGCCCGGGCGTGAAGGCGCGGGTCGGCGGCGCTGATCTTCGCGAGCGAGATCAGGGCCGAGGAGGTCCGGTCGAGCGCGTAGTCGGCCTCGGCCAGCAGCAGGGTCCGCTTCTGCGCGGAGCCGGAATCGGGGGCCGAAACCCGGCCCAGGGCCAGCAGCAGGGTGCGGGCTTCGGAGTTCCTGCCCGCCGCGAGCAGCTTCTGCGCGCGCCGCAGCCGGGGCCCGTAGTTCCGGTCCCCCGCGAGGGCCCCGGGGGAGAGGGTCTTGAGGGCGCGTTCCGCCTTTTCGGCGTAGGGGGAGGCGGGGCTTTCGGACCAGACCGTGAGGTAGAGGGGGACCGCCGCGCCCTTGTCCCCCTTGAGTTCGAGCGCCCTGGCCCGGGTGAAGAGGGCCTCCGGGTCCGCGTACCCCTTGTTTGTGTCCAGCAGCTCGAGCACCGCCCCGGCCTCGCCGAGTTCGAGCAGGGAGGCGCACCGGCCCATGACGGCCTCCCGTTGGTGGGGGGAGCCGGGGTGGCGCTCGGCGAGCGTGCGGAAGACGTCCCGCGCCTCCCGGTACTGTTTCAATTGAAAATGCGCCCTGGCGCGGTAAAGCAGGGCGTAGTCCCCGACGAGAAAGGACGGGACGCCCGCTCCGGGGAGGGTGTCGAGAGCTTCGGCCCAGCGCCCGGCCTCGAAGTGGTCCACCCCCTGCTTGAGCGCTTCGAGCGGCGCAAGGGGGAGACGTCGGTCGTCGGGGTCCCACCCTTCGAGCCCCGACGGCGGGGGGGGCGGACCGACCGATACGCCCGCGGGGGGGGGCGCGAGGCACGCGGCGAGCAGCGGGACCGCGAGCGCGGAGAGGCAGAGGGACTTCAGCCGTTCCCGGCGCCCTCCTCCTCGAGATTTACGGAATACGTGCACTGGCTAACTTTCAATCCTGGGCCCCGGATAATCGCTTCCGAGCGTCGAGGGGTCGTTGTCCCCGAGAATGCGGACGATCTCGTCGTGAAAATAATCGATCCGGTCGGCCACGGTCGGGGAGACCCGTTTTTCATACATCTCCCGGCTCCGGTCGATGTCGCGCTTCAGCCTCAGGTAGAGATCCTGGTTCTGGCGCCCCTCCGTGACGTGGGTCTCGTTGTAGAGCTTGATTTCCGACACCAGGAGCCGGGCGAACCGCTTGGCGTCCGCGTGCAGCTTTTCATCCTCGCCGGCGGGGGAGTCCTCCCCGCGGTCTGGAGGGGCGGAAGCTTCGAAGCCGCTCCCCGCCCAGTCGCCGAACTCGTGCCCGGGCTCTTCCGGCGCGGCGCCGGGCGCGGCTTCCGGCTCCGGGGCCTGATCGGCCGGCTCCGGCGGCAGCGGCGGAGGCTCCATCGGCCCAGCCTGAGGTTTCGGTTCTTCGCGGGTTCCGGGGATCCTATCGCCGGGCGCGGCCGGGGCCGGTTCACGGAATTCCTGGAGGAGTCGGAGCGCGATGTTCTCGAGGCGCAGGGCGGTGAAATTCACGAGGATGGAGAGCGCCTGCGGCCTTGCCGGGACCCCGTCCCCCTCCCCGGCGACCAGCAGGGCGACGGGGCGGTCGAGCACGCGGAGCGCCTGGAGGCGCCAGGGTCCCCGGGACCCGGCCTGGACGGCCGCGAGCGAGGGAGCTTCGGGCAGGCTGGAGGCCTCCACGGGCGCGGTGCCGGCGAGGGCGTCCCCGAATTCGGGACAGGCGTCCGGAGAAAAGGAATCGGCCCCGATCGTCCGGGCGGCGTCCTCGGCAAATCCGCGCGAGGACCAGCCGGTGAGGCGCCCGTCGCGCAGCGCGAACAGGGCGACGCGCGCGAAGCACCGGGCCGCCGCGTCGAGCAGGAGGCTGAGGATCTGTTCCTGGGTCTCCATCCGGCCCAGGTCGTGCGTGAATTGTGCCAGGGCCTCCGATTCCAGGTCCCGTGCCCGGATCGACTCCTCGAGCATCCCGTCCAGTGCGGGCGCCATCGCGGGGAGTTCCACGCGTCGCAGCGCCTCTATCTTCTGTTCGAGCTGCCCGATCCCCGCGGCGAGGGAACGGCGGACCTGCTCCAGCTCGTCATTGAGAGCTTCGAGCTGCGGCGAAAGGGTCTTGTAGGCCTGTTCCCGAAGCCGATCGGCACATTCTCTTGCGGAGGGCATGGATCGCTCCTAATCACTTAAATTTGTGTGAAGACTATCGAAAGCCCCAGGGGGTGTCAACCGGGATCGCTGACTCCGGTCGAAAAAGGAAGGGCGACGGGAGTGGAATCTTCCATCCCCCGCCGCCCCCTGAAAGGAGGTGTTGTACTGGGTTTGAGGGTCTCCTTCCAATAACGACAATCTCCCGGAAAGGTTGCAGTTTCTCCCCAGAAACTTTCGTCTCGGGCGCGCCTGCGGGCCGCACCCCGGTCCTTTATCGGCAGGAGTTTAGGAGCGCGATTGTGACCCGGGTCACATTTTCGGGTAAACCGCCCGCGGACGCTCACTTAAGGAAACATCCTCCCGCGGGCATCGTATCATAGTCCAACGGCGGTCCCGGGGGAGCCTCCGGACCGGCAGAACGAAAGCTCATGGAGGTCGAGGTATGAAACGGCGATCAGGAGTGCGCCGGCGGACGCTGTGCACCGCCTGCGGGTTGCTCGCGCTGGTGCTTTGCGGGTGCGGGCGCGCGCCGGAACCGCCGCCCCCCCCTGAGGGGGCCCCCGCTGCGGAGGCGCCCGGGACGGAGGCCCCCTGGACGGAGGCCCTCCTCCTGGAGCGGGAGGCGAAGGATTCGGCCTTCAGGTCGGGGGCGCAGTCCCCCATGCCCGCCGCCGAGCGCGCCGCGTTCCGGGGTCTTTCCTATTACCCCGTCGATCCGGCGCTCAGGTTTTCGGTGCGGCTCCATCGTTACGAGGTCGCCGCCCCCGTGCGCATGGGGACCAACACCGGCGAGGTCCGCGACGCCCTCCGCTACGGCTGGTTCGAATTCCGGGTCGGGGACCGCGACTGCCGGCTGGAGGTCTTCCGCTTCGGGGATACCGCCGCCCCCTCGCTCTTCGTCCCGTTCCGGGACGCCACCTCGGGGGACGAGACCTACGGGGCCGGCCGCTATGTCGATCTGGCGGAGAACACCTCGGGCACCTACGACCTGGATTTCAACCGGGCGTACAACCCCTACTGCGCCTACAATCCCGGTTACGTCTGCCCGCTGCCGCCGGCGGCCAACACCCTCTCCGTTCCCGTCAGGGCGGGCGAAAAGAAATACCCGCCCGCCGGCAAGACCGGGAAGCTGCAGCGGAGGGGGGGGGCAAAAGGGATTTCCGGCGTCCCGAAGACAGTGCTATCATGAACCCACTCATCCAATCGACAAGGAGCCCTATGGCAGATCTCAACGCGGAACTCAAGGAACTGCTGAGCCGCACCGAACTGGTGGTATTCCCCGAGGACTACGTCGTGGTCGACCTTCCGGTGGGGGCGCACCCCATCCCGGGCGAGTGGTTCCGCCCGGCCACCACGCGTTTTGCTCTGATCGTCCAGGAGCCCAAATCCGTCACCCTGGTGGTGCCCCGCCGCAAGTGGCTGCGCATGCAGGGGATGATGGGAAAGTATGACGTGAAGGGGCTGGTGAAGATCATCGGCCTCAACAAGAAGCTCCCGCACGTCACCACCGGCCACATGTGCGTTGTCGGGACGGTCCTGTACGATCACGGCATCCGCGCCGTTCCGACCTCGACCTTCAAGAGCGACCAGATCATCGTGCCCAAGAAAGAACTCCCCCGGGCGGTCAGGGTGTTGAGGGAGTTTCTGGCCGCCTGCCGGAAGAAACCCGCCCGGGCGACGGGCAAAAAGGCCCCCGCACCCGCTGGGAAGAAGACGCCCGCGCCCGCGGGCAAGAGGACTCCCGCACCTGCCGGGAAAAAGGCGCCCGCGCTCGCGGGCAAAAAGACTCTCGCACCCGCTGGAAAGAAGGCGCCCGCGCTCCCGGCCGCCAAAAAGAAGGGGTAGGGCTCAGGCGCTTTCCCCGGGGAAGCGGCAGCGCGCCAGGAAATCCTGCAGGAAGTTGTCGGGTCCGGCCTGCGCCGCCCGCTCGGCCAGGTCCGCCCGGGCCGCGGCCAGGGCTTCGCGGTACGATGCGGGCGTCAGCCGTCCCCGCAGCAGTTCCACCCTCAGAAACAGCAGGTAGGTCTGCACCACGTCGGTGACGCAGTACTGGTTGATCTCCTTCTGCCGCCCCTGCCGGAAGAGATATTCGACGTCATCCCCTTCGATGCTGTACTTTCCGGGAAGCCCGATCAGCCGGGTCAGGATGTCGAGCGAACTGCGCCGGTGCGCGGCGCCGAAATTCGACAGGAAATCGCAGAGGTCGATGTGGTAGGCGTCGCTGTACCGGCTTCCGCGGTAGGTGCTCCGCCCCTGTTCCGCACCGAAGTAGCGGGGGAGGGGAAGGCCGAACTTCAGCGCGCGCGTTTCCAGCACGGGAAGGTCGAACCCGCGGCCGTTGAAGGTGACCATCGTCCGGGCGCTCTCGAAAATGCTCCAGAACCTGGCGACCAGTTCCTGCTCCGAAAAGCGGTCGGCCCCCAGGCACCCGAGCGACAGGATCCGGTAGTTTTCGTCCGCCTGCATCGTGGAGATGGCGATCGGGATGTGGAAGGGGATGGGGAAAAAGTCGCTCTGCTGGTTGCTCTTCTCCAGGATCCGGTCCCGGGCGGTGTCGTAGGCCTGGTCCAGCGTCAGGCTGTTCTCGGGGTCGTAGATCTCCTTCACCAGATCCTTGTCGACGCGGGTCTCGATATCAAAAACGAGGTACTGGACCATGTCACCTTCCGGGGGGCGGTTTGTTTTGGGAGTGCCATTGTGAAAGATAACGGCGCGGATGTCAAACGGGATGGGGGCGGCCGGCCGGGGACCGTAACATGCGATTGTTGAGGGATTTATCCGACTTTATGCAACATATTGTGGTGAGGCTGGTACCGGAGTACCATATTTAGTAGAACTTTTGGGATAATTTGATTGACAGCGCCGACGCCGTTCGTGTAAAAACCGGTCATACCCTTTTGAGGCGGTTACGTCCCGCTTGCGGTGGAGGTCGCGGCGGAGTCATCCCATTTTTCAGATATCAGCAGGGAGGAGTCTTCTCATGAGCAGCAACAAAGTGGTTCCGATGGAAAATGCCGCCTTGAAAGCGATGGCTGTGCAGCGGCAGGACGCCGAGGGGCTCGAGTTCCCCCGCCACTTTACGAAGGAGGGGACGAATCCGTACGACACCGTGGAGTGGGAGGAGCGCTCGGCCGTCATCACGAGCGAAAAAGGGGACGATCTCTTCCGCCAGGACGGGGTGGAGATCCCCAGGAGCTGGTCCCAGACGGCGACCAACATCGTCGTCAGCAAGTATTTCCACGGCCAGGTCGGGACGCCGCAGCGGGAGCGGAGCGTGCGCCAGCTCATGGAGCGGGTCGCGCGCACCATCACCGGGTGGGGGATCGAGGGGGGCTATTTCGCCTCCGCCGCGGACGCGCAGACCTTTCACGACGAGCTGGTCTACCTGCTGCTGCACCAGTACGCCGCGTTCAATTCCCCCGTCTGGTTCAACTGCGGGATCGAGCCGCATCCCCAGTGCTCCGCCTGCTTCATCAACTCGGTCCAGGACACCATGGATTCCATCCTGTCGCTCGCGCGTACCGAGGGGAAGCTGTTCAAGTTCGGTTCGGGGACCGGCACCAATTTTTCCCCCCTGCGCTCCTCCCGCGCCCGGCTCTCCGGGGGGGGGACCGCCTCCGGCCCGGTCAGTTTCATGAAGGGGTTCGATGCCTTCGCCGGGGTGATCAAGAGCGGGGGGAAGACG
This sequence comes from Acidobacteriota bacterium, assembly GCA_016934555.1. Lineage (GTDB taxonomy): Bacteria > Acidobacteriota > UBA6911 > UBA6911 > UBA6911 > UBA6911. The sequence goes on along the minus strand of JAFGSS010000074.1, from coordinate 4,759 downwards.
CGCCGGGCGGCCAAGATGGTCATCCTCGACATCGACCACCCCGATATCGAGGAATTCATCGAGTGCAAGGCGCAGGAGGAGAAGAAGGCCTGGACCCTGGTGGCCTCGGGCTACGACAGCGCGGTGGACGGGGAGGCCTACAGCAGCGTCTTCTTCCAGAACGCCAACAACAGCGTCCGCGTCAATGACGAGTTCATGTGCCAGGTGGAACAGAACGGGAGCTGGATGACGCGCGAACGCCCCTCCGGGGAGATCGTCGACACCTACGCCGCCCGCGACCTGATGCACAAGATCGCCGCCTCCTGCCACGCCTGCGGCGACCCCGGCATGCAGTACGACACCACCATCAACCGCTGGCACACCTGCAAGGCGGCGGGCCGCATCAACGCGTCCAACCCCTGTTCGGAATACATGTTCCTGGACGATTCGGCCTGCAACCTGGCCTCCTTCAACCTGCTGAAGTTCATGAGCGCCGACGGCGAGTTCGACGTCGAGGGGTTCCGCCGGGCGGTCGACATCATGATCACGGCGCAGGACATCATGGTCGACAACGCCAGCTACCCGACCGAAAAGATCGACAAGAACAGCCGGGAATTCCGCCCGCTGGGCCTGGGCTACGCCAACCTGGGGGCCCTCCTCATGCACAACGGCCTGGCCTATGACAGCGACGAGGGACGGAATTACGCCGCGGCGATCTCGGCGGTCATGACCGGGGAGTCCTACCTGCAGTCTTCGCGCATCGCGGCCAGGCTGGGGGCGTTCACGGCCTATGCCCAGAACCGCGATTCCTTCATGGACGTCATGCGCTCCCACCGCGCCGCCGTGCAGAACATCCAGGCGGAGTGCGTTCCGGAGCCGCTCGCGCGGGCGGCGCAGGAATGCTGGGACCTGGTGGTGCTCGAGGGGGCCGAACACGGCTTCCGCAACGCCCAGGCCACGGTGCTGGCGCCCACGGGCACCATCGGTTTCATGATGGACTGCGATACGACCGGGGTGGAGCCGGACCTGGCCCTGGTGAAGTTCAAGAAGCTGGTGGGGGGCGGGGTCATGAAGATCGTCAACCAGACCGTTCCGGCCGCCCTGGCCCGGTTGGGCTATACGGGGGAGCAGATCGGCGCCATCACCGCCTATATCGACGAGAACGGCATGATCGAGGGGGCCCCCCACGTGAAGGCGGAGCACCTGCCGGTGTTCGACTGCGCCTTCAAGCCGCAGCGCGGCGACCGGTCGATCCACTACCTGGGGCACATCAAGATGATGAGCGCGGTGCAGCCGTTCATCTCGGGCGCCATCAGCAAGACCGTCAACGTGCCCGAGAGCATCTCCGTCGACGAGATCGCCGACCTCTACACGCAGGCGTGGCGCCTGGGGGTGAAGGCCATCGCCATCTACCGCGACAACTCCAAGCGGACGCAGCCCCTCAACGCATCGGGGGGGTCGAAGGCCGAAGCGGCCAAATCGGCGGTCCCGGAATTCAAGCCGGTGCGGCGCAAGCTCCCCGTGGAGCGGAGGGCCATCACCCACAAATTCAGCATCGCCGGGCATGAAGGGTACATCACCGTCGGGATGTACGACGACGGGCAGCCGGGGGAGATCTTCCTGGTCATGGCCAAGGAGGGGAGCGCCATATCCGGCCTGATGGACTCCTTCGCCACCGCGATCTCCCTGGCGCTGCAGTACGGGGTGCCGCTGCGGGTGCTGATCGACAAGTTCAGCCACGTCCGCTTCGAGCCCTCGGGGCACACGGGCAACGCGGAGGTCCCGTTCGCCAAGTCGATCGTCGATTACATCTTCCGCTGGCTGGCTTCCAAGTTCCTGTCCGTGGAGGATCAGCTGCAGACCGGGGTCCACGTGAGGGAGACGGCGGTCGCCGAGGCCCGGGAAGCCGTCGTCCCCGATGCCGGGCCCAAATCGCTCAACGACATGAAATCGATGTACGCGCTCGACGACGCCCCCAGTTGCGCCTCGTGCGGCAGCATCATGGTGCGCAACGGTTCCTGCTACAAGTGCATGAACTGCGGCGAGACCAGCGGCTGTTCGTAATCGGGTCCGCGGGCGCCGGGCGGACGGTCCGGCGCCCGCGGACCGGGTGCTCCCATGCGTCAGAGCGGCATCCTGCTTCATCCCACCTCGCTTCCGGGCGATTTCGGCATAGGGGACCTGGGAACGGAGGCCTACGGCTTCGCCGATTTCCTCGCCGAAAGCGGGTGCGGGCTGTGGCAAATCCTCCCCCTGGGTCCGACCGGGTTCGGCCATTCCCCCTACCAGGCCTATTCCGCCATGGGGGGGAACCCGCTCCTGGTGAGCCTCCCCCCCCTGGTGGAGCGGGGGCTCCTCGCGCCGGAGGACCTGGAGTCCCCCCCCACTTTCCCCGGGGAGCGCGTCGATTTCGACGCGGTGATCCCCTGGCGGAAGCGGCTGCTCGACCGGGCGGCGCGTGCTTTTTTCCGCAAGGGCCCGCCCGACCCTCGGTTCGAGCGCTTCTGCGCCGACGAGGGGGGGTGGCTCGAGCCCTTCGCCCGCTTCGCCGCCCTGCGCGAGGCCAACGGCGAGGCCGCCTGGACCGACTGGGACCCGGGCGTCGTCCCTGACGAAGAGGCCGGGCGGGTCCAGAAATTCATCCAGTTCGAGTTTTTCAGGCAGTGGGGGGAACTGCGCGCCTACTGCCGCGGGCGGGGGATCCGCATCATCGGCGACCTTCCCATCTTCGTCGCGCACGACAGCGCCGACGTCTGGGCCCACCGCACCCTCTTCGACCTGGACGAGCGGGGGCGCCCCCTCACGGTTGCCGGCGTCCCCCCCGATTATTTCAGCGCCACCGGGCAGCTCTGGGGGAACCCGCTCTACCGCTGGGAGGAGATGGAGCGCACCGGGTACCGCTGGTGGATCGAGCGGGTGCGCGCGGCGCTCGGGACGGCCGACCTCGTCCGGCTGGACCACTTCCGCGGGTTCGAAAAGTATTACGAGATTCCCGGGGGGGCGGCCGACGCCTCGGTCGGGCGCTGGGTGCCCGGTCCCGGGGACCGGCTCTTCGAGGCCCTCGAGGCCGAGCTGGGATCCCTCCCCTTCATCGCCGAGGACCTGGGGTACATCACCCCCGAGGTTCTCGCCCTGCGCGACCGCCGGGGGTTCCCCGGGATGAGGGTCCTGCAGTTCGCCTTCGGGGACCGGTCGCGCCGGAATCCCCACAAGCCGTACAACTTCACCCGGAATTCGGTGGTTTACACGGGAACCCACGACAACGACACCACTGCCGGGTGGTTTGCGTCCGATCGGACCCGGGGGGAGGCGGAGGCGGCGCTCCGCTACATGGGCACGGACGGGAGCGACGGCGTGGGCGACCTCCTCCGGCTGGCGCTCGGGTCGGTGGCCGACACCGCCGTCATCCCCATGCAGGACATCCTGGGGCTGGGGACGGAGGCGCGCATGAACACCCCCTCGACGGTCGGGGGGAACTGGTGCTGGAGGATGCGGCCGGACGCTCTCACGCCGGAGGCCGCGGCCCGTCTGCGCGAGATGAACCGCAGGTACGGGCGCGGCGGCGTTTAACTAGTAGATCGGGACGCAGAGCTCGCGGTATTTCGGGTTTTTGCCGCGCACCACGTCGAAGTAGATGCGGCGCAGCTCCCGGGTGATGGGGCCGAGCTCCCCGGTCCCGACCGGGCGGTGGTCCACCGCCGTGATGGCGGCCACCTGCACCCCGGTGCCGCAGAAGAAGGCCTCCTCGGCCAGGTAGACCTCGGTCCGGTCGATCGGGCGCTCCACCACCTCGATCCCCATCTCCTCGCGCATGAGCATGAAGATGGTGCGCCGCGTGATCCCCTCCAGGATGTTCTCGGTCACGGGAGGGGTGCACACGACCCCCTTCCGGACGAGGAAGAAGTTTTCGGCCGACCCTTCCGCGATATGCCCGTCGTTGTTGAGCACCAGCGCCTCGTCGAACCCGGAGCGCTGCGCGTCGGTCTTGACGAAGGCGGAATTCACGTAGGTGCCCGCGATCTTGCCGCGCGCCGGGATCATGTTGTCGTCGATCCGCTTCCAGGAGGAGACGGTGACGTGGATCCCCTCCTCGTTCTCCACGTAGGAGCCGAAGGGCATCGCCATGATCGTCAGCTCCGCGTGCAGGTTGTGCAGGCGCACGCCGATGATCTCGTCGCTGTAGTAGCAGAGCGGGCGGATGTAGCAGTCGGTGTGGTGCCCCTCGGCCCGGAGCAGCTCGACCGTGAAGCGCGCGATCTCCTCCTTGCCGTAGGGAAGCTCCATCAGCAGCAGCCGGCCCGATTCCAGGAAGCGCTGGTAATGGTCCTCCGGCCGGAAGAGGAACAGCTGACGCTCCTCCTCGTTCCAATAGGCCCGCAGCCCTCCGAACACGGCGGTGCCGTAATTGAGCGCATGGGTGAGCATTCCGACTTTGGCGTCGCCGTAGGGGACGATGCGGTCTTTGAAAAAGGCGAACTTGGGCAGGGCCACGATACCAACCTCCTTGACGCCGCCAAGCCGCTATCGATAGCCAAACCGCTATCGATAGCCAAACCGCCATCGATAGCCAAACCGCCATCGGCTGCGACGCTCGGCATATCATATACCCCCCCGGGCGCCCGTTTCCACAGCCGCGCGCCCGATTTCCCCCAATTTTTAGGGAAATTTCCGGGAAATGACCGCTTCGGGGTTACCAGAGGCTCCGGGCGTGGCGTCCGCCGGCGATCGGCTACCTCGAGGCGACGAGTCCGGTCACGTCGGGGGTGACCCAGCCCTCGGG
>JAFGSS010000073.1 GCA_016934555.1 Acidobacteriota bacterium | reverse complement strand
GCGGCCGGTCCGCTAGCGGGCCGACTCTGATCCTCCGCTGCCGCGGCCATCCATCCCTTTCTGCCGGGCGGATCCGCCGGCGGGAATAGCCCTCACCCGAGGCAGGAACCTGCCGGAGGAAGCGGACCGAGGGGGCCAGGGCTCGCCCGGCCGGCCGCCCCCTGCCGCGGCCGAGGGTTCAGTCGGAGTGGCGCTGCCCGCATACGGCGCAGTCGGGGTTGCGGCTGATGCGGAACTCCCGGAAGGTCATGTCGTAGCCGCAGAAAGAGAGGAGGCGGCCGGTCAGCAGCCCCTTGATCCCCACGATCCACTTGACCGCCTCGATCACCTGCAGGCAGGCGATCACCCCCGGCGCCGGCCCGAGGATCCCGGGGGGCTTGGGGCGCGTCGTGGAGCCGTCGTCGGGGAAGACGCACTCCAGGCAGGGGGTCTGGCCGGGGATGAAGGTGGAGATCAACCCGTCGAGCTGGTGAACCCCGCCGTAGATGTAGGGAATCCCCAGCTGCACGCTGGCGGCGTTGAGGGCGCGCCGCCCCTCCATGTTGTCCATGGCGTCCACGATCAGCTCACAGTCGCCCACCATGGCCGCGCAGTTTTCGTGCGTGATCTTTTCCTGGACCGCTTCGATGCCGCAGTGGGGGTTCAGGTTCGTCAGCTTGCGCGCCCCCGATTCGGTCTTGGGCACCCCGACATCCTCGGTCCAATGGATGATCTGCCGGTTCAGGTTGCTGTAATCGACCACGTCCATGTCCACGATTTTCAGATGCCCGATCCCGGCGGCCGCCAGGTAGTAACAGGAGATGGAGCCGAGCCCACCGACCCCGGCCACGAAGACCTTCGCGCGTGCCAGCTTCCGCTGCCCCTCCTCGCCGATATCCGGGATGATGAGCTGCCGGTTGTAGCGCTGCAATTCCTCCGGTGTGAATTCCATCCGATCCTCCCGTATGCCGCTTTTAAAAACTCATCTTATCGGAACGCCCGCCCGGGCCGCCGGTCCATCCCCGATTCCCGGCCGGGCCCCGATCTCCGGTCCATCCCCGGTTTGCGCCCCCGCACCACCCGGATGTCGGCGGCGGACACCCGCTGACAAGGAGAGCCCCCCTCCCCGTCGGCCTGGCGCCGTCCCGGGTTCCATGCCACTCCCCCGGTTCCTGGTCCGTCCCCGCGCTTCCCTCCGATCCGTATCCGCGCTTCTGTCACGGACCCCGGTACAGGTCCGGCCCCGGATAATGGCCGATACCTGGTCCAACCCCGATCTTTGATCCCCGGGGGTTCGTGGTCCATTTCCGGTAGCCGCCCCCGTGACTGGTCCCCGGGTTCCCGTTTCCGGTCCGGCCCGGACGGGGTCGATGGACAAGGCCCGGACTGTTTGTTAATGTGTCACATAATCCATGGAAAATTATATCTGTATTCACGCGCATTTCTACCAGCCACCACGGGAAAATCCCTGGCTCGAGGCGATCGAGCGCCAGGAATCGGCCGCTCCCTGGCACGACTGGAACGAGAGGATCACGGCCGAGTGCTACCTGCCCAACGGCATCGCCCGGATTCTGGACGCCCGGGGGCGCATTGACCGGGTGCTGAACAATTACAGCCGCATCAGCTTCAACTTCGGCCCCACCCTCCTCGGGTGGCTCGAGGCGAACGATCCGTGGACCTACCGCCGGATCCTCGCCGCCGACCGGGAGAGCGCCGAACGATTCTCGGGCCACGGATCGGCACTGGCACAGGCTTACAACCACGCCATCCTCCCCCTGTGCAACCGGCGGGACAAGCGAACCCAGATCGCGTGGGGAATCCGGGATTTCACCCACCGCTTCGGCCGGCAGCCGGAAGGGATGTGGCTTCCGGAAACAGCCGTGGACCTGGAAACGCTCGACATCATGGCCGAACTGGGGCTGAAGTTCGCCATCCTGGCGCCGCACCAGGCCCGGAGGGTGCGCCGCCGCGACGAGCGCTCCTGGCATAATGTGGACACCCACTTGTTGCAGAACACCCGGGATGTGGACACCCACTTGTTGCAGAACACCCGGGATGTGGACACCCACCACCAGGACATCCGGGATGTGGACACCCACCTCCCGGACACCCGAGGAGTGGACACCCACCGCGAAGACGATCAACCGGTAGACCCCTGCCGCGCTTATGAGATCCTCCTCCCGAGCGGCCGCACCCTGGCCCTGTTTTTCTACAACGGCCCGATCTCCCTCGCCGTGGGCTTTCAGCACCTTCTCAACGACGGCAACGCCTTTGTCAACAGACTTTTGGACTGTTTTACCCAACCGGGCAAAGAACCCCGGCTGGTGCACATGGCCGTCGATGGGGAAACATTCGGGCACCATCATCGTTTCGGGGAGATGGCCCTGGCCTACGCCCTGAACACCATAGAGACAAACCGGAAGGCGCGTCTGACCAACTACGGGGAATTCCTGGAAAAGCACCCCCCGACGCACCGCGTCGACATCCAGGAAAGCAGTTCCTGGAGTTGCGCGCACGGAATCGGGCGCTGGAAGGAACACTGCGGCTGTCATACCGGCGCCCACCCCGGCTGGCAGCAGCGATGGCGCACGCCCCTGCGGGAAGCCCTCGACTGGCTGCGCGACCGGTTGGCCGCACTCTTTTCAGACCAGGCCCCCGGCCTGCTCCATGACCCCTGGGCCGCCCGCGACGACTATGTTGATGTTATCCTGGACCGCTCGCCTGAATCGCTCGAGCGCTTCTTCGGGAAACACCAGGCACACGCACTTGGCCCTGAGGAGAGGGTGCGGGCGCTGAAGCTCTTTGAAATGCAGCGGCATGCCCTGCTCATGTACACCAGCTGCGGCTGGTTTTTCGATGACCTGGCGGGGATCGAAACCCTTCAGATCCTGCAATATGCCGGCCGGGCGGTGGAGCTTGGGGAAGGACTCTCCGCGGCGGGCGAGATCGAGACGCCCTTTCTCGCGATCCTCGAAAAGGCGAAAAGCAACCGCCCCGAGATGGGGGGCGGCAGCGATCTGTACCGAAAATTCGTCCGACCGGCCAGAATGGATCACACCGGGACCGCAGCCCTGTACGCCGTCCGGTCGCTGCTCGGGGAAGACGCGGAACGGAACCTCTACGCTTATACCCTGGAGCCCCGGGACTCCCGCACGGCCTCCGTCGGGCGCCACCGCCTGTCGGCCGGGCGCTGCCGCATCACTTCAAAAAGCACGCTCGAAGCGGTCGAGGTGGAATACGCCGCCGTCCTGACCGGGGACCCGGACGTGAGGGGAGGGGTCCGTCTCCTGCCCGAAGGGGAGCCCGCGCCGGAGGGACTCGAGGAGATCGTCCATGCGTTCGAAGGGGACGATCTCTCCCGGGCGCTCGAACTCGTGCACACGCGTTTCGGCCCGGGGGTCTTCTCGCTCGAATCGCTGATCCCGGACGAGCGGCGCCGGATGGCGAACGCGCTGCTGGAATCCTCAAGGCTGGGCAGCCTTCTCGACGATGCCTGGGAGGAAGCGGCGCCACTGTGCCGCCTGATGTCCGCCCCAGGCATGGAGCCCCCAGAGACACTGCGCCTCCTCACGGCCGCAGCACTCCGGGCCCGGCTCGAACGTGCGCTCGACGTGGAGGAGCCCCGGCCGGAAGCGGCGGAGACGATCACCCGCCTCATGCAGGACGCCGCGTCGTGGGATATCGAACTGGACCGGGCCAGTCTCGAGCGCCGCCTCCGCGCGGCAATAGAGCGGGCGGCGCGGGTGGCCATGGAAAAAGATGGGGATGCCCAAGCTTTGAAGCGGACCCTGTCTACCGTCGGACTGGCAGCGGCGGTCGGCCTGCAGGTCAACCTCTACGGCACGCAGAATATCTATTTTGAGATGAGGGAAAGCGCCTACCCCGGGATGAACGCGGCATCCGAACGGGGGGACGAAGCGGCGACCGCCTGGGTGGCCGCTTTCAGGGAACTGGGGGAGGCTCTTTCGATCAACCCGTCCGATCCTTGAAAGGGACCTCCCCAGCCAATTTGTCTTCCAGCCTGGACGCTTTCCACCGGGGAAGTCCTCCGATGCCGGCGATGCAGCCAAGGATGCCCGAGGTTTCCATCGGCAGGAACATCCTGGTTGCCTAGCCAGCCGCCGGAACCTCAACCAATGCAAGGATGCCCATGCCGGCGACCCGATGCCGATCCAGAGGATATCCACAACTCAAGGGATAACCGCCAGATAAACCTGGACACCCATTGCCCGTCGGCCAGGTACCGAACCAATGGAATTTCCGGACACCCATCGCTTTGGTCAGGTCCCCCGGTTTGAACGAGTGGGTGTCCCAGATATTGATGCCGCCTGAAATGGGGACACCCATTCCCTCTGATCTTCCAGACAAAGATCAAGGAACAAGGACACCCAGTCTTTTCAGTTCAAAAAAACATCGGGCACAGGCCGCGACATCCGCCCCGGCATCGTGCGCCTCCTGATAGTCGCTCAGGAAGAGCGCCCGATACAATTGTGACAGCGTGGGCCATTTATACCCGTAAGGGCCTGGAATGCGGCAGTATTCGGTCGATCGCTCCATGGTACAAACACGTTTCTTGCTTTGAAATGGCAACGCCTGATTCAGGCGGAGATATTCGGCCGAAATCACTTTCTCGTCAAATTTGATATTATGCGCCACGATGACCTCGGCCCTGGCTACGGCAGCGCTGAAGTCCGCGGCCACCTCCCGCAGGTCCCTCCCCTCCAGGAGCGCTCGCTCGGTGCTGATGTGGTGAACCCTTTGGGCCTCGTGGGGAATGTCGAAGCCGTCGGGCCTCACGAGACGAACGACCGACTCAAGAAGGGCATCCGTGCCGTCATAAAGCGCCCAAGCCAGCTGAATCACGCGGGGCCAGTTTTCGAGATCGGTGACGGGCGCCTTCCAGCTCCGGGGAAGTCCGGTTGTCTCGCAATCAATGATCATGTACATGACGGTTTCTCCAGAAAATCCTGCCGGATTGTTCGCCCAGTGGCTGCCATTATAATGGTTGCCCCCTGTAAATCAGATCAAAATCGGAGTATCCAGGGCTCCCGGAGATCCGTAATCGGGAGCCCTATCGCCCCTCGGCATTTATCTGCAAAACATTTTAGCTCATTTTCCTCCTTGTTCATTAGACATGGTAAAGGAGGAGAACCCATGGCTCTGCCCCGAGGACATTATGTCAAAGATGACCAGG
>JAFGSS010000072.1 GCA_016934555.1 Acidobacteriota bacterium | reverse complement strand
GTTCTCGTCGAAGGGGCGCCCGCTGGTGCCGATCACGCGCGCCCCCTGCTTCAGGCAGCGGCCGGCCAGCGGGATGTCGGCGGTGATGACGATGTCATCGGCCTCGACGTGTCCGGCGATCCAGTCGTCGGCGGCGTCGAACCCTCCCTTCACCACTTCCATCCTGACCCCTTCCTGGTTGGGAAGCCGCATCCGGGCATTGGCGACCAGGGTGACCTCGAGGCGATAGCGGCCGGCCACCCGGTAGACCTCGGCCTTCACCGGGCAGGCGTCGGCGTCGACATAAATGTGGAGCAAAGCAGGTTCCTCCTGTTGGCCCGCACCGCATCCGGCCGCGGGCGACGGCGCCGGGGGCGGGGTTACGGCATAAAGGTAACACAGGGGCGCGCGTCCGGCCGACCCTCCGGCGGCAGAATTCTCTGTCCCCGGCCCGTTTTCGTAGTAAAATCGATTCCATTGCAGCATCGCGCCCGAAACCTTCAGCGGGAGAAAGAAGACGGCCATGCCCCATCTCTTTGAAACGGGAATGTCGACCCTGCCCCGCCGCCTGGCGTTCATGAGTGTGGGGTGGCTTGTGTTGATCGCTCCCGGAACCCTCCCCTCCTTCGGGGCAGAGGACGCACCCGGAACAAGCGGCGACCAGGCGGAAATTCATTCGATCACGAGCGAGGAGTACGACGCCTTCGAGTCCGCCAGGAGCGAGCCGGACCCCGAGCGGCGCGCGGAACGGCTCTTCGAATTCATCCAGAAGCACCCCGAGTCCCCGCTGATCAGGCAGATCCGCAACGAAGACTACGACGGCGTCATGAAGATCGAACAGGAGTACCGCGCCTACTACGCGCTCCTCGGGGAGCCGGACGGGGAAAAGCGCGCGGCCGCGCTGTTCGAATTCCTCGCGCGCAGCCCCGACTCGGGCTTCGCGGCACGGGCCGGGGACGACTTCCTCGCGGCCCTGAATTCCCTCTACCAGGAAGGGAAATACGAGGCGGTGTTCGAGTTGGGGGAGCGGTGGCTCCAGGGTAGTCCTGCGGATGTGAAGGTGTCCTCCTTCGCCGGAAACGCGGCCCTGCAGTTGGGCCGGCACGAGGAATGCGCCCGGCGCCTGGAGCCCGTCTACGCGGCCGAACCCGCTCCGCCCCTGGCGCGGCAGATCCTGGCCTGCCACATGCATGCGGACGACGCGAAGCGGACGGTCGCATGGGCCGAAAAGATCTTCGCCATGCCCGAGTTCGCCGGCGATTACGCCCTCCGTTACGACCTCGCCACGCGCTTTTACGCCGCCCGCGATCTCGAACGGGCGGCCCGTTACGCCCGCCTCGCGCTCGAATCGATCGACCGCAGCCCGCAGTCCGGCGGGGAAAACGCGGAGCAGACGCGGAACCTCGTCCGCGTCTGCCGCCACATCGTGGCCGCCTCCCTGGCCGAGCAGGGGGACCACGCCGCGGCGGTCGCGGAATATGAAAAGGCCCTGGCGTCGGAGAAATACGCGGAAGGGTTTTACGGCATCGGCCTGAGCCTGGACAGCGCGAAGGATATCGAAGCCGCCCTCCCCTACTATGCGGCGGCCGAACTGATGGGGGGCCCCGTCGCGCCCAGGGCGAAGGAGCGGCTGGAGATCGTGTACCGGACGCTGCACAACGACTCCCTGGTCGGGATCGACAAGGTCTACCGAAAAGCCCGGTCCCTGCTAGGCGAGATCCCGGAGTAGGCGGTAGGGGGCCGGGGCCATGTGACGGAACTGGAGGAATACATCCTAATGAAAGTGACGACCAAGGCAACGCTCCTGCTTGCGGCCGCTCTCCTCTGGACGGGGCTGTCCGCGGCGCAGGAATCGGCCGGGGAGGTGGGGAAATCCCGCCGCCCGAACATCCTGCTCGTAATCGCCGACGACGTCGGCATGGACGCCACCACCGGCATGTACCCGGGGATGATCGGCGACCTCGTCCGACGGTACGGGCCGGAGGGGCTCAACCATCCCGATTACGGCAGGATCGACGGCTCTCCCGCTTCCACCCCCGTGCTGGACCGCTTCGCCGGGCAGGGGATGCGGTTCGCCAACGTGTGGGCACACCCGTTCTGCTCCCCCACCCGGGCGACGATGCTCACCGGGTTGTACGCGGTCAAAACCAAGGTGACGACCTACGCCGACCCCCTGTCATCGAAACACACGAGCTTCGTCCGGATGCTCAAGGAACAGGGGGGGTACAGCACCGCCGCCTTCGGCAAGTGGCACATGGCCGGGCTGCCCGGCAAGCCGGTCGACTACCCCGGCATGAAGCCGAAGCAGGCGGGATTCGACCTTTTCAGGGGAAACCTCCACGCGGCCATCAATTCCTTCTGGGACTACGAGTACCTGGTCCAGGACGCCGCGACCCCGGCGGACCGGTGGCGCTCCGAGCCGATGCCGGTGAAATCGCTCCGCGGGATCGCCCCCACGAACTACGCCCCCGTGGTCAAGGTCGCCGACACCATCGAATGGATCACGGCCCGCGAAAAGGAGGGCCGCCCCTGGTTCGCCTGGCTGGCCTTCAACCTCTCCCACACCACCATCATCCAGCAGCCGAGCGCGATGGCGGTGCCGAACGCCGACACCCTGGACGCGCCGAGCCTCGCGGAGATGAAGGGGTGCGGGGGCACCTTCGGCTCGAACACCGTCGGCTCCTGCAGCGGCGAGGCGCTCAACCGGGCGATGACCAATTCGCTCGACACGGTCTTCGGGCGGCTGCTGGAGGCGGTCGACGCCGTCGCCCCCGACACCTACGTCATTTTTGTCAGCGACAACGGCACCCCGATGTACGGCCGGCCGCAGCTGGACTTCATCGACAACATGTACATCACGCGCAAGGAGCGCGGCAAGGGGACCGCCTTCGAGAGCGGGGCCCGGGTCGCCATGGCCGTCAGGGGGCCCTCGATCCCGGCCGGCGGCGAGAGCGCCGAGTTCGTCCACGTGGCCGACCTCTTCTCCACCGTCCTGGCCCTGGCGGGACTCACCCCTCCCGGGACGGTGGCCGACAGCACGGGCGCCGCGACGGTGCCGCTCGACGCCGTGTCTCTCACCCCGATCCTGTTCAACCGGGCGAAAACCGTCCGCGACCCGGACCGGGGCTACATCCTGACGGAAACGGAGAATCTCATGACGGGCGGCACCAAAATGGTGGGAGCCCGCAACGCGACCTACAAGGTCGTCTGCACCGGCGGTGCGGACGACTGCCTGTTCTTCAACCTGAAGCGCGACCCGCTCGAGGAGTACCCGGTCGCCGTACCCGGCAGCTGCGCCGATTACGAAAACGGCAGGTGGACGCCGGCCGATCCCGAATGGCACTATTGCCACCTGGCGGGCGTCGTCGCCCGGGATTCCTTCCTGTCGGAGGACACGAAATAGGACCGGCCGCGTCCCGTCCTTTCTATTTGAACGTCACCTCCCGCGTGGCCGAGCCGCCTTCGCTCGACTGCACCGTCACCTGGGTGCCCGGGGCCGTCTTCACCTTCTGGGCATAGACGTATTTCTGGTTTACGGCATCGTAGGTCATGGTGCCATACCCCACGAGCGTCAATACAGCCTGGGGCTGGCGGCTCGATGTCGCCTCGACCCGCAGTTGCTTCGGTTTGGCCCGGTACTCGGCGAGCGTGATGGTCACCACCTCCGGGGAAGCCGCCCGGACCAGGATGTTCACAACAGCCGTGCTCCCCAGGCTTCCGTCAGAAGCGGAATATTGGAAGCTGTCGGCCCCGGCGTATCCCGCATCCGGGGTGTAGGTGAAGGAGCCGTCGCCATCGAGCGTCACCGTTCCATGGACGGGCTCGGAGACCAGGATCGCCCCGAGCGGGTCGCCGTCCGCGTCCAGATCGTTTGCGAGCACCCCGGGTGCGGGCACCTGCAAAACGACGTCCTGACCGGTCTCGAAGGCGTCGTCGGACGCCACCGGGGGAGTGTTGGGCGGAACCGACGGTTCGACGGTGATGGTCACCGTCGCCGGGTCGCTGTAGAGGGCGCCGTCCCAGGCGCGGTAGGTAAAGGCGTGGATGCCGAAGAAATCGGGGGCCGGCGCATAGGAGAAGGATCCGTCGGCATGGAGGGCGGGATCCAGGGACTCGGCCGTCAGGAGGTCGCCATCCGGATCGGAGTCGTTCGCGAGGACTCCGGGAGCGCCGATGCTCAGGGCTGCACCCTGGTCCATGGTATAGGCATCGTTGAGAGCCGCCGGTGCGCGGTTGGCCGGGACGCCCCCGGTCACCGCGATCGAAATGGTGTGGCTCCGGGTCGAGGTCCCCGTCGCTTCGACCGTCAGGGTGTGGTCGCCGGGAATAAGCCCGGAGGCATCCCAGGTCCCGGTCCAGAGGGGACGGCCGTCGGCCACGCGGCTCATGGCGTACCAGTCCCCGGCGCCGTCGACACGGTACCGGACCGACGTCACCGCCTGGGCGTCGAACACCAGCGCCCGGACGGGGTTGCCGGCGCTTGCGGGGACCGCGTAGGCGTAGGGGTTGGGGGCCTTATCCAGCGGTGCGGTGATGAGCACGACGGGCCACTGGTTGACGTCGGCGGCAACGGCGGCGACCCCGTTGCAATCGATGGCGACGATGCTGTAGTGGAAAGACGAAGCCTTGCCGAGCGAGGAGATGTTCAGGTAGCGGACGCCCCCCTCGGCCATCAGGCCGGTATAGTCGTTCCCCGCAAACAGGACATCGCTGTACTGGTGGGTATGACCGTAGCCGTAAAGGGAGGCCCGGGCGGAATCGAGGGAGGAGACGAAATCCCGGTGGCCGTAGAAAAGCCACGTATCCCCCGAGTCCCCGGTGTCCGTAACCGGGTGGTGGCCGAAAAACAGGGTCAGGTCGGCGTCGGAATGATCGGTCAAGGCGTTGCCGATGAAACCCAGCTCTGCCTGGTCCAGGCCGGCGTTATCGCCGTAAGGGAAGAAGAGGCTGAAGGGGGCGCCGTCGTTGGCCGCGGTGTTGACCCCCAAGAAGTGGTACTTGCCGAAACTCTTTTCCCTCGTCCAGGAAAGCTGGGTGCCGCCGGTCGCCCGCCCCTGCACCGAATGGGCCCGGTAATAGGCGAAGTCCCGGTCGTTGTAGGCGTCATGGTTTCCGGGGAGGTCGTAATAATCCGCGGCCGTCACCTTCCCCTCGAGGATGCCGGCGTAGGCCTCCCACTCCTCCAGGTAGGGGCCGTCCGGCCAGCCAAGCCAGTTGCCGTTGGTCGAATCGGTCAGGTCCCCGGCCGCCACCATGAACTCCGGCTGGATGACCGATTTGCCCGTCGTGACCAGCCAGTGGAGGTTGTCCGTGTCCTGGCTCCCCCGGGCGCCGACATGAATGTCGGCAAAGTGGACGAACCAGAAGAGACGGTCGGCATCCGCACTGTAGTCGGCCCCCTGCGGATTCCCGCCATGGAGCGGGAGAGCGAGGAGGGCGGCGGAGAGAAGAGCCGCCAGGACGCAGCGGGGGAAGAGGCGCAAAGGAGCATGGCCCTTATTCATGGCGCCCTCCCTTCTCTTCCCCGGTCTGCGTCTCGGCCCGGGTCAGCCGCCGGCAGAGCACGTCCAGGGATTCCATGGCTCCGGAATCGTCCGTCATGCCCCGGGCCCTGTCGAGTTCAACCCGGGCCTCGGCGAAACGCCCCATCTCGGCAAGCGACACCGCCGCCAGGATATAGGCGTCGATGGCCAGGGGATCCAGCTCGGTCAGCCGGCGGTAATGGGCCGCCGCCTCCCCGTGATTCCGGCGGACCGCGTACACGCGGGCCAGGGCGCGGTGGACGGCCATGTTGTCCGGGTCTTCCTTCTCGGCGAGTTTCAATTCCCGGATGGCGGCACCGAAGGCCTGTTCCGCCTCGGCCTTTCTGTTTGCGGGAAGGAGTTCGAAGAAACCTTGCTCGAAGCTTGCCAGACCCCGCTGGAGATGGTCTGGTTCAGCGCGACCATTCCCCGGGGGAGCCGCCTGGACCACGGCGGCGGAAAGCGCCAGTGGGAGAGCCATCCCCACGGCCAGTAAAAGCAGGACCACTACCTTGTGTGGCATGGGATCCTCCTCTGAATTTCCTGGAAACTGCCGTCCTTCTGCCGGTGACCGGGTGGTGACTGGATGTCTCTGTGTGTTGTTTGTATGGTAACCTATGGGTTCTTAGTTACCACAGGCGCCGATGGAACGTCAATTCCATTCCATGCCACAACCCCCGGCGAACGGAAACTCCCATGGCTGAAATGAAACCCTTCCTGCCCACGACGCGCGCGGAGATGAACGCCCGGGGCTGGGACGAACTCGACGTGCTCCTCGTCACCGGGGACGCCTACGTCGACCACCCCTCCTTCGGGGCGGCCGTCGTCGGGCGGGTGCTCGAAGCGGAGGGGTGGCGCGTCGGCGTCGTCGCCCAGCCGGACTGGGCCGACCCGGCGTCGCTCACCGTCATGGGGCGCCCCCGCCTGTTCTGCGGAGTCACCGCGGGGAACCTCGACTCGATGCTGGCGCATTACACCGCCGCCCGCCGCAGGCGGAAAGAAGACGCCTACACGCCCGGCGGCGCCGTCGCCCGCCGCCCTAATATGGCCGCGGTGGTGTACGCGCAGCTGGCGCGGCGGGCGTTTCCGGGCGTCCCGACGGTGCTCGGGGGGATCGAGGCCAGCCTGCGCCGGACGGCGCACTACGACTACTGGCGGGACCAGGTGCGCCCCTCCATCCTGGCCGACGCGAAGGCCGACATCCTGGTGTACGGCATGGGGGAGCGGGCCGTGGTCGAGATCGCCCGCCGCATCGCCCGGGCCCTCCCCCTGGACGGGATCGCGGGGACGGCCCGGATGCCGGGCGCCCGGGAATCGGACCCGGACCTTTTTGCCAACTGCGTCCTCCTGCCGTCGCTCGAGGAGTGCCGCGCCGACATCCGGAAGGTGCGGGAAGCGACGCGGCTGACCGAGCGGGAGCAGAACCCCTTCTGCGGCAGGCCGCTGGTGCAGCGGCACGGGGCGCGCGCCGTGCGGATCGAACCCCCGGCGCCCCCCCTCGACACGGCGGACCTGGACCGCGTCTACGGCCTCCCCTTCGTGCGGGCGCCGCACCCCTCCTGCGGGGGGCCGGTCCCCGCCTTTACGATGATCCGGGATTCGGTGACCGTGGTGCGCGGCTGCGCCGGCGGCTGTTCCTTCTGCGGCCTGGGCCTGCACCAGGGCCGCTTTCTCTCGAGCCGCTCAGAGGAGTCGATCCTGGGCGAGGTGCGGGCCATGGCGGGCTCCCCCGGTTTCAGCGGCACCGTCACCGACCTGGGGGGGCCGACGGCGAACCTGTACGGCTGCGTCAACGGCGCGGTCGCCGCCTGCCGCGTCTGCCGCCGGGCGAGCTGCCTCTTCCCCGCCTTCTGCCCGCATCTCGAACTCCATCCGGAAGCGGCGATCCGCCTCATGCGGCGGGTGGGGGAGGTCGCGGGGGTGCGGCACGTGTTCATCCAGTCGGGCATCCGGATGGACGTGGCCCTCGAGAGCCCGGAATATGTCCGGGAACTGGCGCGCCATCACGTGTCGGGACATCTGAAGGTGGCCCCGGAGCACCTGCACCCCCGGGTCCTCCGGAAAATGCGCAAGCCGGGCCCGGAAACCTTCCACGCCTTCCGCGAGGCGTTCGAGGCCGAAAGCCGCGCGGCGGGGCGCCGGCAGTACCTGGTGCCCTACTTCATCTCCAATTTTCCCGGTTCGACGGAAAGGGAAATGGAAGCCGTCGAACATTTCGTCCGCCGGGAGGGATGGAACCTGCAACAGGTCCAGGATTTCATCCCGCTGCCGATGACGCCGGCCGCCGCCGTTTACGCGACCGGCCTCGATTACGAGACCGGCGAGCCGGTCCCGGTAGTGCGGGGACTGGCCGGACGGCGCGCGCAGATGCGGCAGCTGCGGCCGCGCACTCCCGGGCCCAGGCGCGGCCGGCCCCCTCACTCCTCCGGGTAGCCGTAATCGAGGCCGAGGCGCTCAAACCAGCTTTTTTCCATCTTCTTGATCTCCGCCAGGAGGCCGGGCGCGAGCGGCGGCGGGGTATGCGCGAGGAGCCCGAGCGTCTTCTCCCGCAGGAGCTCCTCGCTGTGGAGGAGGGCGCCGGCCGGCGCGGCCTTCGCCCCCCGGCTCCGGTCGAGGACCGAGGGCGCCCAGAAGTCCCGGAAATGCTCGAAGGTGTGCTCCTCGGCGAAATAGCTCCCCCCCGGCCCCACCTTCCCTATCAGGTCCAGGGCGAGGGTCTCGTCGCTGACCTCCAGTCCCTGCGTCATCGCCCCCGTCATCCCGATCAGCTCGTCGGTGAGGACCATCAGTTCCGGCGAGATCATGGTCGCGTGATCCATCAGCCCCACGTCATGGACCATGTTGGCGCCGCACAGGACCGAGGCCAGGCATTGCTGCGCCGCCTCGATGCCGGCCTGGAGCCCGAGGACCTTGGCGTCGGTGCAGCCGGCCGTCCCCAGCATGGGCAGGCCGTAGTGGTGCGCCAGCTCCGTGGCGGCGCCCACGAGGAGATTGAGTTCCGGCGATCCGTAGGGGTAGATCGTGGTCTTCATGTCGATGATGTTCGGCATGCCGCCGTAGATCACGGGGGCGCCCCCCCTCTTGAGCTGGATGATGGCGAGGTGGCTGAGGACTTCGGCGTTCATCACGGCCAGGGTCCCGGCGAAGGTGGCCGGGGCGGTGGCTCCCGCCATCGGCATCGAATAGACCACGTTGGGGATCCCGTGCTCCGCCAGGAGCAGGCTCTTCTCCAGAGCGTCCCGGCCGTGGACCAGCGGGCTGATCGGCTCCACCGACCCGAAGAAGAAGGGGCGGCGGCGCAGCTCGTCGGCGCCCCCGGCCAGGAGCGCGCACACCTCGAGCTGGTCCCGAAGGCTCTGGAGGTTGGCCATGGAGGACCCGAGCGGCTTGTCGCTGTTTTCGAGCTGGATCATGAAAGACACCTTCCCCGCCAGGACCGCGGGGAGCCCCTGGGGGTAACCCGCCCATTCGCTCGTAAAAGACCACGCCAGGGTGGGAAGCGCGTCGATGAGGCGGGCGTTGGCCACCACGTCCGAAATCCGGCAGGGGCGCCTCCGCCCGTCCCGGGGGTCCAGGATGTCGGGCTGATCCGGGGTCCCGCCGAAGGTACAGCGGTTGCCCGAAAGGGTGACGTAGGGGGTGCCGTCGCGCTTGTGGAGCACGATGGCGCCCGGCGCGAGCGCCAGGGCCTTTTCGATCAGGTCCCCGGGGATGCGGACTTTTCGGGGATCGGACACGTCCGCTCCCGCGCCGTCCAGGAGTTCCAGGGCCTCCGGGGAGTCGACCGTCACGCCGATCCGGGACAGGATCTCGAGCGTCGCCTCGTGGATGCGCTCGAGCTGCCCGTCATCCAGGCGGCGAAACATGGGGGGGGTGAGTTCGAGGGTGTAGCCTTCCATCGATGTCCTTTCTTTGGGGGAATCGGTCCATGCGGGTCGCTGCCCTGGGTCAGGACACCGACCGAAAAACGCTTAGTATACTAAATATTTCTACACAAAGCAAAGACCCGCACAAAAACCCCTGCCGGGATCGGGTTTTGGCGAAGAGGGCCCCGTTGCGGCCCCGGCATCGCGGTTATTACCCGCGGCGGGGGCCGCTTTCTCCTGCCATGGCCGCCACCTTGTAGCATTCGGCCAGGGTGGGATAGTTGAAGACGGTCTCGAGGAAGTAGTCGCGGCCCCCGCCGAAGGCGAGCACGGCCTGCCCGATGTGGACGAGTTCGGCCGCCCCCTCGCCGAGGATGTGGACCCCGAGAAGGCGCCCGGTCTCGCGGTGGAAGAGGAGCTTCATCAGGCCGCAGGTGTTGCCCACGATGTTCGAGCGCGCGATCTCCCCGAAGCGCGCCAGGCCGGTTTCATAGGGAACCCCCTCGGCCTTCAACTGCGCCTCGGTCGCCCCCACGGTGGACATTTCCGGGATCGTGTAGATGCCGGAGGGGAGCGGCTGCGCCATCGGCGGGGCGGACGCCCCGAGGGCGCAGCAGGCGGCCCGCCGCCCCTGCTCCATCGACACGGAGGCCAGGCTCGGGAACCCGACGACGTCCCCGGCGGCGAAGATGCCGGGCGTGCGGGTCCTGAAATGGTCGTCGACCCCGATCCTCCCCCGGGCGTCCGCCTCGAGCCCCGCCTTTTCCAGGCCGAGGCCCTCGACGTTCCCCTGCCGCCCCACCGCGTAGAGCAGCATCTCCGCCTCGAGCGCCCCCGCTCCCAGTTCCACGCGCACCCCGCCGGGCGTTCTCACGATCCGGCCCTCCTCCCCCAGCCGGAGCGAAACCCCCAGTTCGCCCAGGTGGGCCCTGAGCCCTTCCACGATGTCGCGGTCGAGGAAACCGAGCAGACCCTCCCGCTTGTCCACCAGCACCGTGCGGATACCCAGGACCGCCGTCATGCAGGCATACTCCACCCCCACCACCCCGGCGCCCATGACGATGATCGAGCGCGGCAGGGAGGGGATGGAAAGGAAGCTCTCGGAATCGACCACGGCGGCGCCGTCGAACGGGACCGACGCGGGGCGCGCGGGGGTGGAACCGGAGGCGACGAGGATGGAGTCCGCCCGGATCTCGTCGGTTTCGGCGCAGCCCTCCAGGCCCAGTCGGCGAGGGTCGAGGAAAAACGACCGCCCCCGGAGCACCTCCACACCGCTGCGGCGCAGTTGTCCGTCGAAGACCCCGCTCTCCAGTTCGACCACCTGGTAGGTCCTCCGGCGCAGGTCTTCGGCCGTGATCGTCTCCTTGACCGTATAGCCGGCGCCGTAGAAGCCGCGCTGCCGGTACCCGGTGAGGTGCAGCACCGCCTCGCGCATCGCCTTGCTGGGAATGGTCCCGGTATTGACGCACTCGCCGCCGGCGGCGTACCGTTTCTCCACGATCGCCACCCGCGCGCCCAGCCGCCTGGCCTGGATCGCCGCAGAGTGCCCCGCGGGGCCGCTGCCGATGACGGCGAGATCATAGTTTCGGGCCATGGGTCCTCCGGATCGAACCGCCCCCTTCCGCGGGGGCCTCGAAGCAGCTTAATGCATGGGAGGCGCAAAGAAAAGGCGAAGGAGGGCCGCGGGGCGGGGGGCGGGGCTCAGAGGTCCTTCCGCCGGTGCACGATCAGGCGCGGACGTTCGGACCGCCACCGGTAGTAGCCCTTCACGTCCTCGAGCGGCATGAGGGTCCAGGGCGCCATTGCCGAAACCCCGTTCTTGCTGAACACCAGGTTGTCCGCGATATGGACGACGACGTGGAAGAGGTCGCCCGACTCGTCGATGAAGGCGATGATGTCGCCCAGGTCCAGCTCCCCCTCGACGACGAAGTAGTCCTCCCGGAGGGTCCGGAGGGCGACGGCGTCGTCGAGAAATCG
>JAFGSS010000071.1 GCA_016934555.1 Acidobacteriota bacterium | reverse complement strand
TCCTGTCCGCGGCAACGCTGGTGCTGGCGCTCGCCCCGTCGGTCTGGGGGCTGGTATACGGGTTCGGACGGATCCCCCTCCCGTACGCCGCCGGAATCGGGGCGGTGCTGGCCTCCGTCTCGGCCGTGCTTTTCATCCTCGCGCGCAGGGGGGGCGGCGCCTTGCGCGAGCTCGAGCGGTCGATCCGCGACCTGGAGGCCGAGCTGGCCTCCATCAGGGACAAGGGGGGCGACAAGCGGAAGGAGCTGGACGCCGCCCTGGCGGCATCGGGTTTCCGGAAACTCGAGGATTTTCTCGCCGTGGTCCGGCAGTGCGAGCTGGACCGGGAGCGGCTCTCCGAGCTCGATGCGCGGCGGGTCGAGGCGGAAGCCCAGGCGGAGCGCCTGGGGTCGGAGTCGGAGGAGCGTTATCGCCTCTTGAGGGAAAGCCTGGGCAGGGTGGGGCTCCCCTGCTCCCCGGGAAGCCTGAAATTCCAGGTGGACGCGGCGCGCTCCAACCTGCGCCGCTTCCGCGAACTGGACGCTCACTACAACGCCTGCGCCGGGAGGGTGCGCGACCTGACGGTGGAACAGGAAACCCTGGAGCGGGAGTACGCCGGGACCTGCGCCCACATCGACGCCCTCCTCTCCGAAGCGGGGGTGGCCTCGGCTGAGGAGTTCCGCCGGGAGTGCGCCGAGCGGAGGAGGCTCGGGGAACTCACCGACCGGCAGGCCTCCCGGACCCGGGAATTCCAGCGGCTGGCGGAAAACCTCAGCCTGGAGGCGTGGAAGGAAAAGCTCGCGGCGCTTCCCGGGGGTCCCGGGCCGGAGGATGCGGCCAAAGCCGCGGGGAACGCGCCGGCCCCCTACCTGCCCTACCTCCCCTCGATGGCGGAGGCGGCGGAGGAGGAGGCGGAGACGGCCGCGCGGCTCGCCGCCGCAAGGGAGGAACACGCCGCCGCCGTGGAGCGTGTCCGGCACGCCTTTCACAACATCCGGCCCGCTTCCGACATCGACGAGGACCTGGCCCTGGCGGTCCGGCGGCTGCGCGAGCTGGAGACGAACCGCGGTGCGCTTGCAATCGCCCACGAGACGATCGAGGCCCTTTCGCGGCAGCAGCAGGAAGTCCTGGCGCCGCAGCTGAACGCGGCCGTGGAACAGCGCTTCCTGCGCCTTTCCCGGGGCCGCTACGAAGAGGTCAAGGTGGACCCCGATTTCCAGATCTGGGTGCGGGAGTCGGACACGGGCGAGTTGCGCCTGGCGGAGCAGCTGAGCCGCGGGACCCAGGACCAGATATACTTCGCAACGCGGTTCGGGATCCTGGACATGATCTCGGCGGAAAAGGACCGCTGCCCCGGCCTCCTGGACGAACCGTTCGCCGCCTACGACCGGCCGAGGCTGGGGGAAGCGTTCGAGGTCCTGGCCGAGGAGGCCGAACGGCGCCAGTTGATCGTGTTTACGTGCAGGGAGGACCTGCCGGAGCTGGCGCTCGGGCGGGGGGCGAAGGTGATTCGGCTTTGACCCGGATGATGCCTGAATCATCCGGGTGAACGGAGGTTGGGATGCTGCGGCTTGAGAACGTCTCGCTGGAACTCGGCGGGAAGAGAATCCTTCATGATCTGAATTTCGAAACCCGCCCGGGCGAGATCCACAGCATCCTGGGCGCCAACGGCACGGGGAAATCGACCCTGGCGTCGGTGATCCTGGGGCTCGGCGGCTACCGGGATATCGGGGGGAGGATCCTTTTCCACGGGGAGGACATCACGGCGCTGGGGGTTTCCGAGCGCGCGCAGCGCGGCATCACCATGGCGTGGCAGGAGCCGGCGCGCTTCGAGGGGTTGAGCGTCGGGGAATACCTCGCCATCGGGCGGCGCGGCGCCCGGGGCGACGCCCCGGATCCCGCCGAGTGCCTGCTGAAGGTGGGGCTCGCCCCGGCCAGCTACCTGGCGCGCGCCGTCGACGCTACCCTGAGCGGCGGGGAGCGCAAGAGGATCGAGCTGGCCTCGCTTCTGAGCATGGCCCCGAAACTGGCCATTCTCGACGAGCCCGACTCGGGGATCGACGCCCTCTCCATCGATTGCGTCGTGGAGGTGATCCGGACCTTCTCCCGCAACGGGACGACGGTGTTGCTGATCACGCACCACGAAGAGGTCGCCGAGATCGCCGACCGGGCCTCTTCCCTGTGCGGGGGGACCGTGCTGAAGACGGGGGACCCGGTCGCGGTCGCGCGCTTCTTCCGCAACCACTGCCAGGAATGCCTGCATGTCAATGTGCCGCAATTGGGAGGATTGGAATGACGACGGGTAGGTCCGAACAACTGGAGGCGCTCGCCGCCGCCTACGAGGCGGGCGGGGGGCACGCGGCCACGCTCTTTGACCGGAGCTCCGCAAGCCTGTCGGTCAGCGGCAACGCCGTTATCGGCAGCAACGAAATTCCCGGGGTTCACATCGAGGGGACCGCCCTCCCGAACGGCGTCAGGGCCATAATCACCGTGGACCCGGGCGCTGTCGTGCCCCGCCCCGTGCATCTCTGCTTCGGCGTCGTCCCGGAGGAGGGGGTCCAGGAGATCGTTTCGGAATATCGCATCGGCGACGGTGCCCGGGTGGCGTTTGTGGCCCACTGCACCTTTCCGAACGCGCTGCGGGTCAGGCATGTCATGAACGCCCGCATGCACATAGGGAAGAGGGCCGAGATGACCTACTCGGAAACGCACTTTCACGGTGACCGGGGCGGGGCCGAGGTGCTCCCGGCGTTGAAGGTGTTCCTGGACGAGGGGGGAGTCCTGAAGAACGAGTTCCGGCTGACCCGGGGTACGGTCGGCCGCCTCCAGGCGGAGTACGATGCGGAAGTCGGCCGGGATGCCGTGTGTGAGTTCTACGCCAAGGTGTACGGGAAAATGGAGGACCGCATCGTCGTCAGGGAATCGATTTTCCTCAACGGCGAGAATGCGCGCGGGCTGGCCAAGAGCCGCATCGTGTCCTCCGACCGCTGCCAGAGCGAGGTCATCGGGGAGGTGGTCGGCAACGCCCCCTTTTCCCGGGGCCACATCGATTGCGTGGAGATCCTCAAGGGCGCCCATGCCCGCGCCAGCGCCGTTCCGCGCCTGGTTGTCGTCGACGACCGCGCGAAGCTGACGCACGAGGCCGCCATCGGCAGCGTCGACAAGAAGCAGGTGGAAACCCTGATGGCCCGGGGCCTTGGCGAGGACGAGGCCGTGGACGTCGTCGTGCGGGGGATGCTGCGCTGACCATGAATATCCGCCGGGTGACGATCCCGCTCCTCCTGCTGACGGCTCTTCTCGGCCTGGCCGTGGCGTGGATTCCCGGCGGCGTCGCCCCGAGCTACGACAAGCGCGAGGTGCGGATCCCGATGCGGGACGGGAGCAGGCTGTTCACGGCCGTCTACGCCCCCCGGGACGCCTCCCGCTCCTACCCCATCCTGCTCCAGCGCACCCCCTACGGCGTGGCCCCCTACGGGGCCGACGCCTACCCGCAACGCCTGGGTCCTTCGGAAGAACTGGCCCGGGACGGCTTCATCTTCGTTTACCAGGACGTGCGGGGGAGCATGATGTCCGAGGGGGATTTCGTCCATATGCGCCCGCTCGGGACGCCGGAGCGGGGGAACGACACCGACGAATCCACCGACGCCTGGGACACGATCGACTGGCTCGTCCGCAACATCCCGAACAACAACGGCCGGGTGGGGGTGTGGGGGATTTCCTACCCGGGGTTCTACGCCGCCGCCGCAATGATCGACGCGCACCCCGCCCTCAGGGCCGTGTCCCCCCAGGCGCCGATCGCGGACTGGTTCGTGGGGGACGATTTCCACCACAACGGAGCCTTTTTCCTGGCCCACTCCTTCGGTTTTCTGGCGGGCTACGGGTATCCCCGCCCCGCTCCCACCACGGAGTTGCCGAAACCCTACGCCTGGCCGGTCCCCGACAGCTACGACTTCTTCCTCGAAATGGGGCCGCTCCGGGAAGCGAACCGGAAGGTCCTCAAGAACCGGGTTCCCTTCTGGAACGAGCTGATGCGCCACGGGGATTACGACGATTTCTGGAGGGCGCGCGCCCTCCGGCCGCACCTCAAGAACATCCGGCCGGCCGTCATGACCGTGGGAGGGTGGTTCGATGCGGAGGACCTTTTCGGGACGCTCGCCGTTTACCAGGCCGTGGAAGCCTCGAGCCCCGCAGCGCACAACATCCTGGTCATGGGGCCCTGGGACCACGGGGGGTGGGCGCAGTCGGACGGGGATGCGCTCGGGGCGGTCCGTTTCGGCGCGGAAACCGCCGTCCACTATCGCCGCGAGATCGAGTTTCCCTTTTTCCGGCATTTCCTGAAAGGGTCGGGTGCGCTCGATCTCCCCGAGGCCTCCGTTTTCCTGACCGGCACGAACGAGTGGAGGCCGCACTCCCACTGGCCGCCGCGCTCGGGCCGGCCGACGAGCTTCTACCTGAGGGAGGGCGGGAGTCTCGCGCGGGAACCGGACCGGGGAGACGCCGCTGGCGCCTTCGACCAGTACACGAGCGACCCGCGCCGCCCGGTTCCCTACATCGACCGGAAGGCCGCCGGGATGGCGCGGGACTACATGGTCGGGGACCAGCGTTTCGCCTCGGCGCGCGGGGATGTGCTGACCTACGCCACCGGCGCGCTCGAGGAAGACCTCACCGTCGCCGGGCCCGTGATCGTGAGCCTCGAGGTCTCCACCACCGGGACCGATTCCGATTTTGTCGTCAAGCTCATCGATGCCTACCCGGAGGAGGGGCCGGCCGACCGGGCCGGGGCGCGGGACGGGTCGATGGGGGGGTACCAGCAGCTGCTGCGGGGGGAGCCGTTCCGCGGGAGATACAGGAACGGCTTTTCCCGCCCGGAGCCCTTCGTGCCGGGGCGGATCACCCCGGTCGAGTTCTCGATGCCCGACGTCTATCACACCTTCCGCCGGGGCCACCGCATCATGGTCCAGGTGCAGAGCAGCTGGTTCCCTCTCGTTGACGTCAACCCGCAGCGCTCCGTCGACATCTACGGCGCCGACGAGAACGATTTTCAGGAGGCGGTCCAGCGGATCCACCGCTCCCGGAGCGCGGCGTCCTCGATCACCCTGATCCGGCTGGATTAGGCCGCGGGTGTGCGTGCCTCAGCGCGTCAGGGCGCGGATCGTGGCGCACAGTCCCGACGGGGAGCCGAAAGTGTCGTTGACGGCGCTGGCTTCGAACCCGCTGTGGACCATGCAGTTGCGGCACTTCGGGTTGCCCGACCGCGGCCCGTATTTTTCCCAGTCGGTGCTCTCGACGAGTTCCGCGAAGGTTTTGCAGTAGCCGTCCTCGAGCAGGTAGCAGGGCTTCTGCCAGCCGAACAGGCTGTAGCCCGGCATCCCCCAGGGAGTGCAGTCGTAGTCTCTCCCCCCGGTCAGAAATTCGAGAAAGAGCGGGCTCTGGTTGAACTTCCAGCTCTTTTTGCGCCGGCGCAGCACCTCCGCGAACAGGCGCCGGGTTTCCTCCTTCATGAGAAAGTGCTGCCGGTCGGCCGCTTTTTCGTAAGGGTAGCCGGGAGACAGCGTCATCCCCTCCACCCCGAGCTCCATCGCCTCGTCGAAGAACGCGCGCACACTCTCCGGGTCGGCGTCGTTGAACAGGGTGGTGTTGGTGGTGACGCGGAACCCCCTTTTCACGGCCTCCCTGATCGCCTCCACGGCGATGCGGTGCACCCCCGCGCGCCCCACCGACCGGTCGTGGACCCTTTCGAGCCCGTCGAGGTGGACGTTGATGGTGAAGCGCCTGTCGGGCCGGAAGTCGGCGAGCTTTTCCTTCAGGATGAGGGCGTTCGTGCAGAGGTAGACGAATTTCCCGCGGGTGATCAGCCCCTCCACGATCTCGGCGATCTGCGGATGCAGCAGCGGCTCCCCCCCGGGAATGCTGACCATGGGGGCGCCGCACTCCTCGGCCGCCTCGAAGCACTGCCCGGGGGAGAGCTGCCGCCGCAGGATGTCGGGCGGATACTGGATCTTTCCGCACCCGGAGCAGGCGAGGTTGCAGCGGAAGAGGGGTTCCAGCATGAGGACCAGCGGATAGCGGGCGTCTCCGGAGATCTTGCGCCCGACGATGTACCTGGCGACCGCCAGCATTTGAGATATGGGGACTCCCATGGTCACACTCCCGACGTGTGATCGTAACCTATCGGCGGGCGGGCCGCAATCCCCCCCTCTGCCCGCGGGGCGCGCGCCCCGGCAGGCGGCAGTGGACGCCCGGGTCCCTTCCGTGATAGCCTTTCCGGATCATGAAATCTCGCGTATTCGGCTCCGGTGCTCTCGATCTCATAGGCAACACTCCGCTTGTCCGGCTCCGGCGCCTCAGCCCCAACCCGGAGGTCGAAATCTGGGCCAAGCTCGAAAACGCCAATCCGGGGGGCTCCATCAAGGACCGGATCGCCCGGTCGATGATCGAGGCCGCGGAAGCTTCGGGCGAACTGGGCCGCGACAAGACCATCCTGGAAGCCACCAGCGGGAACACGGGGATCGGGCTTGCCCTGGTGGGCGGGGTGAAGGGGTACAAGGTCCTCCTGGCGATGAGCGAGGGGGTCAGCCAGGAGCGCTGCCAGATCCTGTCGGCCCTGGGAGCCGAATTTCTCAAGACCCCGGCCCGGCTCGGCACGGACGGCGCCATCGAGGCGGTTTATCGCCTGAACCGCCGGGAGCCTGGCAGGTACTTTATCCCCGACCAGTACAACAACCCGGCCAACCCGCTGGCCCACTACAACGGCACGGCGGTGGAGATCTGGGAGCAAACCGGGGGGACTATCACCCACCTGGTCGCCTCCATGGGGACCTCGGGGACCCTCATGGGAATGGGCCGGCGGCTCAGGGAGTACAACCCCGCGATCCGCGTCATCGGGGTGGAGCCCTACCTGGGGCACAAGATCCAGGGCCTCAAGAACATGAAGGAGGCCTACCGGCCGGGGATTTTCGACCGGAAGCTGCTCGACGCCAAGGTCAACATCAAGGACGACGACGCCTTCGCGACCGCCCGGCGGCTTGCGCGGGAGGAGGGCCTGTTCGTGGGGATGAGCGCGGGAGCCGCCTGCCATGTGGCCCTCGAGACGGCCAGGGAACTCCCGCGCGGGGTCATCGTCGTCATCCTTCCGGACGGGGGGGACCGCTATCTCAGCACGAGCCTCTTTCATTCCTCCGCCCCCGTCGCACGCCGGGAGCCCAAGCTGGAGCTGTACGACACCCTCTCGCGCGCCCAGCGTCAGTTTCAGCCGCTCGAACCCGGGAAGGTGTCGATCTATTCCTGCGGGCCCACGGTGAACGCCGCACCCACCCTGGGGGTGTTGCGCCGCGTGATGGTGGCTGACCTGCTGCGGCGGGTCCTGGAGTACTGCGGGTTCGAGGTCCGGCACGTGATGAACATCACCGACCTCGACGACAATACGATCCGGGAATCGATCAGGCAGGGGACCGGCCTCCGGGAACTGACCGACCGCCACACGGCGGAATTCATGGAGTGCCTGGACCGGCTGGGGGTCAAGCACGCGTGGAAATACCCGCGGACCACCGAACACGTCGACGACATGGTCGACTTCGCGCGCGAGCTGGTCGCCGCGGGGTACGCCTACGAGCGGCTCCGCAGCGTCTATTTCGACATCAGCCGGTTTCCGAAATACGGCGCGCTGAGCGGGCTCGATTTTTCCAAGATCAAAGTCGGCGCCACCGTGGACCTGGACGAATACGACAAGGAGAACCCCAGGGATTTCACCCTGTTCAAGCGGGCCACCCTGGCCGAGATGGCGCACGACATCTTCTACGAGACCGACTGGGGCAACGTCCGCCCCAGCTGGCACGTCCAGTGCGCGGCCATGAGCCGGCGCTACCTGGGCGAAGAGTTCGATATCCACACCAGCGGCAGCGACATCCTCTTCCCCCACAACGAGAACGAGATCGCCCAGTGCGAGGCGCTCCACGGCAGGGGGCCGGCGCGTTACTGGGTGCACTCGGGCCTGGTGCTGGCCGGGGGGAAGAAGATGTCGCGTTCGGCCGGCAACGCAGTGACCCTCGAGGACCTCATGCGCTCGGGGTATTCCGCCCGGGAGGTCCGCTACCTGCTGCTGTCGGCCCACTACCGCCAGCCGCTGGCCTATTCCGAGGAGGGCCTCAGGGCCGCCCGCGCGGCGCTCGGGCGGATCGACACGTTCGTCGCCCGGCTCAGGATCTGTTCCGGCAAAGGGTCGGGTGATTCCATCCGGGGCGCCGTCGATGAGATGACGGCCTCGTTCGAGGCCGCCATGGAGGCCGATCTCAACGTTCCCAGGGCCCTGGGGGCCCTGTTTCTCCTTATCCGGCGGGCCAACCCGCTGCTGGCCGGCCGGGGTCTGTCGTGCACGGATGCGGACCTGGCGCTCGCGGCGCTGGAGACCATCAACTCGGTGCTGGGATTTGTGGACCTGAACCCCGCGGAGGCCGAACCGGCGGATCCCGAGGTGGAGGCCCTGATCTCCCTGCGCGAGGAGGCGAGGGAAAGGAAGGATTACGCGGAAGCGGACCGCATCCGCGAGGAATTGAAAGGGCGCAGCATCGTCCTGGAGGACACGCCCTACGGGACGATTCACTGGACGGACCCGCGCCCGGCCAGGGGCTGAAAGCGGCCCCCCCGCTTATGACACCGGGCTCACGGCCCGGGGCTAATTGCCGATGCTTCAACCCCCGCTCGGGGCGCAATTCGGGGCGCCGTCGGCCGAAACCGAAGCGAAGCTCGAAACCCGGTCCTCCAGCCTGCCGCTCCCGCATCGGGGGCAGCGGATCTCTTCCGCCTCCCCGGCCTTGAGCACCAGTTTCTCGAATTCCGCCCCGCAGTCGAGGCACGCATATTCATAGAGCGGCATGACATATCCTCCGCCCCTTTCATAAGACTTCCCCCGGACCGGGGCAACCCCCGCCTGCATTTTCCTGAACCGCTGCTGCTGGATGTCGCGCCGGTCCTAGAGTATAATATGGGCAAAGGTTTCACATTCTCAGGGGCGCTGCAGGCAGGCGCATCCGCGTTTTCCGGCACCTCCTATCGGCGGCACCCTCGCTTGCTCATGGATGTTCGGCAGTTTCTTCGGGAGGAGGAGTCTATGCGACCCACCATGACCGATTGGAAGTTCAATCTTGATTTCCGCATGCTGTCGATCCTGCTGCTGATCGCCATCATCGCCTTTCTGCTGGGGACGTGGTGGCTGGTCAGCGGTTACCGCACGTCTTCGATCGAAGCCCACGGCCGCCGCCTGGCGGAAGAGGCGGATGTGGCCTTCGAATACCTGGAAAACTTCCTGGGGAACCAGATCGTCGAAATCGCCGCCGTTACGGAAACCCCGGTGCTGCGCAGCGCGGTGGAGCAGAGCAACCGCCAGCTCCAGTCCGACGTCAACGGGGCCATCAGGCGAACCTCCGCGGTCGAGGCGCGCTGGAAGGACTTGGACTACCAGTCTCCGGAGTTGCAGGCGGTTCTCGACAATCCTGCGGCCGATTTCCTGCGGCGCTACATGAAAGTCCGCACCGCGTACCGGGAAATCATCGTCACCGACCTGGCGGGGAGGACCGTTGCCGCCACGGGGAAGACGACCACTTACGGGCAGAGCGGAGACCCGTGGTGGAAGGGGGCCTACGCCGATGGCCAGAAGGGGGGCGTGTATATCGGGGACATGCACTTTGACGAGAGCGCGGGCGTCTGGTGCCTCGATATCGCGGAGCCCTTCACCGATTCCAAGGGGGGCGTCTCGGGCGTCATCAAGGTGGTCCTGGCCGCCGACGAGATCCATTCGATCGTGGCTTCGGTGCAGGCGGGTTTCGGGGGCGCCGCCGCCCTCCTGAGGCTGGACGGGAGCGTCATCGCGTCCCCGGGCCACAGTTTCGACGACCGCCGCCCCTATCCGGACATGGCCGACATCGCCAAGGCCAGGGAATTCGGGCAGAGGTTCGTGGTCACCCGGGAGAAGCCGCGGTCGGTCATAGGGATGAATGCGCGCAGCTTCATGGAACTCTCCCCGAACCTGCGCTGGGTGCTCGCCATCTCGAGCCCGGTGGAGGCCGTCGTCGCGCCTTTGACGCGGCTTCTGCGCAATGTGGTGATCCTCATGCTCGCCATCGTCCTGCTGGCGGTGCTGGTCACGCTGGTGATGTCGCGGTCGGAAACGCGGAAGGTCCTGCCGGAGGATCCGCATTTCGAAAACCTGTGAGGAGGCGTTCTCCTTTCGGGCAGGTCCCTAGCCCTTGTTCAGGGAGGTGAGGAACTCCGCGTTGCTGTCGGACTTGCGGAGCTTGTCGAGCAGCAGGTCCATCGCTTCGTCTATGGAAAGGGGATTCAGCACCTTGCGCAGAATCCAGATCTTGGTGAGGTCGGCGCCCTCCACCAGCAGTTCTTCCTTCCGGGTGCCGGACCGGTTGATGTCGATCGCGGGGAAGATGCGCTTGTCCACGAGCTTGCGGTCCAGGATGATCTCCATGTTGCCGGTTCCCTTGAACTCCTCGAAAATGACGTCGTCCATGCGGCTCCCGGTGTCGATCAGGGCCGTGGCCATGATCGTGAGGCTTCCCCCCTCCTCGATCTTCCGGGCGGCGCCGAAAAAGCGCTTCGGTTTCTCCAGGGCGTTGGCATCGACGCCGCCGGAAAGCACCTTGCCGCTGGACGGGATGACGGTGTTGTAGGCGCGCGCCAGCCGGGTGATGCTGTCGAGCAGGATGACGACGTCCTTCTTGTGCTCCACCAGGCGCTTCGCCTTTTCCATGACGATTTCCGCTACCTGGACATGGCGCGAGGCGGGTTCGTCGAAGGTGGAGCTGATCACCTCCCCCTTGACGGAGCGCTCCATGTCGGTGACCTC
>JAFGSS010000070.1 GCA_016934555.1 Acidobacteriota bacterium | reverse complement strand
TCACTGCTCAAAACAAAAGCGAAATTATTTCTGGCCCATGGCACCGAAGACAGCAATTCTCCGGTGGAATCGTTCGATCTGCTTGTCGCCGAGATCATCCGCCACAGGCGCACCAATGCCGTCATTCATCGATACGCCGGGAGTGATCACGGCTTGACCCATCCAGGCGCGAAGAATCCACTGGAAGACGCTTTCAGCGACCTTCAGAAATGGGCCCGGGAATGAGGCCGCTCTGGTTGCTGACCGGAAATCAGCCCGGATCTTCGGGCTGACGTTTCAAGGCGGGAACGACCGGGGGGGAAAACAGGGCGAGGGGAAGCATTGAAAATATGATATAAGACAGGCAGATGCCTTCGGGAGGAGTCATGCCCAGCCAGAGATGCCGGTGCGCCGTTCTTTGCCTGATGTTCACCCTGGGCGCCGGGGCCTTCCTCCCTGCGGCCGGGGCCGCGGAGCCCCCGCTCCTGGTCAAGATCGGGGACGTGGAACGGCTGATCCGGGACGTGGAAGCCCTGACCCCGGCCGATTCGCCGGTCCGGGCCCAGGTGGGGATGCTGCGCGCCCTCGTCGGGGGGACGGCGTGGCTCGACCCCGCGCGCCCGGTCGTGGCCGGGGTGCTCGAAGCGGGGCCGCGCCCCGCGCTGGTGGCCCTCGTCCCGTACGCCGCCCCCAACCCGCAGTTCCAGGCGGCCTTCGGCGCCGTCGCCAGGGATGGGTACTACCTTCTCTCCTTCCCGCCCCGGCCCGGCGCGCTCCCGGCCGTCGACCCGGCCCTCGAGCAGGCGCTTTTGCGGGCTTCGGCCGTCCGGCCGCCGGCCAACCTGGTTCTCGAGATTCCCGCCGCCCTCCTGCTGGCCCGGATGAAGCCCGGGATAGACGCGGCGCTCGGGAAGATCGGAGAAGCGGACCCTTCCGGGAGCGGGGGCGTCGGGATCCCCCCCGATGAGGTGCGGGCCATGATGGGCGACATGCTGGGCCTCGTCGGGCAGGCGGAGACCCTGCGCCTGGGGATGGAGGTCGAGGGGGAGGCCCTGTTGCTGGTCCTGGACGTCGAGGCGGGCCGGGACACGGCGCTCGGGCGCCTGTTCGTCGACCCGGGCGGGGAGACCCGGCTGATGGACTTCGCCGAGGACATGCCGCTGCGCTTCTGGTCGCGCGCCCCGGAGATGTCGGGGATGATGGAGATGGCCGAGATGGTTTACGGGCGCCTCTACCGCCGGCTCGGCTTCGATACCGGCGAGCTCTCCTCGCTCGCCGAAGCGTTCACCGGCGAAATGTCCGGCGGGATGCGGCTCGACGCCCAGGGGATCGCGATGAGGGGGATCTACGTCCTGCGCCCCGGGGTCGACGGCGACGCGTATATCGAAAAAACCTATCTCCCGTTCCTGGACCGCTACGCCGGGCGGACGGCGGCGCTCGCCGCGGCAGCGGACCGGCCGGCGCCGGGGGCGCTCTACGAGCGGACGGGGGACAGCACCGTGGCCGGGCTGCGGGTCGTGGGGCTGAGGATGAACCCCGGGGCGCTCCCCAGGGCCGGGGAGGGGGACAACCCGCTGGAGCAGCTCCCTCTGGAGATGAGGATGGCGGCCTCGGGCGACCTCCTCCTGTTCGCATCGAGCGACGCCGGGATCGCGGATCTGGCGGCGCAGGCGGCCGCTCTCGCACCCGTGCCCGCCGCGGGCCCCACCTCCCGGATGGAGATCGACCTCGGCGCGCTTTTCGCCGGGATCCGGACGCCTGCGCCCCCGAGTGCCGGCGCGCTCCCCCCGCTGTCGGGGAAGGTGACGGTGGAGGTCGATATGAGGGACGGCGTAATGCACAGCCGCACCCGCTTCGATATCGGGCAGCTCACCCGCATGATGGAGGCGGCGAAAGCAAAGACGAAGACCCCCTGATTCCCGGCGTCGGAATGCGGAAGCCCTCTATTTTTTGCTTTCCAGAATGACCGACATCCGGCAGGCGTCGCAGTCGAAGCGCAGCAGGTAGGTGTGACCGCCGTCCTTGATCCGGAGCGGCTCTTCGATGAGGCGCGCGCCGCCGCACTTGGGGCAGGCGTCGAGCTCGCGGCGGAGGCAGTAGCGCGACGTCATCACCTCCCGCCCCACGGGGTCAGGGAGGGTCTCGAAGGCGCCCTCGACCACCTCGGCGCCGTGGCGCTCGTAGAAGCGGCGCGCGTGGCGGTTGAGGACGTTCGAGTGGTAGTCGAGGCGCGGCTCGGGGAAGGGGACGTCGTTGGGGACGAGCGGCGTCTCCGCGCGGGGGCAGGTTTCGGCCCGGACCCGCCCGAGCGCCTCGAGCGCGTCGCGCTTGAGCCGGTTGAGGAAGCTCAGGGGGTAGAAGCCGACCGGGCCGGCGACGCGGATCTCCGTCGCGACGAAGGGGGTGTTGCCGGTGGCCGCGAGCCGCGTCCGCACCTGCTCGAGCGATTTCGCCGGGTCGAGCGGCGGCTCGAAGGGGAGGGGGGCCTCGGCCGCGGCCTCGTGCCCGTCCTCGTCCCGGACGGCGAGGCGGACGGCGTCCCCGGCGTGCGCGAAATCCATCTCCACCCCGATCCGGCGCCGGCCCGAGCTTTTCCTGAGGAGCCGGTTGAAGGCGATGTCGAGGTTGCGGAAGAGGCGCGTGCCCGGCCGCAGCCCCTCCATGGCCGAGGGGTAGACGCGCCCCCCCTCCACCCGCTCCACCCGCTCCACCCGGAAGCCGGCAAGGGTGCGCGCGCGGGTGAAAAAGCAGAGGCCGTCCCCGTTCTGCAGGCGCGCGCCGTCGGTCTCGAAGCAGCCGTCGCCCAGGCGCGTGACGGTGCCGACCGGCTCCCCGATCGATTTCTGAGTGTCGAACGAGGCGACCTTCGGCCCGCCGCCATGGAGGAAAAAGCGGGTGTACCCGCGGTTGAACGTCTTCTGCGGGTCGGGGGTGAAACGGAGGTCGCACCGGCCGGAGGAGGCGCGGCGGTAGCCCTCCGTGCGGGCGATGAAGGCGTCGAGCGCGCGGCTGTAGGCGGCGGTGACGTTCTTGACGTATTCGATTTCCTTGTAGCGCCCCTCGATCTTGAAGGAGGCGACCCCCGCCCCGACCAGGGCGGGGAGGTCCTCGATCAGGCAGAGGTCCTTGAGGGAGAGGAGGTGGCGGTCGGACTCGATCACGCGCCCGCGGCCGTCCAGCAGGGTGTAGCGGCCGCGGCAGGGCTGGGCGCAGACCCCGCGGTTGCCGCTGCGGGCGGCCACCGCCTGGCTCATGTAGCACCGGCCGCTGTAGCTGACGCACAGCGCGCCGTGGACGAAGGACTCGAGCTCGATGGCCGTGGCGCGGCGGATGGCGGCGAT
Organism: Acidobacteriota bacterium; assembly: GCA_016934555.1. Taxonomy (GTDB): domain Bacteria; phylum Acidobacteriota; class UBA6911; order UBA6911; family UBA6911; genus UBA6911. The sequence continues at coordinate 7,714 of JAFGSS010000070.1, read as the reverse complement.
CTCGTCGAGGGTGAGTTCCCGCGCCAGGATGACGCGGCGGAACCCGACCTGTTCGAGAAACGCGATCCGCTCCGGCGTGTGGTTGTGCATCTGGGTGCTCGCGATCAGGGGGATGGGGGGGAGGTCGAGCTCCAGCAGGCCGACGTCCTGGATGATGAGCCCGTCCGCCCCGAGCGCGTGAATCTCCCGGCAGAGCCCGAGCGCCTCCGGGAGTTCCCCGTCGGTGAGGATGGTGTTGAGCGCCACGTAGACCCGGGCGCGGAAGAAATGGGCGTGCCGCACCAGGCGCGCGATCCCGTCCAGGCCGGCCCCGGCCGCGGCCCGGGCGCCGAAGCGCGGGGCCCCGATGTAGACGGCGTCGGCGCCGTGGTCGATGGCGGCGATGCCGATCTCGGGGGTCCCGGCGGGGGCGAGCAGTTCCAGCGGCTTCATGGTCCTCTCCCCGGCGTCAGCCCTTTTCCAGAATCACCGTGGCGGCCGCCCAGCCGTCCGCGTGGGTGAGGCTGAGGTGGACGGCCGAGGCCCCCAGGGCGGCGGCGATCGCCGCGGCCTCGCCGCGAAGGAGCAGGAGGGGGGCGGCGGGCGGCGTGCGCACCACCTCCGCGTCCTGCCAGGAGACCCCTTTCCCCCAGCCGGTCCCCAGCGCCTTCATGAGCGCCTCCTTGGCGGCGAAGCGCGCGGCGAAATGGGGGGCCGGGTCTCGGCGGGCGAGGCAGTACTCCCGCTCGCCCGGGGTGAACACCCGCGCGGTGAAACGCTCGCCCGTGCGCCCGAGGATCCTGCGCAGGCGGGGGATGTCGACGATATCGATTCCGGTCCCCACGATCATGGTCGGCTCCAGAAGCGGGTTGACAGCGGGCGGCGCCGCCCCCCACTATCTGGGGCGATGCCCGACGACGGTTTCATCCTCCGGTACGCCCGGGGAATACCTTATTACAGCTGCCGGGAGTTTGAAAGAGTCCCGGGGGTGCGCCATGCCTTTTCCACCCGCTCGGGCCTCCCCGGTGCGCCCGGTTTCGCCGACGGCGGGCTGCTGACGCTGCGCCAGGTGCACTCGAGCCGCGTGTGCGTCGTGCGTGAGCCCCCCGACGCGTGGGAGCCTCCCGAGGGGGACGCCTTGGCCGCCGCCTTCCCCGGCGCCGCGCTGGGGGTGCGGACGGCCGACTGCTTCCCCCTCCTGGTCGCCGACCCGGTCGCCGGCGCGGTGGCCGCGGTCCATTCCGGCTGGCGGGGGACCCTGGGGGGGGTCCTCGCGGACACCCTGCGCGCGCTCGTCCGGGAGTTCGGCAGCCGGCCGGGGGACCTCCATGTCGCCGTCGGCCCCGGGATCCGCGCCTGCTGCTTCGAAGTGGGGCCCGAGGTGGCGGACCGTTTCTCCGGGGCGCACCCCGGGGCCGTCCGCCCCGCCCCCGGCCGGCCGGGAAAGTACCTCCTCGATCTCCCCCGGGTGCTCGACGCGCAGATGGACGAGGCCGGGGTGGCGCGCGCGCGCCGTTACGACTCGGGCCTCTGCACCGTGTGCCGCCCCCGGGAGTTCTTTTCCTACCGCCGGGAGGGGGCGGCCGCCGGGCGCATGATGTCCGTCATCGCCCTGGGGTGACCCCCGCGTCCCCCCGCGCACGCCCCGCCAGCATGCCGCAGGCGGCGGCGATATCCTCCCCCCGGGCGCGGCGCACGCTCGTGGTGACGTGGGCGTCCGAGAGAATCTGCTGAAATTCCAGCACCCGCTCCCCGGGGGGCGGGGCGAGCCCGATCGACGGGTCGGGGTTGAGCGGGATCAGGTTGACCTTGTGGCGCAGCCCCGAAAGCAGGCGCGCGAGGGCCCGGGCGTCGGCGGGGGAGTCGTTCACCCCCCCCACGAGCACGTATTCGAAGGTGATCCGGCTCCGCTCGGCCAGGGGGAAACGGCGGCAGGCGTCCAGGAGCGCGGCGATGTTCCAGGTCCGGTTGATGGGCATGAGCCGGTCCCGGACCTCGTCCGTCGCCGCGTTGAGGGAGACGGCCAGGTTGGGCCGGACCGGTTCCCGGGCGAGCCGCTCGATTCCGGGGACCACGCCGGCCGTGGAGAGGGTGACGCGGCGGGGGGACACGGCCATCCCCTCCGGGTCCGTCATCAGCCGCACGGCGGCCATGACGTGGTCGTAGTTGAGGAGCGGCTCCCCCATCCCCATGATCACGATGTTGAGGCGCCGGGAGGCGGCGCCGCGGTCGGCCACCAGCGCCAGCACCTGGCCGGCGATCTCCCCCGGGGTGAGGTTCCTGAGGAGCGGCCGGCGGCCGGTGACGCAGAAGAGGCAGCCGAGGGCGCACCCCACCTGGGTCGAGATGCAGAGGGTGTCCCGCTTCTCCTCGGGGATGAAGACCGACTCGACAGAGGCCCCCGGGGAGACCTCGAACAGGTAGCGGCGCGTCCCGTCCCGGGAAACGGCCGTCTCCCCGAGCGGCGGGTAGGCGATGGACAATTCCGCCCCGAGGCGCGCGCGCAGCGTTTTCGGCAGGTCGGGGAAGGCGTCCCACGAGCGCCGCAGGCGGCGGTAGACTCCGGCGTAGATCTGCCGCGCCCGGTAGCGCGGCTCCCCCAGGCCCGCCGCCACCGCCTCCATCTCCGCGAGGCCCATCCCCACCACGTTTCTGGTTTTCATATCCGTTTCCAAAATACCACGTTTGGCGCCCTCTCTTCGAGTGCCGGGGCGCCGTTTGGAGCTGGCCGCCGCTCCGCCGTTGTGGTAAGTAATACGGTCATGCGGATGGACGTCCGGAAAAAGGTGCTCCCCAACGGCCTCGTCGTGGTTTCGGAGGCGATGCCCCAGCTCCGCTCGGTGTCGCTGGGGGTCTGGGTCCGGTCCGGCTCCCGGGTCGAGGGGGCCGGGCACACCGGGATCTCCCATTTCATCGAACATCTCCTTTTCAAGGGGACGCGCACCCGCTCGGCCGCCGCCATCGCCGCCGCGATCGATTCGGTGGGGGGCGAACTCAACGCCTTCACCGAAAAGGAGTACGTCGGCTATTACGCCCGGGTGATGGACCGGCACCTGCCGCTGGCGTTCGAGCTTCTGTCCGACATCGTCCTCCGCCCGACGTTCCCCGCGCGCGAGATCGAGCGGGAGCGCAACGTGATCTTCGAGGAGATCAACATGATCGAGGACTCCCCCCAGGAACTGGTCCTCGACATGCACCTGGAGCATTTCTGGAAGGGGCACCCCCTCGGCCGGCCCATATCGGGCACCAAGGAAACGGTGGCGGCGATCTCGCGCGCCGACGTCCGCAGGTTCTTCCGGGAGCACTACACGGCCGGCAACATCCTGGTCGCGGTCGCGGGCAACGTCAGCCACCGGAAGGTCCAGGCCCTGGCGGAGCGCCACTTCTCCGCCCTGGCCCCGGGCGCCGCGGCCGACGCGGGGGCGGTCCCCGAAGCCTGCCCGGGGCGCAGGGTCCGCCGCAAGCGGCACCTGGAGCAGACGCACCTCTGCCTGGGGACGGTGTCCCCGCCCGTCGTGTCCGGGGAGCGGTACGCCGCCTACCTCCTCTCGAGCGTCCTCGGGGGGGGGATGAGCTCCCGCCTGTTCCAGAACATCCGCGAAAAGCGGGGGCTGGTCTATTCCATTTACTCGATGCTGAACCTCTACCGGGACACGGGCTCGCTGGTGGTATACGCCGGGTGCGCCCCCGCCCGGGCGGGGGAGGTGGTGGAGCGGACGCTCTGGGAGCTGCGCCGGCTGAAGGAGCGGCCGGTGGCGCACGGGGAACTCGAGCGCGCCCGGGAGTGCCTGAAGGGTTCGATCATGCTGGGGCTGGAGAGTTCGAGCAACCGGATGACGCACCTGGCCCAGCAGATGATGTATCACGGGAAATGCCAGGAACCGGAGGAGATCCTGAAAGCGATCGACCGGGTCACGGCGCGCGAGATCCGCGACCTGGCCAACCGCCTGTTCGATCCCTCCTCATTCGCCCTGACCGCCCTCGGCAGCGGGGCCGGCGCGGAGTTCGGGGCCGCGCCCACGGGTGCGTGACCGATGGGGCTCTGTTTCACGGTGCTGGGAAGCGGCAGTTCGGGGAACGCCACCCTGGTGAGCGACGGGGAGACCCATATCCTGGTGGATGTCGGGCTGAGCGGGCGGGAAACCGCGCGCCGGCTGCGTGAAATCGGGCTGGAACCGGAGAGGGTGTCGGCCATCGTGATCTCCCACGAGCACGGCGACCACTGCCGGGGGGTCGGCCCCTTCGCCAAGAGCCTCGACATCCCCGTCTTCATGACGGAGGAGGCGTTCGGCAGTTCGGGCCTGCGGCTCGACGCGCGCAAGCTCCGGCCGATCCGCCCGGGCGAAGGGTTCGCCATCGGGGGGATCGGCGTCACCGGCTTTTCGGTCCCCCACGACGCGACCGACCCGCTCGGCTTCGTGCTGGAAAAGGACGGGGTGAGGGTCTCGATCGCGCTGGACCTGGGGTTTCTTTCGAACCTCGTGCTGGAGCGGCTGCGCGGTTCCGACGGCATCGTGCTCGAGTCGAACCACGATGAGCGGCTGCTCAAGGTGGGGCCCTACCCCTGGGCGCTGAAGCAGCGGGTGATGAGCCGGCGCGGCCACCTTTCCAACGATTCGGTGGCCCACTACCTGGCGAACGATTTCGACGGCCGGGCGGCCGTGGTGGTGCTGGCCCACCTCAGCAAGCAGAACAACCTTCCGGAACTGGCGCTGCTGTCGGCCCGGAGGGCGCTGGAGGAGCGCGCCGGGCCGCAGGCGCCGCAGACCCGGATCGAACTGGCGCACCCGGACAGGATCGGCCCGACATTCCGATACTGAGGGAACTGGAGGAGAGAACCATGATCGACCGTTACATGCCCGGGGATTTGGCCGAAATCTGGTCGGAAGAGAACATGTTCCGGACCTGGCTCCGGGTGGAACTGGAGACCTGCCGCGTGCTGGCCGAAAAGGGGTGGATCCCGCGCGAGGCGATGGACGTCATCGAGCGGAAGGCGGCGTTCTCCGTCCCCCGGATCAAGGAGATCGAGGCGGTCACGCACCACGACCTGATCGCGTTCACCACCAGCGTGGCCGAGCACGTGGGGCCCGAATCCCGCTACATCCACTGGGGCCTGACCTCCACCGACGTGGTCGACACCGCCCGCGGGGTGCAGCTCCTGGAGGCGAGCGGCAAGATCCTCGAAGCGATGGACGCGCTCGCGGACGCGATCCGCGCCCGCGCCCTGGAGCACCGGCGGACCCTCATGATGGGGCGCACGCACGGGGTGCACGCCGAAATCACCACCTTCGGGCTCAAGCTGGCGGTCTGGTACGACGAGATGCGGCGCAACCGGGAGCGGATGCGGCGGGCGGCCGGGACGATGGCCGTAGGCAAGCTGTCCGGGGCGGTGGGGACCTTCGCGCACCTCGACCCGGACGTGGAGGCGCGGGTGTGCGAGCGGCTGGGGCTGCGGCCGGCGCCCGTGTCCACCCAGACGCTGCAGCGGGACCGCCACGCGGAGTACCTCTCGGTGATCGCCATCGCCGGGAGCTCGCTCGACAAGTTCGCCACCGAGATCCGCCACCTGCAGAGGACCGAGGTGCGGGAGGCGGAGGAGCCTTTCGCCTCCGGGCAGAAGGGGTCCTCGGCGATGCCGCACAAGCGGAACCCGGTCAAGTGCGAGCAGGTCTCGGGGCTCTCGCGGGTGCTGCGGGGATACAGCGTCACGGCGCTCGAGAATGTCGCGCTCTGGCACGAGCGGGACATCTCCCACTCCTCCGCCGAACGGGTGATAGTCCCCGACGCCACCTCGGTGCTCTGCTACATGCTCCGGGCGATGACGCGCATCGTCGCCGGCCTGGTGGTCCACCCCGACCGCATGCTCAAGAACATCGGGCTGACGCGGGGGCTGGCCTATTCCGGGCAGCTGCTGCTCGACCTGACCCGGAAGGGGGTGCTGCGGGAGGAGGCCTACCGATGGGTCCAGCGCTGCGCCATGAAGGTCTGGGACGAGGACCGGGACTTCCTCGAGGTCCTCGTCGGGGACCCCGACATCGCCCGGGTGCTCGACGAGGAGGAGGTGCGCGCGGTCGTCAACCCCGAACTGCAGCTGCGCAACGTCGACGCCGTCTTCGCCCGGGTCTTCGACGGGCCCGAACAGGGCCGCTGACAGGCGCCCGCTCACTTTGATATAATCCGGAAATTATCGGCCGGGCCACGCACGCGGGAGAACCTGATGACGACACTGATCAAGAACGGAACCATCATTACGGCCACAGACACCTACCGGGCCGACATCCTGGTCAAGAACGGCAGGGTGTGCGAGATCGGGGGGGAGATCTCCAAAATCGCCAACGAGATCATCGATGCGACGGGCAAGTGGGTGCTGCCGGGGGCCGTCGACGCCCACACGCACCTCGACGTCGAGTGCGACGGCATGACGACGGTCGACGATTTCGAGAGCGCGACCGCGGCGGCCGCCGCCGGGGGGACCACCACCGTGATCGATTACGCGGAACAGGTCCCCGGGGGGACCCTGGCCGGGGCCCTCGAGAAGTGGAGGGAGAAGGCGGCCGGGCGTTCGGTGGTGGACTACGGCTTTCACATCGCGCTCAGCGAGGTGACCCCGGGGATCCTCGGGGAAATCCCCGCCATGGTCGCCGCCGGCGTCACCAGCTTTCACGCCCGGCTCGACGGGTGGGGCGAACGGTATATCCACGACGGCCAGCTGCTGGAGCTGTTCGAAAGCGCCCGCGGCGCCGGGGCGATCGTCTGCCTGCATGCCGAGAACGGGGACATCATCCGGACCTACCTCGGCCGGCTGGCGTCGGAGGGGAAGACGTCGGTCCGGTACCTTCCCGAGGCCCGGCCGCCGGAAGTGGAGGCCCAGGCGACCGCGCGCGCCATCAGCATCGCCGAGATGGCCCGGGCCCCCATCTACCTGAGCGGCATCTCCTCCGCCCACGCGATCGAGAAGGTCAAGGCGGCGCGCGACCGCGGCCAGGTCGTCTACGCCGAGACCTCTCCCCATTTCCTGGTGCTCACGAGCGAACGGTACGAGGACCCGGACGGCGTGAAATACACCTGCATCCCGCCGCTGCGCCCTTCCTGGCACGCCGATGTCCTGTGGAAGGCGATCTCCAGCGGCGACATCCACTCGATCGGGAGCGATCACCGGGCGTTCCATTACGCGGGGCAGAAGGATCTCGGCAAGGAGGATTTCACCAGGGCCCCGCGCGGGTTCGCGGGGGTCCAGGAGCGGGTGTCCCTCGTTCATTCCGCCGGCGTCGCCGCGGGGAGGATCTCGCCCAACCGCCTGGTCGACCTGGTGAGCGCCTCCCCGGCCAAGATTTTCGGGCTCTTCCCGCGCAAGGGGACGCTGGCGGTGGGGAGCGACGCCGACATGATCCTCTTCGATCCCGCAACCGAGGTCACCCTTTCGAAGGCCACGAGCCTCTCGCGTTCCGATTACACGCCCTACGAGGGGATGAACGTGCGCGGGGCCCCCTGGATGGTGCTGCAGCGGGGGAAGGTGATCGCGCGGGAGAACAAGGTCCACGGGCGCGCCGGGCAGGGCGAGTTTCTCCCCGCGGCCCGTTTCAGCGTGCCGTGACGGGGCGGTCCCCCGGCGAGGACGCATCGACAACCGACAGGGAGCGGCTTTGACCAGAGAGTGTCCAGAGTGCGGTAAAGAGTATCCGGAGGAATTCTCCTACTGCCCCGTTGACGGGGCCCCCCTTGGCGGGCGCCCCCC
>JAFGSS010000069.1 GCA_016934555.1 Acidobacteriota bacterium | reverse complement strand
GGCCGGTGCGCATCGCCTCGAACCCGCGCTCGAACTCCTCGGCGCTGAAGCGGTGGGTGATCACCGGACGGATGTCCAGCCCGCTTTCGAGCATGACCGTCATCTTGTACCAGGTCTCGTACATCTCGCGGCCGTAGATGCCGCGGAGGGTGAGCATGTTGAAGATGACGGTGTTCCAGTCGATCTCGACCGGCTCCGAGGGGATGCCGAGCAGGGCGATCTTGCCGCCGTGGCACATGTTGGCGATCATGGAGCGGAAGGCCTCCGGGTTGCCCGACATCTCGAGTCCCACGTCGAACCCCTCGCGCATTCCGAGGCGGCGCTGGGCGTCCTCCAGGGTTGCCGTGCGGATGTCGAGCGCCTCGGTCACCCCCAGTTGGCGCGCCAGCTCCAGGCGGTACTCGTTTCTGTCCGTGATCACCACGTAGCGGGCGCCGGCGTGGCGCGCGACGGCCGCGGCCATGATGCCGATCGGGCCGGCCCCCGTGACCAGCACGTCCTCCCCCAGCACGTTGAAGGCCAGCGCCGTGTGCACCGCGTTGCCGAACGGGTCGAAGATGGCGGCCACGTCCCGGTCGACGGTGTCCTTGTGGTGCCATACGTTCGTCATCGGGACGGAGATGTACTCGGCGAAGGCGCCGGGGCGGTTGACGCCGATGCCGCAGGTGGCCTTGCAGAGGTGCCTGCGGCCGGCGAGGCAGTTGCGGCATCGGCCGCAGACCACGTGCCCTTCGGCGCTGACCATGTCCCCGGGGCGGAAGTCGGAGACGTTGGAGCCGACCTCGACCACGTCCCCCACGAACTCGTGCCCCACGACCAGGGGCACCGGGATGGTGCGGCGCGCCCAGGCGTCCCACTCGTAGACGTGCAGGTCGGTGCCGCAGATGCCGGTGCGGTCGACCCGGATCAGCACGTCGTTGATCCCGATCTCGGGTTCGGGCACGTCCATGAGCCACAACCCCTGCCGGGCTTCCTTCTTCACCAGTGCTTTCATGGCCTCCCCCTCTGTGCGCGGATCTTCGATTGCGACGGGCTGCAATGATTTTACCCCAGCGGCCGCCCGCCCGACACATCTTTCGCGGGGCGGGGGAAAGGGGGTTCGGCCTTCTCAAACCCCGCCCGGTCGCCTATGATATAGGGTGCCGCCTGGATCCGGGATGGACCGGGACGGCGCTGCCTGTCCGCTCCTGGTTGCGGCACAAACAGGCATCTTACTCGGAAGGAGAAGATAGCCATGGCCTCAAGCGATTCCGCATCCGCGGGAAAGAAAGTCACCACCCTCACGCTGCAATCCAAGAAAACGCGGGGAGAGCCGATCACCTTCCTGACCGGTTACGATTACGCCACCGCGGTGGCGCTCGACCGCTCGGGCATCGACGGCATCCTCGTCGGGGACTCGCTGGGGATGGTGGTCCTGGGATACGACAACACCCTGCCGGTGACCCTCGAGGACATGATCCACCACTGCCGTGCGGTCGCCCGCGGGGCGCGCCGGGCGCAGCTGGTGGCCGACCTCCCCTTCATGACCTACCAGGGCTCTCCGATGGAGGCGCTGCGCAACGCGGGCAGCCTCATGAAGAAGGGGAGGATGGACGCCGTCAAGCTCGAGGGGGGGCGCGAGCGGGCGGCCGCCGTCAAGGCCATCGTATCGGCGGGGATCCCGGTCATGGGCCACCTCGGCCTCACCCCCCAGAGCGTACACCAGCTGGGGGGGTGGCGGGTGCAGGGGAAAACGGCCGCCGCGGCCCGGCGCCTGATCGAGGACGCCCTGATCCTGGAGGACGCCGGCTGCTACGCGGTGGTGCTCGAGGCGGTCCCCGCGGAGCTGGCGGGACTCGTCACCCGGCGGCTGGCGATCCCCACGATCGGTATCGGCGCGGGCGCCGCCTGCGACGGTCAGGTGCTGGTGGTGCACGACCTGCTCGGGCTCTTCGACCGCTTCACGCCCGGTTTCGTCAAGAAGTACGCCGATCTTTTTTCCGAGATGGAGCGCGCGTTCACGGAGTATATCGGGGACGTGAAGGAGCGCCGGTTCCCGGCGGCGGAGCATTGCCACACCATGGACCCCCAGGAATACCGCGACCTGGTGCGGGAGATCGAGATGCTGGAATCGGAGACGGGACCGGACGGCAACGTGTCCGGCCGGTTTCACTGACACGGCCGCGGCCGAGGAGTCCGGATGCATGTCACCCTATTCGGCACCGGGGCGCTCGGATGCCTCTTCGGCTCCAGGCTGGCCCCGGTGGCCGAGGTCACCCTGGTGGGGAGCTGGACGGAAGCGCTCGACTCCATCGGCCGGCGGGGCATCCTCCTCGAGGAGGGAGCCGGGAGCCGCAGCGTCCGGGTCCGCACGGCCCGGCTCGGGGAAGGGGTGCCGGCGGCCGATCTCGTGCTCGTCCTGGTGAAGTCCTGGCAGACCGGAACGATCGCCCCCTGCCTCGGCCCCGCCCTCAGGAAGGGGGGGGTGGTCCTCACGCTGCAGAACGGACTGGGGAACCTGGAGCGACTCGGCCCGGGCGCCTTCGCCGGAAGCACCACGGAGGGGGCCGCGCTCCTGGGGCCCGGACACGTGAGGGCGGCCGGCGGCGGCCCCACGGTCGTGGCGGCGCCGCAATGGGTGGCCCGGCTCCTCGGGCGGGCGGGGTTCGATGCGCGCGAGTGCGATCCCCGTGAGGTGCAGGCGCTCCTGTGGGCGAAGCTCACGGCCAGTTGCGGCATCAATGCGCTTACCGCGCTGCTCGGGGTGCCGAACGGGGAACTGCTGGCCCGGCCGGCGGCCTGGGACCTGGTGGCCCGCGCGGCGCACGAATGCGCCCGGGTGGCCGAAGCCGCCGGCATCCGGCTGCCGTTCGAGGACGCGGCGGAGGAGGCGCGGGCGGTGGCCCGGCGCACCGCTTCGAACCGGTCCTCGATGCTCCAGGACCTCGAGCGCGGCGCGCCGACGGAGTGCGACGCGATCCAGGGGGCGGTGGCGGCCGAGGGGGCGCGCCGCGGGGTGCCGACCCCCGTCAACGGGCTGCTCTGGCTGCTGGTGAAGGCCGCGACCGAAGGGAAGGGGAATCGATGCGTGTGACGGAAGACCTGGAGGAATTGAGGGAATCCCGCCGGTCCCTGCGGGGGAGCTTCGGCCTGGTCCCCACGATGGGGGCGCTGCACGAGGGGCACGCGTCGCTCGTCGGGCGGGCGCGGGAGGAGTGCGATGCCGTGGGGGTGAGCATCTTCGTCAACCCGGCCCAGTTCGGCCCCGGGGAGGACCTCGGCGCCTACCCGCGCCCCATAGGCCGGGACCTCGAAATGCTCGAGAGCCTGGGGGCCGACCTGGTCTGGACCCCGGCGGCCGCGAGCCTCTACCCGCCGGGCTACCAGACCTGGGTGACGGTCGAGGAGATCACGCGCCCGCTCGAGGGCGGGTGCCGCCCCGGACATTTCCGGGGGGTGGCTACGGTCGTGGCCAAGCTCTTCAATGCCTTCACCCCCGACCGGGCCTACTTCGGCCAGAAGGACGCGCAGCAGGTGGCCGTCATCCGGCGCATGGTGCGCGACCTCGATTTTCCGCTGGAAGTCGTCGTCTGCCCCACGGTCCGGGAGCCGGACGGGCTGGCGCTGAGCAGCCGCAACGCCTACCTTGGCGCGGAGGAACGCCGGGCGGCGGCGGTGCTCCACCGCGCGCTTGCCGCGGCCCGCGCCCTGTACGACGCGGGGGAGAGGGCGGGGGAGGCGTTGCGCGCGGCGATGCGGGAGGAGCTCCGCTCCGAGCCGCTTGCGCGGGAGGAATACGTCTCCGTCGCCGACCCGGAGACGCTTCTCGAACTCGACCGGGTGGAGAGCGGGGGGCTCCTGTCGCTTGCCGCACGGATCGGCCGGACACGCCTGATCGACAACCTGACGCTCGAGGGGCGCGGGAGGTAGCCATGTTTCTTGCCGTGGATATCGGGAACACCAGCATCACCCTGGGGCTTTTCCAGGCCGAAACGCTGGGCGCGCGCTGGCGCCTGGCCTCCGACAACGAGCGCACCTCGGACGAGTACGGGCTCCTCGTGGCCCAGCTGCTCGAGCGCGCGGGGGTCTCCCCGGGCGAGGTGGGGCGGATCGCGATCGCGTCGGTGGTGCCGCCGCTGACGGGGACCTTCCAGCGCGCCTGCCGTGACTACCTGCACGCCGAGCCTCTGGTCGTGGACGCCGGGACGCGGACGGGGATCCCGCTGCGCTACGAGGACCCCAAGCAGGTGGGGGCCGACCGGGTGGTCAATGCCGTGGCCGTGCGCCGCATCTACCGGGGCGCGGCCTGCATCGTCGATTTCGGCACGGCGACCATTTTCGACGCCATCTCGGCGGAGGGGGAATACCTCGGGGGCGCCATCGCCCCGGGGATCGGCATCGCGTCCGATGCCCTGTTCCGGAGGGCGGCCAAGCTCCCCAGGGTGGAGATCACGCGCCCCCCTTCCGCCATCGGCCGCAACACGGTCCACTCCCTGCAGTCCGGGCTCCTCTTCGGTTACGTGGGGCTGGTGGAGGGGATGGTCGCGCGCTTCCGCGCCGAACTGGGGGCGGGAATGAAGACCTTCGGCACGGGGGCGCTGGTGGAGACCATCGCCAGGGAAACGAGCGTGATCGATATCGTGGAACCCTGGCTGGCCCTGGAGGGCCTGCGCATCCTCTACGACCTGAACCGCAACTCGAGGGTCTGAATCAGCGGGCCGCCCTGGGGGGGCTCATGCGGTTGAGCTGCTCGAGGAGGATCTCGGCGTCCTTCGGGAGCGGGTCGGTCGGGTACAGCAGCAGGCTGCGCGGCTTCATCTCCCGCCCGTACAGGACGTGGTTGGCGTCCCGGTCGGGGCGCACGGCGCTCCCCTTGACCGTCAACCCCCCGAACAGCCCGCGCGAGCGGGCGTAGGCGAGGATTTCGGCCGACATCCAGGCGTCGGTTTCCGCCGAGGCGGTGCGCCCCACGGGGCCGGCGGAGACGCTGACGTCGGCCCCCAGGGTGAACTTGCTGTCGAGCAGGCTCGCCATCCCGGAAAGGTTCATGATCACCAGCACCAGGTCGACGCTCTGGGCGCCCAGCTGCAGCCCGAAGCTCCCCCCCTTCAGCGAAAACATGCTGGGGGCGCTCCACGGGCCGTTCCCGTTGTCGAGGCGGCAGGACATGAGCCCCTTGCCGTAGGCGGCGCCGAAGATGAAGCCCCCCTTTTTCAGCCCGGGGATGACGGCGACGCACGCGCTCTTGTCGAGCAGGTCCTGGGGAATCCCGCTGTCGGGGGCCGCGGCGATCTCCCGGAGCACGATGGCCCCGCGCACCACGCGGTCGTGGACTTCGGTCGCGGCGCCGAGCGGCAGGACGCAGAACATTCCGGCGAGGGCGAGCAGCACTATTCTTTTCACGGCGCCTCCTTCATGGGTGTACCGAAAAGATTATCACACGCGCGCGGCGGATCGAAGGGGGACAAAAAAAGGCGCGGGGTCCACCCCCTGGCGGGGGATGGACGTCCGCGCCCGGTTTGCCGGTTTTTACGCCCGGGACTTGAAGGAGAAAAACTCCGACACGTTCTCCCGGAGGAGCTGCGGGAACGACTTGTCCAGGTAGGAGCGGATCGAGACGTAGCACTCGTCGCAGGTGTTGTTGCGCGTGAACTCCCGGACCATGCGCGCCTGTTCGTGGAGGGCGTAGCGCTGGAACTGCATCGAGCAGGGCTGCAGCCAACCGTCGCTCGTGACGACGAGCCAGCGGAGCCCCGCCTTGCACGAGGGCATACCGCCGCGGTGGAAGTAGGCGCTCGTGGCGTCGAGGGTCGACGGGCTGTTCGTGATCCAGTGGGAGGCGTCCATGCGCTCCTTGATTTTCGCGAGGCCCCGGTCCAGGACCGCCAGCTGGTCGGCCGAATTGAGAAAATGGTCGCGGCACCCGGTGCGGCGCGGGGAGTAGGCGCTGTAGTTGACGTTGACGCCCCACTCGGCCACCCGGTCGGCGATCGCCTGGATCTCGCCGACGTTGGCGGCGGTGATGCAGTTGTTCATGACGATGTCGTCGAAACCGTGGGCCGCCGCTTTGGGGACGACCTCGGAGAGGTGGCGGTACAGCCCGGGCAGACCGCGGAACTCGTCGTGACGCTCGTCGGGGAAGTCGAGGCTGACGCAGAATTCGTCCACTCCCACCCGGCGCAGGCCCAGGTAGCGCTCTTCGGTCATGTGGGACCAGTTGGAGACGAGGATGATGTAGGGAAGGCCCGAAGCGGACTTGATGTTGCGGACCACGTCCTCGAGGTCCGCCCGCATCAGCGGTTCCCCCCCGGAAATCTGCACGACGCAGGGATGGAGCACCTTCATGTATTTACGGTATTCGGCGGGCTTGAGGTCCCGCGACATGTCCCGGGGGCCTCCGTGATCGCAGTGCTTGCAGTAGCAGGTGCATGCGTCCGTCACTTCGAACGACACCACGATCGGCCGCTGCGCCAGCCAGTTCAGTGATCCCCTCCTGATGATGCGCAACGACTCCCCCAAAGGGACTTTTCGCATAACTTTAGCCTCCGGATATATGGGCCGACCCAATCAACCCGATATCCTAGCAGAAGCGCCCGGCAGATTGCAAGCGCCTGTGACGTTGGTATTTATACGCGTCATCGACCGGCGGCGGAAGCGGCGGCGGTGGTGCCGGCGTAAGCGCGTTCAGCGCCGGGCGTCGGGCGGTTTTTTCGCGGTGCGCTCCCGGTTTTCGCAGAAATCCTTCAGCTCCAGCAGTACCGAATTCCATCCGTCGGTCAGGAACTCCAGCGTCTCCTCGTCGGTGGGCGCGTCGTCGCGGTCGGTCATGACGAGTTCCGTCATTCCCGACTTGGACCGGATCTCGTAGCTCAGGGTGTGGCGGGACGGGGGGTCGGCCCCCTGCCCGTCGTCGATCCAGACGAGGTCCATCGCCCGCCCCGGTTCGAGGCGGGTGATGACGGCGCGCCCCTGCCGTCGCGCCTTCCCGTGGTGCCACTGCGCCAGCAGCTCCCCCCCCTCGCGCGGGTCGCACGACGCCTTGTCGCAGAACCAGTGAGCCAGCAGGCCCGGTTCGGTCAGGGCCCGGTAGACGGTTCCGGCCGAGGCCTGGATCCATACCTTCTTCGTAATCCCGTTTCCGGGAGCCCCCTCTGAGCGCGTCACTGGCATTCCCTTCTGTGGCGGTCCGGATCCCGCAGGATCCGGACCGAAATTCCGGTCCGACCACGGGCAAAATTGCACAATACCCGATGCGGCGTCCGCGCACAAGCCCGGCGCGGTTTTGCGGCCGGAGTGTTTCGGTGGAAGCGGCGCGCCGAAGCGTGTATGATGGACCGCATCGACAATCGAAAAACCGGGATAGGAGAGTTATGCACAAAAGAATCACCTGGATGGTCGTTGTCATCGCGCTTTTTGTGCTTTTCGGCGGGCTGTCGTTCGGCGTGGGCCTGTACTTCGATTACCTCTGGTTTGCGGAACTGGGCAAGACCGCGGTGTTCACCACGGTGCTGTACGCCAAGAGCATGCTCGGGTCCGGAACGCTGCTGGCCGCCTTCCTGTTCCTCTATTTCAATCTCCTGTTCGCCAACCGCGGCCCCGGACAGATCGAGATCGGCATCCCGACGCCCAACGGGCAGATCACGGCCTACCGGGTCGAACCCGAAACCGTGCGGCGCTTCGCCGGACTGGCCTCGCTCGCGATAGGATTCCTGATCGGAGTCGGGTACGCGGCCAACTGGGAAAGGGTCTGGCGGTGGCTCCACCGGGTCGATTTCGGCTCGGCGGACCCGGTCTTCGGGCGCGACGTGTCCTTCTACTTCTTCACGTTGCCGTTTCTGCGCGACGTGGTGCGCTTCGGCCTGATGCTCTCCTTCCTCGCCCTGATCGGGGTGGCGGTGCTCTACTACTTCAAGGGGGCCCTCACCTGGGGGCAGCTCAAGGGGAGCGGGGGGCGCAGCCGGCCGAGCGTCCACATTTCGCTCCTGGCCGCGCTGGTCTTCGCCCTGCTCGGGGCGAGCGCGTACCTCGACCGGTTCGAGCTTCTTTACGGCACGCACAACGTCTTTTCGGGGGCCGGGTACGCCGACCTGCACGCGCGCCTGCCGATGCTCAGCCTGCTCGCGGCGGCCGCCCTCGTCGGGGCCCTCCTGTGGATCGCCAACGCGTTCCTAAAGGGCAGCCGCCCCGCCGTCATCGCCATCCTCCTCTACCTCGTGGTGATGTTCGGGGGGAACCTCTATCCCGCGTTCATCCAGAAGTTCTTCGTCGATCCCAACGAACTGGACAAGGAGAGCCCGCAGATCGCCCACAATATCCGGGCGACGCTCGAGGCCTACAATCTCGACGCGGTCGAGGAGCGCGACCTGTCGGGCGACACCGCGCTCACGGCGCGCGACATCGAGAACAACTCCGCCACCATCCAGAGCATCCGGCTGTGGGACCACGAGCCGCTGCTGGACGCCCTGAAGCAGATCCAGGAGATCCGGACCTATTATGATTTCGTCTCGGTCGACAACGACCGCTACCTGATCGACGGCCAGCTGAAGCAGCTGATGCTCTCGGCGCGCGAACTGAACAGCGCGAGCCTCCCGGAGCGGAACTGGATCAACGAGCACCTGAGCTACACCCACGGCTACGGGATCGCGGTGGGGCCCGTCAACCGGATGACGTCGGAGGGGCTGCCGGTGCTCCACGTGCAGAACATCCCGCCGGAGTCCGCCTACCCGCTCCTGGAGGTGGACCGCCCCGAAATCTATTACGGGGAGTTGACGCACAGCTACGCGCTGGTCCACACGGGGCAGGAGGAGTTCGATTACCCCTCGGGCGAGGAGAACGTCTACGCCCGCTACCAGGGGGAGGGGGGCGTGCGCGTCCACTCCCTGCTGCGGAAACTCCTGTTCGCCTTCTACTTCCGTGACCCCAACATCCTGCTTTCGCCGCTGGTGACGCGCGACAGCCGTTTCCTCTACTTCCGGGACATCCGGCAGCGCATCAACCGGCTGGCGCCGTTTCTGATGCTGGACCAGGACCCCTACTCGGTGATTTCGGGGGGAAAGCTCTTCTGGATCCAGGACGCCTACACGGTGTCGGACCGCTACCCCTATTCCACCCGCACCCCGGGGGTGGGCAACTACATCCGCAACTCGGTCAAGGTGGTGGTCGACGCCTACAACGGCGACGTGGACCTGTACGTGGCGGACGCGGAAGATCCGGTGATCCGGGTCTACGAGAAGATCTTCGCCGGGGTCTTCCGCCCGCTCTCCGAGATTCCCGAACACCTCCACCGGCACCTCCGCTACCCGGAGGACATCTTCACGGTGCAGACCTACATGTACTCGGTCTACCACATGGGGGCCCCGCAGATCTTCTACAACAAGGAAGACCTGTGGCAGATTCCGACCCTCGCGACCGGGAGCACGGAAAACCCGATGTCCCCCTACTACACCATCATGCGGCTGCCCCAGGAAACCCGGGAGGAGTTCATCCTGATGCTCCCGTTCACGCCGGGTCGGAAGGACAACCTGTCGGCCTGGATGGTGGCGCGCAGCGACGGGGAGCACTACGGCAAGCTCGTCGTCTACCGCTTTCCCAAGCAGAAGCTGGTCTACGGGCCGCGCCAGATCGTCGCGCGCGTGAACCAGGACGCCGAGATCGCGCGCCAGATCTCGCTCTGGGACCAGCGCGGGTCCCAGGTGATCCAGGGGAACCTCCTGATCATCCCGATCGAGGAGGCGCTGCTGTACATCCGCCCGCTCTACCTGCGGGCCCAGAACGGCAAGATCCCGGAGCTCAAGCGCGTGATCGTCGCCTACGAGAACCGGATCGCCATGGAGGAGACGCTCGAGGCTTCCATCGCCCGGATCTTCGAGGGGGAATACTCCTTCGCGGCGGGTGAGGCGCGCCTGGCCGAGCAGTCGGCGGGGGCGCCGCCACGGGCGCCGACCGCGGGCCTGGGCCTGGTCGAAGAGGCCGGGGAAGCTTACAGCCGGGCGGTCGCGGCGCAGCGCCAGGGGGACTGGGCGACATACGGGGAGGAGCTCCGGAAACTGGGGGCCGCCCTGGAGGAACTGAAACGGGCGCGGGACAGCCGGCCGGCCCCCGAGCCTTAGGGAGGGAGCGTTCATGGCGGCCACGCAATCGTTCGATGTCACCTCGGGCTGCGATCTCCAGGAGGTGGACAACGCCGTAAACCAGGCGATGAAGGAGATCCGCCAGCGCTACGATTTCAAGGGGCTCAAGGTCGACATCGAGTTCCGGCGCGGCGAAAACAAGCTGGTGGTGCGCGCGCCGGACGAGTTCAAGCTGCGCGCGGCCTGGGAGGTGCTGGAGGAGAAGATGGTGCGGCGGCAGGTGCCGCTCCGGAACCTCCAGCACGGCACGCCCCAGCCCGCCGCCGGGGGGACGGTGGTCGAGGAGGTGAGCCTGCAGCAGGGGATCCCGACCGAGACGGCGCGCGCCATCGTGAAATACATCAAGGAGCAGAAGATCAAGAAGCTCCAGTCGGAGATCCAGGGGGACCAGGTGCGCATCTCCTCCCCCTCGCGCGACGATCTGCAGACCGTGATGCGCCTGCTCAAGGAGAAGGACTTCTCGATCGAGCTCAAGTTCGGCAACTACCGTTCGCAGTGAGGGCGGGGGAGCCCCCGCCCGATCCGCGCCCCTACCTGAGACGCGCCAGGATCCGCTCGAACGCGCCTCGCGAGGGGCGCACCCTCTCGGGGGGGAGGGCCGACAGGGGTTCGTCGTCGAGGTCGAGGAGTTCCGTGAAGTCCGGTTTTCCGCCGTGGATGTAGAAGAGCCCGGTGAGGAATGTCCCCCCCTCCGAGGAGGCGCGGAGTTTCGCGAGCGCCCCGAGCCGGTCGGTCGGGTCGTACTCCCGTTCGAGCTTGCCCAGCGTGAGCCGGGAGCCGTCGTGGAGCGCGATCTCCCTCGTGGTCCCGTCGGCGTAATCCACCGCGATCTGTTCGAAATAGGGGATGAACCCTACATCGTGCAGCCACTCCTCCGCCCCCTTCAGATAGGGGTAGCTCTTGGTCGACCCCTCGTGGTTGTTGAAGGTGACGCAGGGGGAGAGCACGTCGATGAAGGCGGTCCCCCGGTGGCCGATGGCCCCCTTCAGGAGCGCCGAGAGCTGTTTGGGATCCCCCGCGAAGGAGCGGGCGACGTAGCCGCACCCGAGTTCGATCGCCAGGGCGCAGCAGTCGACGGGGGGGAGTTCGTTGGCGCCGCCCCCTTTCAGGCGCGAGCCCCGGTCCGCGGTGGCCGAGAACTGCCCCTTGGTCAGCCCGTAGACACCGTTGTTTTCGAGGATGTAGATCAGGGGGATGTTGCGCCGCATGGCGTGCACGAACTGGCCGATCCCGATCGAGGCGGTGTCGCCGTCGCCGCTTACGGCCAGCCCCTTGAGGCGGCGGTTGGCCACGAGTGCGCCGGTGGCCACCGAGGGCATCCGGCCGTGGATGGTGTTGAAGCCGAAGGAGCGCCCCAGGAAATAGGCCGGCGTTTTTGAACTGCACCCGATGCCGGAAAACTTGACCACCTCCGCCGGATCGATCCCGTACTCGTAGAAGGCGCGGACGAGCTGGTTCGAGATGGCGTCGTGGCCGCAGCCGTTGCAGAGGGTGGACGGTCGCCCCTTGTAGGCTTCGATCGTCAGGCCGGCGCGGTTCGGCGCCCCGGGGCGCGGTTTGTCACTCGCCATGGTCTTCCCCTTTCCTTTCCCATTCCAGGATCGATCCGGCGATCGAGCCCGCGTCGACGGGGATGCCGTCGCAGTGGAGGACGGACCGCAGGCGGGCGGCGGCCGCCGGGAATTCGATCTGCAGGATCGCCCGCATCTGCCCGTCCCGGTTCTGTTCCACCACGTACACCCTCTCGTGGCGCTCGAGGAACCGGACGGTGTCCTCCCCGGGCGGCAGGGAGCGCAGGCGCAGGTACCCCGTTTCGAGGCCATGTTCCTCCCGCAGCCGGTCGCGCGCCTCCTGCGCCGCCGCGTGCGTGGAACCCCAGGCGACGATGCCGACGGGGCCCCCTGCGCCGTCGGCGATGACGGGGGGGGGGAGGGAGGGAACGGCCCCCCGGATCTTGCGCGCGAGCCGCTCCATCAGCCGGGCGTAGTCCCCGGGCCGTTCGCTGTATTCGGCCTTCGGGTTGTGACCGCTGCCGCGGGTGAAATAGGGGGCGGCCGGGTGCCGGTTCCCGGGCAGGGTGCGGGGGCAGACTCCGTCCCCGTCGGTGTCGAGGTAGCGCGCGAAGTCGGCCATCGCCCCGAGGTCCGGCTCCCGGAGCACCTTGCCGCGGTCGAGCGGGATGTGGTCCGGGTAGGGGAACTCCTCCGCGACCCAGTCGTTCATTCCCAGGTCCAGGTCGCTCATGCAGATGACGGGGGTCTGGAAGCGCTCGGCCAGGTTGAACGCCTGCTGGGCGAAATCGAAACACTCGCCGGGGGTGGCCGGCAGGAGCAGGATATGGCGCGTGTCGCCGTGGCTGAGAAAGTAGCAGGAGAGCAGGTCCCCCTGGCTCGTGCGGGTGGGGAGCCCCGTGGAGGGGCCCAGGCGCTGGACGTCCCAGACGACGGCGGGAATTTCGGCGAAATAGGCCAGGCCGGAAAACTCGGCCATCAGGGAGATGCCGGGGCCGGAGGTCGCGGTCATGGCGCGGGCGCCCGCCCACCCGGCGCCGACGACCATGCCGAGGGCCGCGAGTTCGTCCTCGGCCTGGATGATGGCGAACGACGCCTTGAGCGTGCGGGGATCGGTCCGGAACTCGCGCATGAATCCCTGCAGCTGTTCCATCAGGGAGGTGGAGGGGGTGATGGGGTACCACGAGGCCACCGTGCACCCCCCGAACATCGCCCCCAGCGCCGCCGCGCCGTTGCCGTCGATGAGGATCCGGCCCCGGGTGAGGGTGCGCGGCTCGAGGCGGAAGGGGTCGGTCTTTTCCAGGTGGCGCTCGGCATGGGAGCGTCCCGCCTCGAGCGCCCGGAGGTTGAGCTCGACGGCCCCGGCCTTGTCCGGGAACTGCCGCCGGATCGCCGCGTCCACTTCCGCGGGGTCGATGGAGAGGAGACGGGTGAGGGCTCCCACGTAGACCATGTTGGCCAGAAGCCTGCGGAGCCGGAAGTTGTCGGTGACCTCCTCCGCCAGCCGGCTGAAGGGGACTTCGTAGCAGTGGACGTCGTCGCGGAGCTTTCCCAGGCCCAGGGCCGATTCCGCCAGCAGCACCCCTCCCGGACTGACCGCGAGCGCATCCTCGCGCGCCGAGTGGGGGTTGAGGGCGACGCCGATGTCGATGCCGGCCTTGCGGGCGGCGTAGCCCCGCTCGCTCACCCGGATGGCGTACCAGGTGGGGAGTCCCGAGATGTTGGAGGGGAAGATGTTCTTGCCGCTGACCGGGATCCCCATGCGGAAGATCGCCCGCATCAGGATCGCGTTGGCCGACTGGCTCCCGGAGCCGTTCACGGTGGCGATCTGGATGCTGAAATCGTTGATGACGGAACCGGTGTTGCGGCTGTTCGATGTCTGTTCCATAGATCCCGACGGAATAGGGGTAAGGGTCCGCGTAACCGGGAGAAGTCTATCAAAAAACAGGCGCCGAGACCACGGCGGCCTGGGACGGCCTAGCCCTCCCCCCCGTCGAGGCCGAACCACTGCATCCACTCCGCCACGTCGACCGCTTCCTCCGAGCGCTTCTGCGTGCGGCCGGGGCGGCGGGAACGAATGCGCATCTTCGCGGCGAATTCGCGCCAGTCGAGGGTCGAGGCTCCCGCGCGGCGGCAGCGGGTCCGAAGCTCCAGGTCGTTGGTGACGACGGTGATTTCGGCGGGGCGGCCGATCTCGCCGAGGCGGCGGAGGATGGCCGCGTCGGCCGATTCGGGCGCGGCGTAGCGCACGGCGACTCCCGGGGGAAGGTCCGACCGCCCGGGGTCGTCCCCGTCGAAGAAGGCCAGCAGGCGGCCCCCGCCCGCGCGGCGATAGGCGGCCAGCGCCCCCAGGAACTCCCGCCGAGGGCGCGGGTCGGCGGCGGCCGCAGCCGCCGACTGCCCGATCAGGTTGTTGCCGTCAAACCAGTAAGGCATGCCGAAAGCATACAACGCCGAATCCTGGACATCCACCTTTTGCCCCAAATCGGCGAAGACCCAATCCTGGACATCCACCTTTTGCCCCAAATGGTGGATGTCCAGGATTCGTTCAAAGAGTGGATGTCCAGAAATCTGTTCGGGCGGGGGGCGGTTGCCGGTATCATTCCCCCATGGCTGAAGACTACGTGGAAGTGAGCCTGCGGGCCGTTGTGGATGCGGGGGAGATCCTGGCCCTGCTCGACGGGGGGGAGGAACTGGGAGCCTGGGAGGGGGAGGACGGGGTGGTGCACCTCTTCTGGCCGGCAACCAAGTGGGACGGTGCGGCGCTCGAGGGGCTCGAAAGGGCTCTCGAGGCGCTCGGCATCGACGCGGGACGCCTGGAGGTCGAGCCGGTGCCGGACCGGGACTGGAACGCGGCCTGGGCGGCGTCCCTGCAGCCGATCCGGCTGGGGAGCCGCATCCGCGTCCGTCAGAGCTGGCACGATCCCGACCCCGCTTTTGACGGTGTCGAACTGGTCCTTGACCCGAAGCGCGCGTTCGGCACCGGGCATCACGCGACCACGCAGCTGGTCGTCGAGTGGCTCGAGGAGAACATCCGCGGCGGGGAGAGGGTCCTCGACATCGGCACGGGGAGCGGCATCCTGGCCATGGCCGCGCTCCGGCTCGGGGCCCGGAGCGCGCTCGGGGTGGACAACGACCTGGAGGCCATCGAGTGCGCGCGTGCGTATGCGGCCGTCAACGGTTTCGGGCCGGAGCTGGAGCTGCGGGCGGGCTCTTTCGAGGAGTGCGACGGCCAGCGGGGGGATGTCCTGGTCGCCAATATCGACGGCCGGACGCTTCCGGCGCTCTGCCCCCTGCTGCCGCGCCTGCTCGGGGAAAGGGGCATCGGCTGCCTTTCGGGGCTGCAGGAGCAGGACGAGGACGAAATCCGCGGGGGGCTCGGCCGGGCGGGGTGCGCGGTCCGCTCGCGCCGCCGGCGCGGGGAATGGCTCCTGCTCGGCTTCGCCCGCTCCCCGGCGTGAGAGTTTCCCGAAAATGGCCCCGGATTTTTCCTCCGGGCTATGATATTCTAAAGTATCGTAAGTTTGGCGTGTGCCCCCCTGAGGATTGGAGGGTTCTTTGTCCCGGCGTCGTCTTGAGAATGGTTTGAGGCCCGTTTCTACGGGCGCGGATCCGCATTCCCCCCTTCTGTTCCGGTCGTCATCCCCTGTTTTCGCGAGAGGTGGTCGATGAGTGACATCAACTTTGAGAAACTGAAAGCCATCGTCGGGGAGGCCGGCGTCCTCTCCGACCCGGCCGATCTCTACGTCTACGGCTCCGATTCGAGCGTCCACGAGGGAACGCCGCACGCCATCGTCCGGCCGCAGAACACCGGGCAGGTGCAACAGCTGCTGCGCTACGCCGACGAGGAGCGGATCCCGGTGATCCCGCGCGGCTCCGGCTCCGGCATGTGCGGCCAGGCCGTCCCGGTCCGGGGGGGCATCATCCTGGACATGAAGGCGATGAACCGGATCCTGGAGATCAACCCGCAGGACGGCTACTGCCGGGTGGAGCCGGGGGTGGTCGACGACGACCTGAACCGGGCGCTGAAGCCGCACGGGGTCTTCTACCCCCCGACCCCCGCTTCCAGCGTGGTCGCCACCATCGGCGGGGAGATCGCCAACAACGCCTCCGGCACCCGTTCGGTCAAGTACGGCGCGGCGCGCGACGCCATCCTCGCGATGAAGGTGGTCCTGGCCGGCGGGGAACTGGTTTCGCTCGGGGCGACCACGCGGGTGGCGGCGAGCGGCTACCCGCTCGAGCGCCTCATGGTGGGTTCGGAGGGGACTCTGGGCGTCATCGTCGAGGCCACCCTGCGCTTCGTGCCCATTCCCAAGCTCCGTTGCCTCGGGATCGCCATGTTCAACGTGCTCGGGGAGGCCGGGGACGCCATCAGCGAAATCATGGGGAGCGGGTGCCAGCCGTCGATGCTCGAGCTGGTGGACAAGGTCGCGATCACGGCCGCCAACAAGGCGGAGAACCTCGGGCTCCCCGAGGTCGAGGCCATCCTGCTGTTCGAGGCCGACGGCCTGGCGAAGGAGACGATCGATCCCGAGATCGAAAAATTCCGGACCATCTGCGAGCGCCACAACGGCTTCGGCCTCGAGTTCAGCTACGACGAGAAGGAGCGTACGCGGATCTTCGCCGCCCGCTCCAAGCTCTTCCCCTCGCTGTCGAAGTACGACGAGCGCCTGGCCTCGACGTCGCTGGCCGACGATATGGCGGTGCCCTTTTCCAAGATGGCCGAGACCGCCAACAAGATCCACGAGATCGCCGAGCGCAACGGCCTCGTCATGACGGCGTACGGTCACTGCGGCGCCGGCTGCATGCACACGAAGATCCTGATGGACACGGAGAAGGGGACGCAGTGGGAGGCCGCCCAGCGGGCGGTCAAGGAGATCTACGAATACGTCCTGTCGGTCGGCGGGACCACTTCGGCCGAACACGGGATCGGGCTCAGCAAGGCCGGGGCCTTCAAGCGCGAGAAGGCGGCGGTGCTCGACCTGATGCGGGGCATCAAGAAGGTGTTCGACCCGAACAACATCATGAACCCGGGCAAGCTGATGGACGGCCCGGACGACTGGGTCGGCGAGACGCATTTGCGCTATCAGAAATCGTAGGCGGGAGCGAACATGAGCGATATGAGCAAACTGGAAAAATGGAAGGGCGCGCTCAACAAGTGCATCCGCTGCGGCTACTGTTACGAGCACTGCCCGATCTACAAATCCACCCGGTGGGAGATCGACAGCCCGCGGGGCAAGCTGATCCTGCTCTACGGCCTGCTGAGCGGGGAGATCGAACCGTCGGAGTACGTGGCCGGCAAGCTGATGGAGTGTTTCCACTGCGGCCGCTGCCAGAAGGCGTGCTCCTCCGGGGTCCCGATCCAGGACGTCTACCAGGACGCCCGGGAACTCCTCATCGAGGCGGGGTTCGAGGTCCCCGGCACCACTTCCCAGACCGATGCGGACGTCTGCGCCCTCTGTTTGAACTGCGTCCGGATGTGCAAGCACGAGGCGCGCAGTTTCGTGGACGGCCGGATCGTGACCGACCTGCTGAAATGCCAGTCGTGCGGCAGCTGCCTCGACGTCTGCCCCAAGCAGGGGGTCACCATCGGGCGCGGCTTCGGCACCAACCCCGACGAACTCGAACGGGAGGTGGCGGCGTTTTTCGCCGACGGGCGCAACCCGGAGGCCAAGGCCATCGTCTTCTCCTGCGGCTGGTCCAACTACCCGGGGATGCAGACGGCCAACTACGAGCCCGACGCCGCGACGGCGGAGTACAAGGTCCTGGTGACCGTCTGCAGCGGCCGGATCCGCTCCGAGACCATCCTGTCGACCCTGGACGCCGGCGCCTGGGGGGTGCTGGTCGTCTCCTGCCCGGAGGAGGACTGCGAGCACGGCGGGAGCCCGCGCGTCAAGGCGCGCGTGGAGGCCCTCCTGAAGCCGCTCGCGGCGATCGGGGTCGACCCCGGGCGCGTGCAGGTGGCCGAGGTCGCGCAGGGGAACCCGAAAAAGTTCCTGGAGGTGACGCAGGCTTTCATGAAGGATGTCCGGGCCCTGGGCCCGCTGCTGGCAAGGAGCGAGGCATGAAACTGCGGCTGCCTTACGGGAAGGATGGACATCTCGAGGCCGACGTCGACGAGGCGCGCATCGAGGGCATCATCGAGCCGAACCGGGTCCCGATCGGGGACGAGGGGGAGGTGATCCGCCAGGCGCTCGAGCACCCGGTCGGCTCGGCGGGAGTCCGCGAATTTCTTGCCGGGGCCCGGGATGTCCTCGTCATCGTCAACGACGCGACCCGCCCGACGCCGACGGCGCGCGTGCTCGATCACCTCGAGCCGGAGCTCGGGGGCCTGGAGGTCCACTTCATCGTCGCCACAGGCGCCCACCGGGCGCCGACGCCCGAGGAGTACGTCGAGATTTTCTCCGAGCGGCACTACGCCCGGTACCGGGACCGCATCTTCGTGCACGACGCCCGCAGGAGCGAAGAGATGGTCTACCTGGGGACCTCCAAGAACGGGACCGAGATGAGGGTCAACCGCCGCGGGGTGGAGGCGGACCGCATCCTCATCATCAGCTCGGTCGAGCCCCACTACTTCGCCGGCTACACCGGGGGGCGCAAGTCGTTCCTCCCCGGGATCGCCGCCTTCGACACGATCGAGCAGAACCACAAGCTGGCGCTCAGGCGGGAGGCCTCGGCGCTGCGGCTGGAGGGGAACCCGGTCCACGAGGACATGATCGACGCCCTCTCGACGGTTAAGAAGGAGATCTTCGCCATCAACACCGTGCTCGACCGGGACCACCGGATCTACGCCGCCGCGGCCGGCGACATCTACCGCTCGCTCGAGCCCGCGGTGGCCCGGGCCAACGAGGTCTTCGTCGCCGAAATCCCCCGCAAGGCCGACATCGTGATCTCGGTGGTGAAGTTCCCCTCCGACATCGACCTGTACCAGGCGCAGAAGGGGATCGACAACGCCAAGTACGCGCTCAAGGAGGGGGGGATCCTGCTCCTGGTGGCCAAGTGCCGCATGGGGATCGGGGACGAATCGTTCGCCCGGCTGCTCGGGTCGGCCCGCTCGCCCGCGGACGCGCTCCGGCGCATCGAGGAGGGTTTCGTCCTGGGCTATCACAAGGCGGCCAAGATGGCCGAGATCGGCCTCTGGGCCCAGGTCTGGGCGGTGACCGACCTGGACCCCGCCTTCATGGAGAGCGTGTTCATCCGCCCGTTCACCGAGCTCGGGCGGGCCGTGGACGCCGCCCTCGAAGAAAAGGGGCCGGACGCTTCCGTCCTCGTGCTGATGGACGGGAGTTTGACCATCCCCGTCGTCCAGGATCAGACAAGGAGATAGAAACATGATTGTGGGAGATTGGAAACCGATCGAGACCATCCTGGATTACCTGGGGGAGCGCGAGCGCATCCTGATCGCCGGCTGCAACGGCTGTGTCACGGTCTGCAACGCGGGGGGGCAGAAGGAGGTCGACATGCTCGCCCGGATCCTGGACCTGGCGGGGAAGAAGCGGGGGCGCCCCTTCCATATCACGAAGATCACCGTCGAGCGGCAGTGCGACCCGGAATTCCTGCCCGAACTGCTCGCCCTGGCGGCGGAGCACGACGCCGTCCTTTCGATGGCGTGCGGCGCCGGCGTGCAGCTCGTGGCCGAGCACGCCCCGGGCCGGGAGGTTTTCCCGGCGATCGACACCAACTTCATCGGCGCCGTCGAGCGCAAAGGGGAGTGGGGGGAGCGCTGCCAGGCCTGCGGCGACTGCAAGCTGTTCGTGACCGGCGGGATCTGCCCGGTCACGCGCTGCTCGAAGAGCCTGATGAACGGGCCCTGCGGGGGATCGCGCGACGGCAAGTGCGAAGTCGACCCCGAAATCCCCTGCGCCTGGAACCTCATAGTCGACCGGCTGGAGGCGCTGGGGCGGCTGGACCAGTACGACATCATCCAGCCTCCGGCCGACTGGTCCAAATCGCGGGACGGCGGTCCGCGCAAGCTGATCCGCAAGGATCTCCAATAGAATGGTCGGGGGAAAGCTCATGAGTCCAAGCAGGCTGCAATCCGTACTGGAAGCAGGGAAATTCGCCGTGACCGCGGAAGCGGGGCCCCCGCGGGGGCCGGACGCCGAGGTCGTGCGCCGCAAGGCGCGGCTGCTCAAGGGGAGCGTCGACGCCTGCAATGTCACCGACAACCAGACGAGCGTGGTGCGGATGGCGAGTATGGCCGCCTGCCGCATCCTCTCCGAGGAGGGGGTCGAGCCCGTCATGCAGATGGTGTGCCGGGACCGCAACCGGATCGCGGCACAGAGCGACATCCTGGGCGCAGCCGCCCTCGGGATCCCCAACCTCCTCTGCCTGACGGGGGACCACCAGAGCTTCGGCGACCACCCGCAGGCCAAGAACGTGTTCGACCTCGATTCCATCCAGCTGGTGAAGATTGCCCGGGAGATGCGGGACGCGGCGCGCTTCGCGGGGGGGAAGGCGCTCGAGGGCAACCTGGAACTCTTCATCGGCGCCTCGGCCAACCCCTTTGCCGACCCGGCCAAAATCCAGGTCCCGCGCCTGGCCAAAAAGGTCGCGGCCGGAGCTGAATTTATTCAAACGCAATGCGTATTTAACATTGAAAAATTTAAGGAATGGATGAAGGGAGTCCGGGAGCGCGGGCTCGACACCGCCACCCATATCCTCGCCGGGATCACCCCGGCCCGGAGCGCCGCCATGCTCGAGTACATGGCCACCCGGGTGGCGGGAATGGACGTGCCCGAAGCCGTCATCGCCCGGGTCAAGGGGGTGCCCAAGGCCAGACAGGCCGAGGAGGGGATCCGCATCGCGGTGGAGACCGTCCGGCAGCTCCGGGAAATCCCCGGGGTCCGGGGAGTCCACATCATGGCGATCGAGTGGGAGGAGTCGGTCCCCGAGATCGTGAAGCAGGCGGGGGTGCGCTAGCCCCCCGTCCTTCCTTGTCCCGCCGCCGACCCCGTCCGGCGCCCGCCGAGGGGGTCACAGCCGGGCGACGGCGTCGATGAAGGCGCGGATGTTTTCGGTCGGCGCGCCGGGCGGCATCCCCCCGCCGCAGGAGGCCACGAGGCGCGACCGGTCCCGGAGCGCGCCGTACATCTCCGTGGCCGCATGCGCCACCTCCTCCGGGGTCCCCGCGGCGAGGACGTCGCGCGGGGGGAGGTTGCCGACCAGCGCCACCCTGCCCCCGGTCCATTCCCTCATCTCCTCCAGGGTGTGCTGCACGCCGAAATTGAGCAGGTTGATCCCCGCGTCGGCGAGCAGGGGGGCCGAGGCCTTCGAAGGGGCGTCGTTGTGGAAGAACTTCACCGCGACGCCGGCGTCGAACACGCGCGCGAGGCAGGGAAGGGCGAAGCGTTCGAAATCGTCGCGGCCGACGAAGCCCACGATGTCGTCGAGCAGCAGGATCCCGTCGATCGAGGGGAAGCACTCCCGCTGCCACCCGATCCAGTCCACGAGAAAACCGGTGACGAGGTCGAGCAGACGGTGCATGAGTTCCGGGTCGGTCCGGAGCGCGGTCAGAAACTCCGTCGTCCCCATGAGAAAGCTCGCGATGTTGAGCGGCCCGCGGGCCACGGCGAAGCGGATGCGGTGCCCCGCCTTCTGGATTTCGGGCTCGAGGTGTTTGAGGCGCCGGATCACAAAGGGGAGGAGCCCCTCCCTGCGCGCATCGGGCCGCTCCAGGCGCTCGACGTCCCGGGGCGCGGCGAGCGTCCTTCTGGCGAAGGGGAAGTTGTCCTCCTCCCACACCGACACGGCACCGAAGGCGGACGGCTCCGTGCACATCCCGTATTCGGACCAGAAACCGGGGAGCATCATCGCCCCGGGAAAGGTCTCGAGCGCCTTCAGGTTGGCGTCGAGAAACACCCGTTCGTCGGTGAAGTAGTCGAGGATGGTGTGCCCCGCCCAGTTGGGGAGCCAGGGGCTGTCGATGATGAAGCCCACGGGGATCCGGGGCGGCTCCTCCCCGCGCACGACCTCGAGCAGCATGTCCCATTCGGCGTCCTTCATGATGCACCTCCTCCCGTCCGGTACGGCCGCAAGGGTGCCACAAACCCCCTTGCCACGCAACGAAATCCGCGGAGCCGCCCGGGGGGCCGCCCGGCGCCGGTTGTGTTCGCTCCGTGGATGGTGTATGTTAATGGTATCTGGGTCAAAAAACCCAGAGAACCCGCCTTACGGAGGTGCTTATGGTTGTTCTCCGCCCCCCGCGTTGGATCCTCTTCCTCCTCCTGATGCTTTTGCCGGTCGCGGCCTCTGCCCAGCAGAGTCCGGCGCCGAAGGAACCGACGCCGTCGACCCCGTCGACCCCTTCGGTCCCCGCCGCGCCCACGGCGCCCAAGATCGTGCCCCAGCCCGGAATCTTCACCGTCCCCGATTTTCGCCCCCCGCCACGCGAAATCCAGCCGATCTTCCTCGCGGGGAACGTCATGCGCGAGGATGGGAGCCCCCCTCCCG
>JAFGSS010000009.1 GCA_016934555.1 Acidobacteriota bacterium | reverse complement strand
GCCTTCTGCAGCGGGAAATCGGGCGCGCCCCCGCCGGCGCGGTGAGCGTGTCGCCTCCCCCCCCGGCGCTTGAATCGGCGCTGTGGGAAGTCGCGGGGGGGCCGGGGGAGCGGGAACTCTCCTGGATCTGATCCCGTGCCGCGGGGCCGATTCAGTCCCCGAAACCAACCCAGGAGGAGAACCGATCATGCCTGAAAAACCGACCGGACCCGGGGCCCGATCCTGCTGGTCCATCTTCGCGCACCCGCTCGACACCCTGGACTCCCTCCGGCACCATCCCCGGTGGCTCCTCCCCCTTCTGGCCGCGGCGGTTGCCGCGGCGGCCTCGAATCTTTACGTCCTGCGGCGGGTCGGGCTGATGCGCCTCGTCGATGCCGCCGCGGCCGGCGGCGCGCTTCTCGATGCCGAGGGCCTGAGGGAAAACGTGCTGGAGCACCAGGCCCAGATCCATGCCTTCCAGGCGGCGACGGCCTTCGCCGGCCCTTTCGTGACCGCCCTCCCCACCGCCGCGGTCTTCTGGCTGATGCTGGTTCTTTTCGGGCGCGACATCCCGTGCAACAGGGTCCTGGCCGTGGTGGCGCACGTCTGGCTGCTGACGGTCGGGATCCGGGAGGGGATGAAGGTGCTGGCGGTCACCTGGATCGCGGACACGGGCCGGTTTGACATCGGCAATCCCCTGGCGACCAACCCGGCGTTCTTCTTCCGCCCCTCGTCGCAGGCGGCGCTGCGGGCGCTCGTCTCCCTGGATGCCATCACCTTCCTGGGGATGACGCTGCTGGTCGCGGGGCTGGTCCGGGTCTGCCCCGGCCTGCCGAGGACCCACGCGGCCCTGGCCGTTGTCCTTCCCTGGGTGATCTACGTGGGGGGGATGGTGATCGCGCCGGCCTATATGCGCTAAGGGCGGCCTTTCGGGCCGCCCTTATGAAGGGTTCGAGGTGACAACTGTGTGACGCAGGAATCGATCTTGATCGCGCTTCCTGATGCTTCTACGCCCTCATCGTCCCCGGGTTCCAAAACTTTGATAAAAAATCCGCGCCCGGCCCTTTCGGGCCGCCCTCTATTGCATCTTCGCCCGCTTTATATTATCTGTTGATGTTCTTGCGGGGAGCGGGCGGGCCCTTCCCGGCGCGGGCGGATAGCGGAGCCATGAACCTGTCGAAAACCCTTGTATTCATTGTCCTCTGGGCGCTTCTGCCCCCCCGGGCCGCACCGGCCCGATCAGCCGTCCTCGAGGGAACCGTCACGCTCGAGCAGAACGGCCGGCCGATTCCCTCGGCCTCCGTGACCCTCATCCAGCTCGGCCGGACCGCGATGACGGATGCCGAGGGGAACTACCGCTTCTCCGACATCCCCCCGGGCGAATACGATGTCGTGAGCCATATGCACGCGTTGACGGGGCAGGTGAAAAAGATCCGCGTCGCGGCGGGGGAGAACACACGGGCCGATTTCGCCCTCGTCTTTTCCCCGGTGCGGCACGAGGTCACGGTGACGGCGACGGGGAGGGAGGAGACCGCCTTCGACGCCCTTCAGTCGGTCACGACGGTCCATTCCCTGCGCCTCGCCGAGCAGGGGGCTTTCGGCCTGGGAGACACGATCGCGGGGGAACCGGGCGTCCACAAGCGCAGTTTCGGCCCGGGCAGCTCGCGTCCCGTCGTGCGCGGGTTCGACGGCGACCGGGTCCTGGTCCTGAACGACGGCCTCCCGACCGGGACACTGTCCTCGCAGTCGGGCGAACATGCCGAGCCGGTGGATGCGCCGAACCTGGACCGCGTCGAGGTGGTCAAGGGCCCCTCCACCCTCCTGTACGGGAGCAATGCCATCGGAGGGGTGGTGAACATGGTGACGGCCCACCACCTGCTCCACGAGCATCCTCACCCCGGGTTCCGGGGCCAGGTGACGGCATCGGGCGCCGGAAACTCCCATGCCGCCGCCGGGCACGCCGGGGCCGAGTACGGCCACGGAAACTGGCTGGTCTGGGGGAACGGTTCACGCCAGGTCGCGGGCGATTACGAAAGCCCCGAGGGGAGAGTGGACAATTCCAGGACCCGCGCGAGCGCGGGGAGCGCCGGTCTGGGGTGGTATTCCGACGGCCCGTTTTTCAACCTGAGTTACGCCACGAGCCGTGGTCGCCTCGGGATCCCCTATGCGGGGATCTTCCATCATCACCACGAAGAGGGGGAGGAAGCGGAGGGGGAGGATGAGGAATCCCCCCATCAGGAGGGGGACGCCTCCGAGGTGGATGAAACCTTCTCCTGGCACAACGTCCGGCTCAACGCCGGGACCCGCCTCCCGGGATCCTTCCTGGAGGAGGTCAAGGTCGCCGCCGGCCTGAGCCGCTGGAGGCACAAGGAACTGGAAAGTGGAATCGCGGCCACCTCCTTCGACAACAGGCTTTTCAACCTCCGCGCCACCTTCACCCAGCGCCGCGCGGGGCGCATGGAGGGGACCTCGGGGCTGCAGTTCTCCCACCGCGACTACCGGGCGGAGGGGGAGGAAGCGCTCTCTCCCCCTGCCCGGGGGACAACCTTTGCCCTCTTCACCCTGCAGGAGATGAATCTCGGCGCCGCCCGGCTGCAGTTCGGGGGCAGGATGGAGCACACCGCTTATTCCCCCTCCGGGCTTGCGAGCCGGTCCTTCACGGGCTTTTCGGGGGCCGCCGGGATCCGCCTCCCCCTGGGCGAAAAGGTGGCCGCCGTGGCGCACTATACCCGTTCCTTCCGGGCGCCCGCGGTCGAGGAGCTCTACAACCATGGCCCCCACATCGGCAACCTAGCCTATGAAATCGGCAGCGCGAACCTGAAGCGGGAGAGATCCGACGGAATCGACCTGTCGCTGAGGCGCGAAGGCCCCCGGCTGGAACTCCGGGCCGATTTCTACTACTACCGCGTCGGCGATTTCGTGTATCTGGATTTCACCGGCAACCGGGTCCACGGGCTGCGGGAGGCGTTGTTCGCCCAGCGGGACGCCCGTTTCATCGGCGGGGAGGCGGCGCTCGGCGCGGCGCTACGGCGGGGATTCTGGCTGACGGGTGCGCTCGACGTCGTCGATGCCCGACTGGCCGACTCCGGCGCCCCGCTCCCCCGGATCCCCCCGCTCCGGGGGAAGCTGGGCATCGATGCGCGCTGGCGCGCCCTCTCCTTCAGGCCCGAAATCGTCATGGCGGCCGCCCAGGAGCGCCTCGCCCCGAACGAAACCCGCACGGCGGGTTACACGGTCGTCAACCTGGCGGGATCGTTCACGCTGGTGCGGTCCCGCCGGATGCACATCCTGTCGCTCACCCTCTCCAACGCCGCCGACCGTCTCTACCGCAACCACCTCTCCTTCATCAAGGATCTCGCGCCCGAGATGGGACGCAGCGCGAGGGTCACCTACGCCCTGCGTTTTTTCTGAGCCGGCGCGCTGGTCAGAAATCGTCGAACGACTCCATCCCCCCCGCCCGCGCCATTTTCCGCTGCGAGAAATTGATGACCCAGGAGGCGATGTTGCGCGCGGTGACCGGCGGCGGGAGGCGCCGCAGCATCGAGCGGTAGGTGTAAAACCTGACGTACATGTCCCGAACCCCCTGTTCCAGCCCCTCGGGGGTGAAATGCTTCGGCCGGATCAGGCACCGGTCCCCCGGCCACCGCCCCAGGGCGTCGACATCGAGGATGCGCCCCTCCTCGAGCATGCGGTCATAAAGGGGGGTCCCCTTGTCCGGGGTCAGGATGTTGAAGTAGGCGGCCGGCACCTTGTGATCCATCAGGAACCGGAACGTGGTGTCGAAAACCGCTTCCGTTTCGGTGTCCCAGCCGAAGATGAAATTGAGCGAATAGCTGATGCCCCTCCTGTGCAGGCCCTCGAGGATCCGTTCGTACTCCTCGACCTTGTTCGCCTTCTTGTTCATCGAGGCGAGCGTTTCCGGGTCGATGCTCTCCATGCCGATATTCAGGTGCAGCAGCCCGCTCCGCCGGGCCAGGTCCATGAAGGCGTCGTTCTTGCACAGGTGGGCGCTCCAGAGGGCGGACCAGCGGATTTTCAGGGGGATGAGGGCCTCCATCACCTCCATCGCGTGGGAGAGGTTGCCGGCGAAGTTGCTGTCGGCGAAGAGGATGTCCTTCGACCGCGTGTGGCGGATCTCCTCGATGACGTCGCCGGCGGGCCGGGTGCGGTAGTGGTCCCCCAGGTACATCCGCTCGGAGCAGAATTCGCACCGGAAGGGGCATCCCCGGGAGGACTGCACCGAGTAGGTCTTGAACAGGTCGTAGCGCCCGAGATCGATCAGCTCGTAGCGCGGGAGCGGCAGCCGGGCGAGGCCATGGAGGGATTCCGCACGGTAGACCCGCCCGAGAGTCCCGGCCGCGGCGTCCGCCAGCATGCGGGGCCAGATCGACTCCCCTTCCCCCAATCCGACGGCGTCGCAGTGTCTGAGGGCCTCCTCGGCGTGGAAGAAGGTATGGGGACCCCCCATGATCACGGGGACCCCCCGCTCCCGGAACCGGTCGGCGATTTCGTAGGCCCGGAGCGAGTTCATGGTCCAGCAGGAGAGGGCCACCAGGTCGACGGCGGCGGCGAAGTCGACCTCGTCGAGCTGCTCGTCGATCAGCGTGACGTCCCACTCCCGCGGCGTCAGGGCCGCCAGGTAGGGAAGGGTCAGGTTGACCACGCTCCTTTTCCGGGTGCGGTGCAGCGTCCGGTCCGACGGGGACCGGTAGTGCGCGGGCTGAATGATCTGGATTCTCATTGGCCGCCATTGTAGGACATTTCCTCCCGCGACCGCAAATCTTTACCCTCCGGTTGCACTTCCGCCGCGGGCTGTCCTATGGGATCGGCCTGCGGCCGGAAGGGGGAACCGCATGCCGGCCGATCCGATCAGGGCCCGGATGGGCCCGGTCGACCCGGGGGCGGAGCTGCAGGGCGTCAGGCGCGAAAGCGCGGATCCTTTCGGTCACCGGGGGCACGGACAGGCGCAGATCGGCTCCCGGCCCGAGGGCATCCGCCGCATCCGCTACAGACCGGGTGCCGGACGCTGCGCCGGATCCTCCAGAAAAGCCAGCCCGCGGCCAGGGAGACAATGAGTACGACCAGAAAAATTTCCATCATCCGGCTCCCAGGGCCATGCCGGCCTGATACACGATGACGGCCAGCGCAAAGGCGACGGCGGTGTTGAAGAGGACCGAGAAGGCGCCCCATTTCCACGACCCGGCCTCCCGGACGATGCAGACCACGGTGACGGAGCAGGGGGCATAAAATATGGTGAAGATGATGAGGCTCCAGGCGACCGCGCGGTTCCACCCCGGGTTGGTCGCCAGGGTTTCCGCCAGCCCCCCGCTCCGCTCCGGGTCCACTTCCCCGAGGGAGTAGGCGGTCCCGAGGGTGGACACCACCACCTCCTTGGCGCCGAATCCCCCCAGGAGCGCGATGTTGGTGCGCCAGTCGAACCCCGCCCAGCGCGTGACCCGCTCGAGGGCGCCGCCGATGCGGCCGGCCACCGAATGCCTGAGCCCCGCCTCCGCCTCCGCCCGGGCGACGGCCTCGAGCTCTCCCGCCCTCTCCGTGGAGGCCGAAGCGAGAATGACCGCCCGTTCCCTCTCGAACCTTTCGGAGTGCGAATCCGAAAGCGCGGGGAACGTCATCATGGCCCAGAGGACGATGGCGATGGCGAGGATCACCGTCCCCGCCTTTTTGATGTACTGCCAGGTCCGCTCCCAGGTGTGGATCAGCAACCCCCTCAGGGTCGGGACCCGGTAGGGGGGGAGTTCCATGACGAAGGGGGTGGCCGGGCCCCGGATGACGGTCGAGCGCAGCAGTTTTGCGGCCAGGAGCGCCCCCGCCCAGGAAATCAGGGTGATCGCGAACATGACCGTCTCCCTGGCCTCGGCGAAAAAAGCCGCGATCAGCACGGCGAAGACCGGGAGCTTCGCGCCGCAGTTCATGAAGGGGACGGTCAGGATCGTGGCCAGCCGCTCCCGCGGCGAGCGCAGGGTGCGCGCCGCCATGACCCCGGGGACGGCGCACCCCCCGGCGATGCCTCCGGCCACGATAAAGGCCATGACCGAATTCCCGTGCAATCCGAAAATGCGGAAAACGCGGTCCAGCATGAAGGCCACCCGGGCGAGATACCCGGAGTCCTCCAAAAAGGCGATGCCGAAAAACATGAGCAGGATCAGGGGGACGAAGCTCAGCACTCCCCCCACCCCGTCGATGACGCCCGAGACCACGAGCGAACGCAGCATCCCCTCGGGAAGGTGCGCCGAGGCCAGGCGGCCGAGCCAGGCGAAGATCCCTTCCACCCATTCCACCGGCCGCTCGCTGTAGGTGAACATGAAGCGGTAGAGCCCCATCACCACCACCAGCATGACCAGCGGGCCGAGGAGACGGTGGGTCAGGAACCGGTCGATCCGGTCGGAGACGTACATCCGGTTCTCGTCATGCTGCCGCCGGACGATCCCCTCCCGGAGCAGCGCATGGATGTAGCCGTAGCGCTGGTCGGAGATCAGGGCCTCCGGTTCGGTGTCGAGGGTGCGGGCGATGTGAAGGGACACCTTCCGCACCACCTCCCTGAGCGAGGCCGAGAGCTCCGGGTCGGCGGCGTCCCCCTTCCCGAGGATCTCGGCGTCCTCCTCGAGGTATTTGAGCGCGATCCAGCGGGCGGGGCCCGCCCCGGCGAGGAACGCGCGGGAACGGATCCGGTCCTGCATCGAGGCGATGGCCTCGTCCAGGTCGTTGCCGTAGGAGATCACGAGCGGTTCGGATCCGGTCCCGTCCTGCGCTTTCCGTACCGCGGCGTCCAGCAGCGCCTCCCGCCCCTTCCCGGTCCGGGCCACGGTCGGGACCACCTCGACCCCCAGCAGGGTCGAGAGAGCGCCCGCGTCCACCTCGATCCCCCGGTTCCGTGCGGCGTCGACCATGTTGAGGCAGAGCACCAGCGGGGCCCCCATCTCCATGAGCTGCACGGCCAGGAAGAGGTTCCGCTCCAGGTTGGAGGCGTCCACGACGTCGATGACCACGTCCGGCTTCCGCCCGGTCAGGAAATCGCGGGTGACGATCTCCTCCATCGAATAGGCCGTCAGCGAGTAGGTCCCGGGAAGGTCCACGATCCGCAGCTCGCCCCCCCGGTGGCTGCAGACCCCTTCCTTCGTTTCCACCGTCACCCCGGGGTAGTTCCCCACGTGCTGGCGCGCACCGGTCAGGGCGTTGAAGAGGGTGGTTTTGCCCGAGTTCGGGTTGCCCGCCAGCGCGATGGTCGCCTGCATCTATCCCACCTCCACCTCGATGTGGTCCGCCTCGCTGTTACGCAGCGTCAGGCTGAATCCCATCACCTTCAGGGCGACCGGGTCGTAGAGTGGCGCGCGCCCGCAGACCTTCACCGCCGTCCCCGGCACCAGTCCCATGTCGCGGATCCGCCGCCCCAGTTCCCCCTTCACCCGAACGGCCGTAATGACGCCCGACTGGTTCTCCTTCATCCGCCGCAGCATGATCCTTACCATCCCGCCCCCTTTTCATACCCGACCTAGAAACGGACCGCGACCTGACCGAGGATGGCGCCCCCCCTGTCCTTCCCGTCGATGTCCCCGGGGTGGAAGCGGTCGCCGAGCAGGGCGAAGGAGGCGGTCACCCGCCGGCAGATCTCCTGGTTCAGCCCGAACCCGAGGCGCCTGCGCGCCAGCCCGATCTTCTCGGTTTCGGCCGAACCGGCGATCTTCAGCACCACCTCCAGTTTTCGGCCCCAGTCCCAGTTGTATCCCGTCTCGATGTTCCAGACGGACGGCCTGGCCCCGCCGCCGTCGGCGCGCGCCAACTCAGCGGCCTGAAAGCGGCCGAGCGCCGTCAGGTACTCCCCGGAGGCGAAAAATCCGGCGAACCCGACCTCGGCGTAGGCGCCGATCCCTCCCACGTAATCCCGGACCGTCGCGGTCCCGTGATCGGCGACGGACTCGGCGAGACAGTTGGACGAGGCGATGTTGGAAATGTAGGAGATCCCCAGCAGCAGGTCCACCGGGCCCGACTCCGGAAGTTCGTAGCGCCCGTCCAGCCCGAAGGAAGCCCTGGACCCGGAAGCCCTTCCGATGTCCCCTTCGAACAGGTAGCCGGACAGGACAAAATCGGAATGGCTGAGCGCCGCGACCACCGCCTCTTCCCGCGTTTCCCCCAGCAGCAGCGTCATGGGTTGATCCACGGCGGGATCGTCGGGCAGGCGCGTCAGCGCGGCTCCGAATGGCACGTAAAGCCTTCCGACGGAAAGGGAGAGGGGAAATTTTCCCCGGTTCTGCAGGGTGACCGAAGCGGCATCCACCGCCCCATTCCGGTCCCTGCATCCGAGAGCGTCTTCATACAGGAGCGTGACATCCCCCCGGATCCAGGAGTGGAACCTCATTCCGACGGCAAGCTCCGCCGTGATGAGGTTGAACTCGGAAACCCGATCGGAGCCTGCTTCACCTGAATCGTCCGAGCGGTGCAGGGCTCCGAACTCGATCAACCCCTCATGCTCGATGCGATCCCTTAGAAACCTGAGAACTCCGGCTTCGGCGTCGCCCGTGTCCCCGGAGTCCGCGGCGGCGGCAAAAGCGGGGAACAGGAGGACGCACATCATCAGGCACGGGAACCTGCGCGCTCCGCCCATCGCCCTCACTCCACGACCATCTTTTCGGCCATGCCGCTTCCCAGGGCGAAAACGCAGTCCCTGACGCGGATCGTGAGCCGGCCGCAGCCGTCATGGCGCAGGACGGAAAACCTGGAGCCCGGGGTCAGGCCGAGGCTGTAAAGCCTTGATCTGAGGCACCGTCCTCCGCAGATGGCCTTGAGGGTGACTTCGCCCGAATTCACTTTACTGAGAGTCACCGTCCCCCTCCTCTCCGGCGTCCAGCCGCTCCCGCTTCCGCTGCATCTCCTCGATGCAATCCTCAAGGTGAGAGGAGCAGCCCCGGGCCGCCCCTTCCCGGTAGGCGCCGAAAGCGTTGACCCAATCGCGCCCCGTCCTCGGACAGTTTTCGATGAAGTCGATGAACCGGACCAGCCGCTCCATGGTCTCCGCCCCGATTCCATGCTCGATCCTGCAGGCCTCTCCGTCCGCCACCTCGGGATCGATCCCCAGGATATCGATCAGAAAAGAGAGAAGGACCTGGTGGCGCTGGTTGATTTCCCGCCCGACCTTCTCCCCCTCCGGGGTCAACTCCAGGTATTCGTGCTTCTCGTAATCCACGAAACCCTTCTGGTTGAGC
Organism: Acidobacteriota bacterium; assembly: GCA_016934555.1. Lineage (GTDB taxonomy): Bacteria > Acidobacteriota > UBA6911 > UBA6911 > UBA6911 > UBA6911. The sequence continues at coordinate 174 of JAFGSS010000009.1, read as the reverse complement.
GATTTGAGCATGCTGGTGACGGTCGGCATCTTGACCCCGATCCGGCTGGCGATGTTCTTGACCCGCACCACCCGCTTCCCCTGGCCGATGCAGTAGATGGCCTCGAGGTAATCCTCCATCGCCGGGGTCAATTCCCGCCCTTTCTCCTCAGCCGTCTTTCCTTCGCCTACCATT
>JAFGSS010000068.1 GCA_016934555.1 Acidobacteriota bacterium | reverse complement strand
CATGGACCCGATCGCCGAAGATTTCTTCCCCCCCATGCCCGCCAGGCTCGAGGAAACCGGGCTCAACGTGAAGTTCGTCAGCGCCCTCCTGTTTCGGAGCATGTACCTGCTGGGGCTCGAGACCAACGTGGCAATCGCCGCCCAGCTCCGGCTGGGGCAGGGGATCGTCGACGATCTGCTCGGCAAACTCAAGCAGCAGGGGTTTGTCGAAATCAAGGGGTTCGAGGGGGCCGACTCCCGCGTCGCCCGCTACTCCCTCACGACGGCGGCCCGGGACCTTGCCATCGAATCGGCTCATCAGTGCGAATACGTGGGGCCGTTGCCGGTTCCTTTGGCCCAGTACCAGGAGCAGGTGGTGCGCCAGGGGCTCGCCAACGAGCAGATTTCGATGGAGCGGCTGGCTGCGGCGCTCTGCCACCTGGTGCTCCCCGCGAGCGTCATCCGCCGCCTCGGCCCCGCGGTCAACTCCGGGCAGTCGCTCCTGATCTACGGCCCCCCCGGCAACGGAAAGAGTTCGATCAGCGAGGCGATCGGGCGGGCCTTCGCTCAGCCCATTTTCGTCCCGCATTGCGTCGAGGTCGATGGGCAGGTGATCCGCGTCTACGACCCCACGGTGCACGAGGAGATCCGGGAGGAGCGAAGCGGGGCGGGGGACTACCGCGAGCTTCTGAAGAAGAGGCCCGACCCGCGCTGGATCCGCTGCCGGCGCCCGGTGGTGGTGACCGGGGGGGAACTGACCCTGGAGATGCTCGACCTCGATTTCGACCAGACCGCCAAGTTCTACGAGGCCCCGCCGCAGATGAAGGCGATCGGCGGCGTCTTCATCATCGACGATTTCGGCCGGCAGCTGGTACGCCCCAAGGACCTGCTCAACCGCTGGATCATCCCGCTCGAGCGGAGGGTGGATTACCTGAAGCTCCACACCGGGAAAAAGTTCGACGTGCCGTTCGACGAGCTGGTGATTTTCTCCACCAACCTCTCGCCGCGCGAGCTGATGGACCCCGGGCTGATGCGGCGGGTCAAGTACAAGCTCCACCTCGACCCCCCCTCGATGGCCGACTACGTCAGCATCTTCCAGGGGGTCTGCCGCCGGAAGGGAATGGAGCTGCCCGACGATATCCTCTCCTGGTTGCTGGAGGAGTTCTACCCCGGGCACGGGGGCTCCTGCGCGGCGTTTCATCCCGCCTTCATCGTGGAGCACGCCGAGGCCACCTGCCGCTACATGGGGCGCGAGCCGCGCCTGACGAAGGACCTGGTGGCCGACGCGCTCGAAAACCTCTTCCTGGTGGAAAGCGCGCCCGGGGCGTCCGCGCCCGGGGCGTCCGCGCCCGCCGTCGAGCCCGCCCGCGCCGGGCGCGCCTCCTGATTGGGATTGATTTTCCTTCTCCATAGGATTTTCATTAAGGGAGGAGGATGTTTCATGCGCCAGGCATCGGCCTTACTTTTACTGCCATTTTTGATCACGTCTCTCGCTGCCGCAGAGAACGAGAGGACGCGGTTCCGATGGATCGACCCTGCGGGGGAGACCGCGGGGGTGGGCCTGGCCACGCGCCGGGCGGAGTCGCTCGAAGCGGCCGTCGTCACCGGCCCCCCCGTAGAGATCGAGGTCCGGCGGCAGGTGTCGGGAGCGACCACCCGCGTCACCCGGAGGGTGTACGGGAAGGACGTCAACGGGCGGCGCCGAGCGCTCGAGACCGTGGTCGAGGAGATCCGGGAACTGGAAGGGGGCGGGTACGATGCGACCCGCACCGTCTCCCGGGCGGACCTGGGCGGAGGAATGCGGGCGGTCGAACGGCAGACGCAGCGGGCGGTGCCGGAAGGGGAGGGGTTCGAGGTCACCTTCCGCTCCCTGGCCCCGGGCCCGTCGGGCGCGCTCGAGGAGCGGGAGCGGGTGCGCCAGAGCGAGCGGCGCGATGGGGAGGCGGTCGAAATCGACCGCCTGCGCTACCAGCCCGACCTGTCGGGCAAATGGAGCGTCGTCGAGCGCCGGGTGAGCCAGAGCACCGAGTCGGAGGGGGAAACGCGCACCGGGGAGCAGCTCTACCGCTACGACGTGAACAACCGGCTCAGGCTCGAGCGGCAGGTCGAGGCGCGGGAGTGGAAGGTCGACGGCGGCGAGAGCCGGATGGAGGCCGAGATCTTCAACGCCGATTTGGACGGGAAATTGCGCTTCGCCGGCCGGGTGCAGCAGAGCCGGAGGGAACTGGGGGAGGGGCGCGAGGAAATCACCGAAACCCGCGAGGAGGGGAACCCCGCCGCCCCGGGCGAGGGGGTGCGCGTGGTGCGAAAACTGGTCGAGCGGAGCGCTCCCGCGGGGGCGGAGGGGACGCGCCGGGTGCTCGAGGTGCAGGAGCCGAGCCCGAACGGGGGGATGCGCGTCACCCACACCCAGGAGACGGTGGAGACCCGGTAGGCTGTGATGTATTGACATCATCGTATCGACGTATCATAATCAACCCATGAGGACCACGGTAACGCTTGATCAGGACGTATACGAAGCCGCGGTGCATCTCTCTCGCACCACGGGTCGGAGACTGGGCAAGGT
>JAFGSS010000067.1 GCA_016934555.1 Acidobacteriota bacterium | reverse complement strand
GGCGGGGTGCGCCCCGAAGGCGCAGGCCGAGGGGAAGAAGGGGGCGGAGGAGATGCTCGGGGAGGCCCGGGCGTTTCACGAGGCGATGGTCCCCTTCCGTAAGGCCGAGGCCATGATTGGCACCCCCGCCGAAAACGGCGACGAACAGGTGGAGCTCTTCCGCCGGGCCATCGCCCTCAAGCCCGATTTCCTGGAGGCGCACTACAACCTCGGCCTCGTTCACCTCAACCGGAAGGAGATGGCGGAGGCGGCGGCAGCGTTCGAGACCGTGCTCCGGATCGACCCGCAGTTCGACCCCGAAGTCTACCGCCTGCTGGCTACGGCCTACCGCGGTGCCGGGGACCCCGCTGCCGCCATCGCGGCGCTCGAGGCGGGAACGGCACGCCGGCCCGACGACCTGGAGATGCTGAAGGCGTTGGCCTACCTCGAGCTTCGCAACGGCCGGGAGGAGGGGGCGGCGGCAAACCTCGAAAAGCTCCTGGCGCGCGAGCCGGGGGACGCCGCCCTGCGCTTCGACCTGGCCCTCCTCTACCAGAAGCGGGGGGACGGGGAGCGGGCGGCCGCCCACTACCGGGAGCTGCTCGCGGGGGCGCCGGACCACTTCGCCGCGCGCTTCAACCTGGGGCTGCTCTTTCTGGGGAGCGGGAAGCTGGCCGAGGGTACGGCGCAGCTGGAGGAGGCGGCGCGGCAGAGGCCGGAGGACTCCCAAGTGCAGGAGCGGCTGGGGGACGCCTACAGCCTGATGCAGCAGTACGAGAAGGCGGCCGCGAGCTACCGGGCCGCCCTGGCGGGGGGGGAAGCGCGTCCGCGCGTCCTCTCGCGCCTCGGTTTCGCCCTGGCCAAGCTCGGCCGGACCGGGGAGGCGATCGAGGTGCTCGAGGGGGCCGCCGGGCCGGGGGCGGAGAGCGCCGACGTCCATTTCCTCCTGGGGGACCTCTACGGGGACGCGGGGCGATACGAGGAGGCGCTCGGCGCCTATGCCCGCTCGCTCGAGGCGGACCCGGGCCAGAAGGAGGTCCATTACAACATGGGGACGCTCCTGGCGGAGGGGGAGCGGTTCGAGGAGGCCCGCGCCGCGCTGCGGCGCGCGGTCGAGCTCGACCCGCGCTACGGGGGGGCCTGGGCCAACCTGGCGCGGGTGGCGGAACGGCTGGGGCTGGACCGGGAGGCGATCGAGGCCAACGAGGCGGTGATCGAACTGGGGGAGGAAACGGCCCGGAATTACTTTCACCTCGGGGTCCTGTACGCGAAAAACGACCTTCCCGCGCCCGCCATCGCCGCGTTTGCGCGCGCCGTCGAACTGGAGCCGGAACGGTACCGCGCGCTCCTGCGGGAAGAGCTGAAAAACGTCCAATCGGTGCTCGACAGCGTGCGCTACAAGCGCGAATTCACCCGGCTGCTCGATTTGCCTTAGCCTCGGGTGCCCCAAAGGAAGGCGGCGAGTTCTTCCGGGGAGAGGGCGTAGAGGTCCTGCGGGTTTTCGCGCGGCTGGTTCTTCCAGCGCCGGTGGCCCCAGAGCCAGCTCTCGGGCTGCTCGCGCACAATCCGCTCCAGCACGTCGTTGAACCGCTGCGTGTTGACTTCGATGTCCCGCTCCCGGTCCCCGGTGCGCACCGCCTCCATCGGGGGGAGGAAGCGGATGCGGTAGCGCCCCCCCTCCATGGGGGTGAGGTAGCCGGGGAGGACGGGGGCGCCGGTGCGCAGGGCGAACACCGCCACGCTCGAGGAGGTGGCCGCGGGCACCCCGAAGAAGCGGGCGAAGACCCCCTCGTCCGGGCTGGTGTTCTGGTCCATCAGGATGCCGAAATCGCGCCCCGCGTGGAGCTCCCTGAGGATGCCGCGGGCCGAGTTGCACTTGGGGAGGACGCGGTTGCCGTGCAGGGCGCGGATCGAAGACAGGTAGCGCTCCAGATGCGGGTTGTCCAGCGGCCGGGTCGTGAACGCGAGCGGGTGGCCGTAGAGCGCGTGGGCCGTGGGGAGGAGTTCCCAGGAGCTGAAGTGGCCGGTGAGGTAGAGGATCCCTTTCCCCCGCCGGCGCGCCTCCCGGTAGTTTTCCAGCCCCTCCACCTCGTCGTAGACCGCCAGGCGGGAGATGTTCGCGGGGGAGAGGGCGGGGAGGCGGCTGATTTCGAGCAGGTTGAGGGCCGCGTTCTGGAAGCTGCGGCGGGCGATCCGCCCCCTCTCGCGCTGCGGCAGGGAGGGGAAGGCGATGCGGAGGTTGACGTCGGCGATCCGGCGGTGCCGTCGGTCGAGGCGGTAGAAGGCGGAGGCGAGGGCGCGGATCAGCGCGCCCCCCGCCGCGCGGGGGAGCAGGCGGAAAAACGCGATGCCCAGCCGGGCCAGGATGTAGACGGCAAGGGAATTCAAGCTCTCGCCCCTCTGGGATGATATACTCTCGCCCTGATGGCGGCATTCATACATAACAGACCCGGGCCTCTTTGCATAGGTCGTTCTTGCCCGGTTGGGGGCGGGAGGAGATGAAGGGACCGGACTCTTTCGACCCCCCCTACGACGGGGTGTTCGCCGGGCGGCTGAAGTTTGCGACCTTCGCCGAGGCGGAGGACACCCTCCGGTGGCTGGAGGAACTGCGCCTCCGCTACCAGGAACTCGGGGACCGGAAGGGGGAGGGGTATTGCCGGGAGTTGGCCCTGCTGGGGCGGCGGCGGGCGGAGCAGATCGCCCGCAACCCGCGCGTCGATGCGCGGCGGCGGCTCGAGAAGAGCGAAATCGCCCTCTGGTTCCGGATCTGGCTCGAGACCCCCGCGCTCTTCGAGACCTGGCTCGAGCTGCGCCGGCGGACGGACCAGTTCCGGCGGCTCCAGGACACGGGATGAAATTTCCCGGGATAAAGGGGGGCCGCGCCCCCCGGAATTTGCTACGATTCTAATTTTTCGACAAGGACGCACCGATGCCAGAACCCCTGTCCAACAACCTGCCGGGGACGCGCGATCTCCTCCCCGGGGAGACCGAGCGCTGGCGGCTCGTGGAGGAGTGCGCGCGCCGCATCTTCGAGCGCCACGGGTACCGGGAGATCCGGACCCCCGTCATCGAGCCCACCGAACTGTTCGCGCGCGGGATCGGGGGGGACACCGACATCGTCGGCAAGGAGATGTACACCTTCCGCGACCAGAGCGGCCGTTCGGTGACCCTGCGCCCGGAGGCGACCGCGTCGGTCGTCCGCGCCTACATCCAGGGCGCCATGTACCGGGGGGGGGGACTCGACCGGCTCTACTACCTCGGGCCGATGTTCCGGCATGAAAAGAAGCAGAAGGGGCGCTGGCGCCAGTTTTACCAGATCGGGGCCGAGGCGATCGGGTCGGAACACCCGGCGGTCGATGCCGAGATCATGGAAATGGCCCTCGGGATCCTCGACGAACTCGGTATCGGGGCGAAACTCCTCGTCAATTCGATCGGGTGCCGCAAGTGCCGCCCCGCCTACATGGACCTGCTGCGGGGGGAACTCGGGCGCGGCATGGACGGGTTCTGCGACGACTGCCGCCGGCGGGCCGAAACCAACCCGCTGCGGGTGTTCGACTGCAAGGTGGAGGGGTGCCAGGGCGGGATCGCGCTGCTTCCCGTGATCATCGACCATGTCTGCCCGGAGTGCGCCGCGCATTTTGCCGAGGTCCGGCGCCGCCTGGAGGGCGCGGGGATCCCCTACAGCATCGTCCCCCGGCTGGTGCGGGGGCTCGACTACTACGTGCGCACCGCGTTCGAGATCGTGAGCGGGGAGCTCGGGGCGCAGAACGCCCTCATGGGCGGGGGGCGCTACGACGGCCTGTCGGAGGTGCTCGGCGGCCCGCCCGCGCCCGCGATCGGGTTCGCCATGGGACTGGACCGGCTGGTCATGACGCTGCCGGAGAAGGCGACGGAAGAGGCGCGGTGGGAGCCCGACCTCTTCCTGGCGCACATGGGGGAGGCGGCGCTCGACAGGGCGGGGGAGATCGCGCGCCGGCTGAGGGCGCGGGGGATGTCGTGTATCGTCGATTTTGACGGCGGCAGCCTCAAGAGCCGGATGCGCCTCGCCAACCGGATGGGCGCCCGGCACGTGCTCATCGTCGGGGAGGAGGAACTCGCGAGCCGCCGCTACCGGGTTAAGCGGCTGGCGGATGGGGCGCAGTGGGAGGCCTCGCTCGAGGAGCTCGAGCAGGGGTTGAACCCGGTCGCGGGGACGTAGGAGTCCGGGGGGGAGAGGGCGGATGGGCAGGATACAGGTGCTTCCGGAGATCCTGGCGAACAAGATCGCGGCCGGCGAGATCGTCGAGCGCCCCGCCTCGGTGGTGAAGGAACTGGTCGAAAACGCCCTGGACGCCGGAAGCCGCCAGGTCCAGGTCGCCGTCTCGGGGGGGGGGCGCCGCTCAATCCTGGTCTCCGACGACGGGGAAGGGATGACGGAAGACGACGCCCTGCTGGCGTTCGAGCACCACGCCACCAGCAAGCTGCGCCGGGCGGAGGACCTCTCCTCGATCGCCACCCTCGGCTTCCGCGGCGAGGCGCTGCCGTCGATCGCCTCGGTTTCGCGCCTCCGGCTGCGCACCCGCGCGGCCGATGCCGCCTCCGCCGCGGGCACCGAGATCGAGATCCACGGCGGCGTGCTCCGCAACGTCCGAACGATCGCCTGGGACCGGGGGACCGAAATCGAGGTCGGCGGCCTCTTCTACAACCTCCCGGCACGGAAGAAATTCCTCCGGTCGCAGGAAACCGAACTGGGGCACGTCGCACGCCTCGTCACCCACTACGCCCTGGCGCACCCGGAAGTCCGGTTCGGGCTCCGGAGCGACGGCAGGGACCTGCTCCACGCCGTCGGCGCCGCCGACGTGCGGGAGCGGGTGTACCAGGTCTTCGGGGAAGGGTTTCTGCAGCGCCTGCTCGAGTTCGAGCGCGAATCGGGGCGGATGCGGGTACACGGCTTCGCCTCCCTCCCCTCGGAGCGGAGGACCAACGGCTATTCCCAGTATATTTTCGTAAACCGGCGCATGGTGCGCGACAAGGTGATCCTGGGCGCCGTGCGCCAGGCGTACCGCACGCGCCTCCCCCCGAACGCCTATCCGGTGGTGCTCCTCTTTCTCGAGCTTCCCTACGACGCGGTCGACGTCAACGCGCACCCGGCCAAGACCGAGGTCCGCTTCCACGACCAGAACGGCGTCTACCGCCTCGTCTTCGACGCCCTGGCAGAAGCGCTCGCCGCGCGCGCGCCGCTCCCCTCCTACCTGCACGCGGGACCCCTCCCCCCCGTTCCGGGAGGCGCCGTGGCCGAGACGCCCGAAGATTCGCCGCAGCCGGCACCCGCTCCGGGGCCGGCCGCGGGCGGGACGCAGCCCCTGGTTTTCGGGCCGCCGCGCGGTGAAATCGTCGGGGGCGCCGCGCCCGGCTGGAGCGGTGCGCCGGAGCTGGCCCGCGCCCTCGATCACGCCGGGCGCGCGCGGGAGGGGGAACTCGGGCGGCACCTTGCCATGAAACTCGTCCCCGGGATGCTCTACGGATCGGGGCGCGCCTTTCCGGCCCCTTTCCGGGCCGAAGGGGTGAAGATCCTCGGACAGCTCCACAACAGCTACATCGTGGGGTGCGACAGCGAGGGGCTCCTCATCGTCGACCAGCACGTCGCCCACGAGCGCATCCTCTACGAGGGCCTGGCGCGCTCGATCGAGCGGGGGAGGGTCGAGCGGCAGGGGCTGCTGGTGCCGCTCGCGATCGAACTCGCCCCGGAGCAGAAGGCGCGCCTCGGGCGCCTCCTGCCGGAACTGGGGCGGAACGGGTTCGACGTCGAGCCCTTCGGGGGGGATTCGGTCCTGGTCCGTTCGGTCCCCGCCTCCTGCCCGGAAGGGGAGACCCGCGACCTGTTCAGCGACATCCTCGAGAGCCTGGAGGCGGAGGAGCGAACGCTCGACGTGGAGCGGATCCGGGACCGGATCGCGGTCGGCACCGCCTGCCGGGCCGCGGTCAAGGTCCACATGCCGCTGGCGCCCGAAAAGATGCGGTGGCTGCTCGACGAACTCGAGCGCACCCGCATCCCGACCCACTGCCCGCACGGCCGCCCGATTCTCCTCCGCTTCGGCATGCGCGAAATCGAACGCAACTTCGGGCGGGCCTGAGGCTCCTAACAGACGACCTGGACCGTCCCGGCGCCGCAGATCTCCTCGATCTGCCGGATCAGTTCCGGGCTCGATCGGACCCGGACGAAGTCGGACGACTGGATGCGGACGACATAATCGGCGGGGCGGTAGAGCTCGATCTCGATGCCGGTGTCGCCGCGGTTCCCGTCCAGCAGGGCGTAGAGGGCGTCGGCCGCCCCGGCGGGGAGGGCGTCGACCGAGGCGCGGATGCAGAGGACCCTGGCCTGCCGCTCGAGGATCCCCGCCAGCGGCTCGATCTCCGAGGCGACGATCTTGCACCCCCTCTCCTCCTCGAACTCCAGGCGGCCCGCGACGAGGATCGGGCGGTCGGAGCGGAGGAAGGGGGCGAACTTCTGGTAGGCGTTCGGAAACACGACCGTCTCCACGGAGCCGCTCAGATCCTCGAGCGAGCAGACGGCCATCAGGTCCCCCTTGCGCGTGCGGCGCTCGCGCAGCTCGGTGACGATCCCGGCCACCTGGCATTCGGCCGCCTTCCCCTCGGCGATCAGGTCGGCCAGCGGTTTGCGGCTGAACTGCTTGAGCTCCTCGGCGAAGCGGTCGAGCGGGTGGCCCGACACGTAGAAGCCCAGCGTCTCCTTTTCCGCCGCCAGGCGCTCCTCCGCCGGCCATTCGGGGATGTCGGGCGGCGTCGGTTCCGGGAGGGTGTCGGCGCCCCCCAGGGAGGCGAACAGCCCCTTCTGCCCCGTTTCGCGGTCGCGCCGCACCTTCTGGCCGTACTCGATCGCGGCGTCGATCATGGCCATGCACTGGGAGCGACGCCATCCGAAGGAGTCGAGCGCGCCGCTCTTGACCAGGCTCTCCATGACGCGCTTGTTCAGCGACCGGGAATCGACCTCCTCGCAGAAATGGAAGAGTCCGCGGAAGCGCCCCTGCCGCTCGCGGTATTCGAGCACCGAGCGGATGGCGCCCTCCCCCACGTTGCGGATCGCCAGCATGCCGAAGCGGATCTTTCCGCCGCTCGAGTGGAAGTGGAGCATGCTCTCGTTGATGTCGGGCGGGAGCACCGGGATGCCCATCTCCCTGCACTCCGCGATGTACATGACGATCTTGTCGGTGTTGCCGATTTCGCTCGTCAGCAGCGCGGCCATGAACTGGACCGGGTGGTGGGCCTTCAGGTAGGCGGTCTGGTAGGCGAGCAAGGCGTAGGCGGTGGCGTGCGACTTGTTGAAGCCGTACTGGGCGAACTGCTTCATCAGCTCGTAGACCGCGACCGCGTCCTTCTCGCGGATCCCGTTGGCCGCGGCGCCGGAGACGAACTGGTCGCGCATCGACACCATGACCGATTCCATCTTCTTCCCCATCGCCTTGCGCAGGATGTCGGCCTCCCCGAGGGAGAACCCCCCCATCTTGCTGGCGATCTGCATCACCTGCTCCTGGTAGACGATGACGCCGTACGTCTCCTTCAGGATCTCCTCGAGGAGCGGGTGGGGGTACTCCACCGCGATCAGCCCCTGCTTGCGCTTGATGAAGTCGGGTATCATGTCCATCGGCCCCGGGCGGTACAGGGCGTTGAGCGCGATCAGGTCCTCGAAGCGCTCGGGGCGCAACCGGCGCAGCTCGGTCTTCATCCCCCCGCTCTCGAACTGGAACACCCCGTTGGTCCGCCCCTCGGAAAAGAGGCGGTAGACCTCCGGGTCGGTCAGGGGGATGGAGGAGAGGTCGAGCTCGACCCCCGTCTCCTCCCGGACGCTCCGGACCGCGTCGTCGATCACCGTCAGCGTGGTCAGGGCCAGGAAATCCATCTTGAGCAGGCCGATCGACTCCAGGTCCTTCATGCTGTACTGCGTGGTGATTTCGTCCTTGTTCGTCTTCTGCAGCGGGACCAGTTCCACCAGCGGCTTGGGGGCGATGACGACTCCGGCCGCGTGGGTCGAGGAGTGGCGCGACAGCCCCTCCAGCCGGCGCGCGATCCGGATCAGGTCGGCGATCCGCTCGTCCTGCATCTCTTCCCGCAGGCGCGGTTCCTGCTCCAGGGCCTTCTCGATCGTGGCGTTGAGCTCGGCGGGGATCAGCTTGGCGATGCGGTCGACGTCGCCGTAGGGGATGTCCAGGCTGCGCCCGACGTCGCGGAT
>JAFGSS010000066.1 GCA_016934555.1 Acidobacteriota bacterium | reverse complement strand
TGCACCCGTGTCCCGCTGGAGCTCGCGCCGCCCCCCGCGTTCTTTCTCCGCTGGGCCTCGAGCGCCTGGATGAACCCCTCCAGGATCTGCATGGGGATGGCGATCACGGCCTTCACCGGGGCCGGCAGGACCCCTTTCTGGCGCATCTCGCGCGCCTCCTCCTCGTTCTGCGGCCCGATCACCTCGCAGAAGGTCAGGGTACAGTCGACGGGGGAGGCGCTCACCTGCACGTAATTGGAGTAGACCCGCGGGGAGCTCCGGTGCGGGTCGGGGACGATTTCGACGGGTCTCTCTTCATTCGGCATCGCGATTCCTCGGACTTTACCCCGGGGGCCACTTCAGGATCCGGCCCCCCAGGATGTGGATGTGAAGGTGGAAAACGGTCTGGCCGGCCTCGGCGTTGGTGTTGATGACGGTCCGGTACCCGGTACGGTCGATCCCCTGCCGGCGCGCCATCTCCCCCACCACCGTCATCATGTGGCCGACGAGATCCCGGTCCTCCCCCAGGAGGTCGTTCAGGGAACCGATGTGCCGGCGCGGGATGACCAGCAGGTGCACGGGGGCCTGCGGGTGGATGTCGGGGAAGACGACGCAGTGCTCGTCCTCGTACAGGATCGCGGCCGCGCGCTCGTGCGCGGCCACCTGGCAGAAGGGGCACCCGAACAGCTTCATCATTCCTCTCTTGTAGGCGTAGAAAAAGAGCTTCTTGACTGCAAAGGGGATCATGGCCGATACCAGCCTCTTCAATGGATCCGTTCGATGCGGGCTCCCAGCTGCGCCATCTTGTCCTCGATGCGGTAATAGCCCCGGTCGAGGTGGTAGACCCGGTCGATGACGGTCTCCCCCTCGGCCACCAGCCCCGCCAGGACGAGGGAGGCGCTGGCCCGCAGGTCGGAGGCCAGGACCCTGGCCCCCGTCAGCGGCCGCCCCCCGCGGACCAGGGCCTGCCGCCCCTCGATCGTGATGTCGGCCCCCATCCGGATCATTTCGAGCGCGTGCAGGAAACGGTTTTCGAAGATCGTCTCGGTGATGATGGCGGTCCCGTCCCCCTGGGTCATCAGCGCCATGTACTGGGCCTGCATGTCGGTGGGGAAGGCGGGATAGGGGTAGGTCGTCACGTTCTTGGACGAAATCGGGTCCCGCCCCCGGATGCGGAAGCCGTCCTTCCCGATGGAGATCTCGGCGCCGGCCTGGGCCAGCTGCGTCAACACCGCCGTCAGCTGCTGGGGGTTGCAGCCGGCGACCTCCACGTCCCCCCGGGTGATGGCGCCGGCCACGGCGAAGGTCCCGGCCTCGATCCGGTCCGGGATGATGCGGTGGCGGCAGCCGCGCAGCCGGCGGGCGCCGCGGATGCGGATGGTGCGCGTCCCGTCCCCCTCGATGTGGGCCCCCATGGCGCGGAGCATGGCGGCCAGGTCGCCGACCTCGGGTTCGCAGGCGGCGTTGTCGAGCACGGTTTCCCCGTCGGCCAGAGTCGCCGCCATCATCAGGTTTTCCGTCCCGGTCACGGTCACCGTTTCCATCTGGATGTAGGCGCCGCGCAGGCCCTCGGTGGACGCCTCCACGTAACCGTGCGCCACCTCGCACACCGCCCCCATCCTCTCCAGCCCCGCGAGGTGGATGTTGACGGGGCGGGCGCCGATGGCGCACCCCCCCGGCAGGGACACCCGCGCCTTGCGGAAGCGGCCGAGGAGCGGGCCGAGGACCAGGATCGACGCCCGCATCGTCTTGACCAGCTCGTAGGGCGCCTCGAAGGAGCGGATCTCGCCGGCCCGGAAGGTGCCGGTCCCGTCTTCCCTGATTTCGGCCTCGGCCCCCATCTTCTCGAGCAGGTCGCGCGTGGTCAGGATGTCGCGCACGCGGGGGAGGTTCTCCAGCTGCACCGCGTCCCCGGTCAGCAGCGACGCCGCCATGGCCGGCAGGGCCGCGTTCTTCGCCCCGCTCGTCTCCACCCGCCCCCTCAGGGGGACCCCTCCCTCGATCCGAATCTTATCCATGCGTTCTCCGGCCGGGCCGGCGCGCGATGACGACGCGCGCGATGCCCTGCAAATCGCGGACCGCCGCCTCCGGCCGCAGCCCCGCTTCCTCCATCAGCCGCCCCACCGCGGCGGCCTGTCCCCGGCCGACCTCGAGCAGCAGCTCCCCCCCGGGAACCAGCCTCGCGGCGCCCGCCGGGATCAGACTGCGATAGACATCGAGCCCATCGTCGCCCCCGAAAAGGGCGATGCGCGGCTCGTACTCCCTCACCTCGCGCGGAAGATCATTATAGTCCCCGGACGGGACATATGGGGGGTTGCTCAGGATAAAATCGAGGCACCCCCGGTCCGGGAAACATTCGAGCAGGTCCGCCGCGACCCACGCGACCCGTCCGGCCGCCCCGAGCCGCACGGCGTTTTCCGCCGCGACCCGGAGCGCGGCGAAGGAGCGGTCCACCCCGTAGCCGAACGATTCCGGGAACTCGCAGGCGACCGACAGGGCGATGCAGCCGCTCCCGGTGCCGACGTCGGCGTAGCGCGGGTCGGGCCGCCCGAGGGACCGCATCCGCCCGATCGCCTCCTCCACCAGGATTTCGGTCTCCGGACGGGGGATCAGCACGTCGGGCGTCACCCGGAAGGGGCGGCCGTAGAATTCGCGCTCCCCCGTCAGGTACTGCAGCGGCTCCCCCCGCACCCTGCGTGCCGCGAGCGCGTCGAGGAGGGCCCCCGCCTCCGGCCCCAGTTCCCTTTCGGGGTGGGCCAGTACGCGCTCCCGGCTCCACCCGAGCGCGAAGCCGATCAGCAGGTCGGCCGTCAGCGCGGGGGACTCGACACCCGCCCGCCCGAACTCCCCCATCATGCGCGCGCGCGCGGAGGCGATGGTCTGAACGGGGGTCTGCATGGGCAGCGGCCTACAGCGACTGCTTCAGCTTCTCGGCCTGGTGGTGCGTCACCAGGGCCTCGAGCATCGCCTGGATGTTGCCGTCCATGAAGTCGTTGAGGTTGTGGATGGTCAGCCCGATCCGATGGTCGGTGACGCGGTTCTGGGGATAGTTGTAGGTCCGGATCTTCTCGCTCCGGTCCCCGGAGCCGACCTGGCTCCGGCGGTCTTCGGCGATCGTCTTCTGCTGCTCCTGGAGCGCGATGTCGTACAGCCGTGAACGGAGCACGCGCATGGCCTTGGCCCGGTTCTTGATCTGCGACTTCTCATCCTGGCAGGAGACGACCAGCCCCGTCGGGATATGGGTGATCCGGACCGCGGAGTAGGTGGTGTTGACCGACTGCCCCCCCGGACCGGAGGAGCAGAAGGTGTCGATGCGGATGTCCTTGGCGTCGATGTCCACCTCCACGTCGTCCGCCTCCGGCAGCACCGCCACCGTGACGGCGGAGGTGTGGATCCTGCCGTTGGCCTCGGTCTCCGGCACCCGCTGCACCCGGTGCACGCCGCTCTCGTACTTCAGCTTGCTGTAGACGCGGTCCCCCTCCACGATCGCGATGATCTCCTTGAACCCGCCCACCTCCGACTCGTGCCCCTCCATGATCTCCACGCGCCACCCGGTCCGCTCGGTGAAGCGGGAATACATGCGGAAAAGCTCGGCGGCGAACAGGGTGGCCTCGTTGCCGCCGGTGCCGGCGCGGATTTCGAGCAGCACGTTCCTGTCGTCGTTGGGGTCCCGCGGCATCAGGAGCGTCTGCAGCCCCTTCCGGCACTCCTCCTCACGCCGCGTGAGGTCGGCCGCTTCCTCCTCGACCATCTTCTTCATCTCGGGATCGGTCTCGGAAGCGCCCAGGGCCCGGGTCTCCTCCAGGGCGTGCAGGATCCCCTTGTATTCGCGGAACTTTTCCACGACCGGCTCGAGTTCCCGGTAGGCCTTCGCATGCTTCTGGTAGACCGGCTGGTCGGCGATCACCGCCGGGTCCGCCAGGAGCACGCCCAGTTCCTCGAATTTTCTTTCCAGGGAATTCAGCTTTTCGATCATGGAATTTCCGTTGCGCCGTCCCCCGCAATAGCGCGGAATGCGGCGCCGGAACGGCGCGCGCGGCTGGTTGCAGGTTCACCACGTACAGCGCTAGGACTTGGGCTTCCCGTCCTTGTCCAGGCCGTAGCGCCGCTGGAAACGCTCGATCCGGCCGGCCGTGTCCACCAGCTTCTGCTTCCCCGTGTAGAACGGGTGGCACTCGGAGCAGAGCTCCAGCCTGATTTCGGACTTGGTGCTGCGGGTTTCGAACCGGTTGCCGCAGGCGCAGCTGACGGTGATGGTGTGGTACTTGGGATGGATTCCTTCTTTCATGATCCGCCTCGCAACCCGGCCGGTGCCGCCCCCCTCACCTGACGGGGCGGACGGGCACAGCCGGAGATAAAACCTGCAATATAGCATCGGAGCCGCATGCATTCCAGCAGTTTTCCATTCCCGGGCACCGGCCGGCGCGGGGGCCAAATGTCCTTCCCCCGGGTCGGCGAGTGTGGTAGTGTGTACGGTCGCCCTCGGCCGCCGCGCCCAGGCGCATGCCTTGGGGCGCCTTTGCGGACTCTTGCATACCTATGAGTATAATGAAGATATACTTTCACAACAACTGCTTTGACGGGATGGCCTCGGCCGCCGTCTTCAGCCAGTTCTACCTCGACTGCATCGACGCGAACTGCAGCTTCGCATACGAGGGGCTGGCGCACCGGGCGGGCGAACTCTTCCTGGACGTCCGGTTCGACGGGGACCGGAACGCCATCGTCGATTTCAAATATTCCAGCGACCCGCGCCTGACCTGGTGGTTCGACCACCACCAGAGCGCCTTCCTCACCAGGGAGGACGAGGCCCACTTCAGGGCGGACAGGAGCGGCCGGAAATTCCACGACCCGACCTACCGCTCCTGCACCAAGTTCATCGCCGAGATGTGCGGGAAGCACTTCTCCTTCGATTCCAGCCGCATGGCGGAGCTGATCCGCTGGGCCGACATCATCGACGGCGCCCTGTTCGAAAGCGCCCGGGCCGCCGTGGAACTCGCCGAGCCGGCGATGAAGCTCATGATGGTGGTCGAGGGGCTCCGCGACAGCGGGAAGCTCTGCGCCCTGATCGGGGAATTCCGCGAGCGCCCCCTGGGCGACATCATCGGGATCCCCTGGGTGCGCGACGCCTTCCTCCCCCTGCACGAACGGCACCTGCGCTCGATCGACATCATCCGCCGGCACGCCGAGTACGCCGACCGCACCGTATTCTTCGACATCACCGGCTACGAACTGGAAGGCTACAACAAGTTCATCCCCTACTACCTCCATCCCGAGGCCACCTATTGCGTGGGCCTGAGCCTTTCGAGCTACCGGGCCAAGATCTCGGTCGGGTCCAACCCGTGGAGCCCCGTGCCGCGCACCCACAACCTGGCGCACCTGTGCGAACGTCACGGCGGGGGGGGGCACCCGGTCGTGGGAGCGATCTCCTTCCCCCCCACCGAACTGGAGAAGGCGCGCCGCATCGCCCTCGAGATCACGGAAGAACTGCGCGGCGCCCGCAACCCGTAAGCGCCTCCCCCCGGCGGGAGCACCCGGCGGAATTCGCTTGTGCCGGGAACTGAAATGTTTTATAAATCAATCGTTTGTGGTCGGTTTGCCCGGAATGATTCGTTCATGGAGCATCCGGTCGTGCTTTCATCCGCTCCCGATCTGTTTTCGGCCCCCCCGAAAGCTCCCGATGCTCCGAACGCTGGATATTTGAATCGGATAATGATTAGTCTGGGTTCCCCGCTTGTCCCCCGGGACGGGAGAAGACCTCGTCCCTGCCGCCGCTGGCGGCCTCCAGGCGGGAAATTTCTCGGAAAGGAGTAAATCCTTGGACATAATCGCGGAAAAAATCAACGGTACGCGCAAGCGGGTGGCCAAGGCCATCCAGGAACGCGACGCAGAATTCATACAAAACCTTGCCAGGGAACAGGCCTCGGTCGCCCATACCTCGTGGGTGGACGCCAACGCGGGCACGGCGCCGCAGCGCGAACCCGAAGACCTCATCTGGCTGGTGGAAACGATCCAGGCCGTCATCGACAAGCCGATCGCCCTGGACAGCGCCAATCCGAAAGCCCTCGAGGCGGCGATCAAGGTGGTCAAGACCAAGCCGATGATCAACTCGATCAGTCTGGAGCCGGGGCGCCAGGACATCTTCCCCATCGTCGCCGAACATGACTGCCCGACGGTCGCCCTGGCAAGCGGGGAAAAGGGGCTCCCCAAGTCGCAGGAGGAGTGCCTCGGCAACATCGCCCGGCTGCTCGAGAAGACCCGGGCGCTCGGGATCCAGGACGGCAACCTCTACGTCGACCCGCTCGCGATGACCATCGGGTCGGGCATCCAGAACGGCCTCATCTTCTTCGACAGCGTCCGCGAGATCCGCCGCCGGTTCCCCGAGGTCCACATCACCTGCGGGCTGAGCAACATCTCGTTCGGGCTGCCGGCCCGGACGTACATCAACCGCGTGTTCCTGGCGCTTTCGATGCAGGCGGGGATGGACTGCGCCATCTGCGACCCGAACAACCACGACATCCAGACCACCATTCTGGCCACGGAGCTTCTGCTGGCCCGGGACAAGCATTGCCTCAATTATACCCGCGCCTTCCGCGCGGGGGTGTTCAACAAGCCCGTATAAAAATTCTGTAATAACCACTTTCAGGGAAGGGAAAAAGGAGAGCCTATGTCACAGGAATTGATCGATCTCGTTGTGGATATGCGTGAGGAAGAAGCCGTCAAGCTTGCGGAGAAACTGCTCGACGAGGGCGTGGAGCCCCTCAGCCTGCTCGACGACTGCCGCACGGCGCTCGGCATCATCGGCGACCGCTTCGCCGCCGGCGAATGCTTCGTCCCCGAACTGATCCTGGCCGGCGAAATGCTCCGGCAGATCGGGGCGATGGTCAAGCCGCGCCTGGCCGCGGGCGGCGGCGAGGAGCAGAAGAAGCTGGGCCGCATCGTCTTCGGCACCGTGGAAGGCGACATCCACGACATCGCCAAGGATATCGTGGTCTTCATGCTCGACATCAACGGTTTCGAGGTCATGGACCTCGGCGTGGACGTCCCCGTGGCCAAGTTCGTGGAAGCGGTCAAGGAATTCAAGCCCCAGGTCGTCGGACTCAGCGGCTTTCTGACGCTCGCCTACGACCCGATGAAGAACACCGTCCAGGCCCTGGTCGACGCCGGCTTGCGCGACAGCGTCAAGGTCATGATCGGCGGCGGGCAGATGGACGACCAGGTGGCCGCCTACGCCAAGGCGGACGCCTACGGCAAGGACGCGATGGCGGCGGTGACTCTGTCCAAAGGATGGGTAGGAGCAAAATAACATGCCAAAACCGGAGAATTTCGAAAGCCTGACTCCAGACCAGAAGCGCCAGGCACGCCTGGACGCCTGGATCAACCACGAGGGGATCGAGTTCAAGGATCCCGGGGCGGAAAACTCCTACCGGGAGCGCGCCCGGCTTTTCGCCGACGTCTTCCAGATGAAGAAGCCGGCCCGCGTTCCGGTCGCGATCGCCACGGGGTTCGCCCCCTTCCACTATGCCGGCTACTCGTGCAAGGACGCCATGTACGACACCGACAAGCTCGGCAAGGCGATGAAGAAATTCCACGTCGATTTCATGCCCGACACCGCCGCAAGCGCGGGGTTGTACGTCCCGGGCCAGGTGCTGGAACTCCTCGACTACAAGCTCTACCACTGGCCGGGGCACGGCGTGCCGGAAAACACCTCCTACCAGTGCGCGGAGGCCGAATTCATGAAGGCGGACGAGTACGGCGCCTACATGAGCGACCCGAGCGACTATTTCATCCGCACCTACCTGCCGCGGGTGATGGGGGCGCTCGGGCCGTGGAAGGAGCTTCCCCCCTTCACCGACCTGCTCGAGCTCCCCTTCATCCCCTGGGGCATGCTCCCCTTCGGGCTGCCCCACATCCAGGAAACTTTCAAGAAGCTCATGAAGGCCGGGGAGCTTTCGCTGGAATGGGCCGGCAAGGTGGCGGCCATCGACAACGACATCGTCACGAGCCTGGGGCTGCCCGTCTACCAGGGGGGCTTTTCGAAAGCGCCCTATGACGTCATCGGCGACACCCTGCGCGGGACCCGCGCCATGATGCTCGACACCTTCCGCAGGAAGAAGGAGATCATCGAGGCGGCCGAGCGGATCGTTCCCTTCATGGTCCGGATGCCCTACGGCGCCTACCGGTGGGGGTCTTCGCCGACCGTCTTCTTCCCGCTCCACAAGGGGGCGGACAGCTTCATGTCGCCCAAGGTGTTCAAGGAGCTCTACTGGCCCTCCTTCAAGGCCGTCATGCTCGAGCTGATCAAGGACGGCATGATCCCCTTCCTCTTCGTCGAGGGGAGCTACAACCAGCGGCTGGACCTCATCACCGACCCCGACATCCCGGCCGGAAGCACGATCTGGTACTTCGACAAGACCGACATGAAGGAGGTCAAAAAACACCTCGAGGGCTGGGCCTGCTTCTCGGGCAACTTCCCCTCCTCGCTGCTGAAGACGGGGACGGTGGACCAGGTGAAGGAGCACTGCACGCAGCTGCTCGACGACCTGGCCGGCAACGGCGGCTACTACATGGTCAACGGCGCCGTGCTCGACGAGATGAACCCCGAAAACCTGCACGCTTACGTCGAGACCGTGAAGTCGTACAGATAGCCCCGTCGGGGCGGACCCACCATCCGGGGAGGCGGCCCGCAGGGAGGCGCCTCCCCGATTTTTTTTGCGCCCTTGAAATGCGGCGGGAAACGCCGTAATCTCCCGGTGGATTTTGGGAAGGAAGGAAAGATGATGAAAAGATTGAGGCTGTTGCTCACGGCCGGGATCCTCTCGGCCCTCCTCGCCCCGGCCGCCCTCGCCGGGGGGCCCCCTTTCGAGTTTTCCACGGGCGGCGGGGACACCACGCTGAAGCTGGGCTTCCTGCTCCAGCCGCAGTACGAGGCGCTGGAAAACGGTACCGACACCAAGCACAACGTCTTCTTCCGCAGGCTGCGGCTGATGGCCGGGGGGAAGCTCGCGCCGAAGCTCTCCTACTTCATCGAGAGCGACAGCCCCAACCTCGGGAAAGAGGATGCCGCCGGCGACCGCGAAGCCGACATCTACCTGCAGGACGCCTACCTGTCCTACGCCTTCCGCCCCGAATTCCAGCTCGACGGCGGTATGATCATCGTGCCGGTATCCCACAACACGACCCAGTCGGCGGCCAGCCTGATGACGATCGATTTCGGCCCCTACGCCTTCTCCTCCTCGGCCCCCACCCGCTCCAAGGTGGGGCGCGACTACGGGATGCAGGCGCGCGGCTACATCAGAAACCGCCTGGAGTACCGCGTGGGGGTGTTCCGCGGGAACCGGAACCATGACGGGGACTTCCCCTACCGCTTCACGGCCCGCGTCGTCTACTACCCTCTGGAGGCCGACACCGGCTATTTCTACACCGGGACCTCGCTCGGCGCCAAAAAGGTGGTGGCCATCGGCGGCGGGATCGACCGCCAGGGGAGCTACAGCGCCAATTCGGTCGATTTCTACCTGGACCACCCGCTGCCCAGCGGCGACGCCGTCACCGCCCAGGCCAACTTCATCCGCTACGACGGCGGCGGCGAGTACCCCTTCCAGTCCATCGCCCGGCAGAACACCTGGCTCGTCGAAGGCGCCTACTACCTGCACCGGGCGCGGTTCGGCCCCTACATCCAGTTCGCCTCCCGCGACCTGACCGCTCCCGGCGCGCGCGACGACGGCAAGGTCCAGGGGGGGGTCTCCTGGTGGATCCAGAAGCACAGGGTCAACCTGAAGGCGGGCTACGGAAAGCTCTTCAGCGACGAGGGTGCCGACCGCTCCCAGGTCCTCGTGCAGGCGCAGTTCTTCTACTTTTAGGTTCCGGCGGCCGGGTGCCTAGGCGCCCGGCCGCCCCAGCTTCGAGAAATCGAGGGTGGCGAAGTAATCCTCCAGGGTCTCCGCCCGGCGGATCCGCTCCACGGTCCCGTCCTCCCGCAACAGCAGTTCGGCGCTGCGCAGCTTCCCGTTGTAGTTGAAACCCATGGCGAAGCCGTGGGCCCCGGCGTCATGGATGACGAGGAGGTCTCCGATCCCGATCTCGGGCAGGGGGCGGTCCACCGCGAACTTGTCGTTGTTTTCGCACAACGAGCCCACCACGTCGACCACCTGGTCCGGGGGGGCATTCTCCTTCCCCATGACGGTGATGTGGTGGTAGGCGCCGTAGAGCGCCGGCCGCATCAGGTGGGCCATGCAGGCGTCGGTGCCGATGTAGCGCTTGTAGATCTCCTTGCGGTGGATCGCACGGGTGACCAGGTACCCGTAGGGGCCGGCCACCATCCGCCCGCTCTCGAAGAAGATCTTCATCGGGTGGAGCCCGGCCGGCACGAGCAGCCGCTCGTACTCCGCCCGGATCTCCTCCGAGAGCCGCCCGAGGTCGACCGCCTCCTGTTCGGGCCGGTAGGGGATCCCGATGCCGCCGCTCAGGTTGATGAACTCCAGGCGGATCCCGAGCCGGTCTTCGAGCTCCACCGCCAGCTCGAACAGCATCCGGGCCGTCTCCACGAAATAGCGGCGCTCGAGCTGGTTCGAGATGATGAAGGTGTGGAGCCCGAAGCGCGTGGCCCCCTTCGCGCGCGCCAGAGGGTAGGCGTCGAAGAGCTGTTCGCGCGTGAGGCCGTACTTCGATTCCGCCGGGTCCCCGATGATGGAATTCCCGCGGCGCAGGTGGCCGGGGTTGTAGCGGAAGGAGAGGACCTCGGGGATGCCGCAGTGCCGCTCGATGTAGGGGACGTGGGTGATGTCGTCCACGTTGATGATGGCCCCGAGCTCGCGGGCCTTGATGTACTCCTCCGCCGGCGTCTCGTTGGAGGAGAACATGATCTCCTCCCCCGTGATCCCCGTCCGCTCCGACATCACCAGCTCCGCGAGGGAGCTGCAGTCGGTGCCGCACCCTTCCTGGTGGAGGATCTCCAGGATATGGGGGTTCGGGCACGCCTTGACGGCGAAATACTCCTTGAACCCCTCGACCCAGGAAAAGGCGGCGCGGAAGCGGCGCATGTTCTCGCGCAGCCCCTTCTCGTCGTAGATGTGGAAGGGGGTGGGGTAGCGGCGGGCCACCTCTTCGATGAAATCCTTCGTGAACGGCACGGACTTTTGCGGCATGGAACCGGTCTCCCTGGTCTGTCGGCGCCGGACCCCCGCAAGAACCGGGGACCCTATCCGGCGGCTCCATGACCATATCGCGAAAACACACCGGCGGGAAGGCCCGCGGACGTTTTTTCTCCGGTTCGAAAATTCGCTACCCGAAACCCGGGGCATGAATTATGATCGGCGGCACACCCGCAACCTTTCGGAGGAAAAGTGATGAAGCCCCAAGCCCCAACGACGCCAAGGACGGCGGCACCGACGCCGGGCTACGCCTGGGTCGTGCTGCTGTCCGTGTACGCGGCCACGCTGGCCGCGCCGCTCAACCAGATGAAGGTGCCGCCGGTGCTCCCGATCCTCCGGGATGCCTTCGGCCTGGACTACTCGAGCGCCGGCATGCTGATGTCGATCTTCTCCATCATGGGGTTCGTACTCGCGATCCCGGCCGGCTTCATCCTGCAGAAGATCGGGATCAAGGCGACGGGCCTCGTCTCGGTCGGCACCGTGGCCGTCGGCGCGGCGATGGGGGCGGTCTCCGGGTCGGCCGCGCTCCTGTTCACCGGCCGCTTCATCGAGGGCGCCGGAATGGGCCTCATCATGGTGGCCGCGCCTTCGGCCATCGCGGTCTGGTTCCCGGCCGCCCGGCGCGGCCTCCCCATGGCGATCTGGACCAGCTCGGTGGGACTTGCCAGCATCGCCGCCCTGAACGGGGCCCCGGCCCTGGCCGGGCTCTACTCCTGGCGCGCCGTGTGGTGGGCGGGGGCCGCCGTCGCCGCGGCCGCCTTCGTGCTCTTCGCCCTCCTCTTCCGCCTCCCCCGCCCGTCCGAGGCGCACGAGATCCCCGAAGTGCTGACCCACGCCGCCGCCCCCCCGCCCGTCAGCCTCGGGCGGGCCATGGCGAACCGGAGCCTCTGGTTTGTCGGGATTTCCTTCGGCTGCTTCAACCTGACGGTGATGGCCTGGACCACCTTCTACCCCGATTTCCTGCACGCCGAGCGCGCCTATTCGCTCGCCGGGGCCTCCTTCATCACCAGCATGATGATGGTGATCGCCACCTTCTCCGGCATGCTGGGGGGGCATCTGTCCGACCGGATCGGGTCGCGCAAGTGGCTGATCGCCGTCCCCTTCGCCTTCCTGGCCCTGGTCTTTCTCTTCCCCTTCAGCGTGACCGGGTGGGGGATCCCGGCGCTCATGGTTTTTGCCGGCCTCGTGGCCGGGCCGATCGCCCCCGTCAGCCTGGCCGCCGTCCCCGAAATCATGGGATCCCCCCGCCTGGCCGGAATCGGGCTGGGGGTGGCCGCCCTGTGCCAGAACCTGGGAATGTTCATCGGCCCGGCGCTGTTCGGCTGGATTCTGGAAGTGGCGCCCTGGACGGTGGCGGGATACCTGATGATCCCCCTCTGCGCCCTCGCCATCGCCGTGACCGTGATGGCGAAGATCCGCTAGCTAGCGGAACCCCAGGTCCGTCATCTTTTCCGGCGTGAAGACCCCGCTCCGGAGAAGGCGGAGGGCCACCTCCCCACAGTAGGTGCAGCGGTCGCACTGGTGGTCGCAGGAGGTCACCCGGTCGAAGAACCCCATCTCGCCCAGGCTCCGGTTGTCGAGGTGGAGGAGCCCCGACATGCCGGCCGAATAGAGGCTGCCCGCCATCAGCTCGAGCAGGTCCCCCTCCCAGCGCTCGTCCATGTAGGCCTCGATCGCCCGCACGACCATCGATTTGGAGCTCGTGCGGCCGACCAGCTTGAAACAGGAGGTCACGCCGGCGTAACGCCGCGCGTCTTCGGGCCGCACCCACCCCGATTTGAGGATCTGGGACCGGTCGGCGCGGCAAAGGGCGAGGCAGTTGAGGCTGAAGACGTTGTCTTCCGGCCGCGTCTTCCCCGCGTAGGGCCGGCGGGACTTGTGCGCGATGTAGTTGAAGTGGAATTTGCGGAAGGCGCAGTGCGCGAGGCAGCCCTCGTTGACCATCAGCTTGATCTCCGCCCCCGTCGCCTCCCGGATCCTTGCGAGGAGCCCCAGATCGCGGTTGATGTCGACCGAGGGGGTGATCACGTCGGCCCCCGCCTTGCGGAAGACGACGGCCTTCGAAACGCAGTCGATGTCCCCGAGCACGGAGGCGCAGATCTCGAGCTTCGGGAAGCGGCGGCGCACCTCCCGGATGTAGAGGGGGTTGGCGATGGTGACCGCGCTCACCCCCAGCTCTTCGTGCGCGCGGCGGACGTACTCCATCGTCGGGCCCAGAACGGCGGGGGAATACCAGTCGTCCCCCTCGCAGACGGAATTGAGGAGCAGGTTGGCCCCGAGCCCGGCCGCGCGGATGCGCCCGACGACGGCCTCGAGGTCGTCATACCCCATCTCGGGGGCGATCCTCCCCGCGCCCGCGTACTCCTGCGGCCCGGAAAGATACACCTCGCGGATGCGGTTCCCGTTGCGCTCCCGCAGGCGGAGGATTTCGTCGAGGGTCTCCGGATCGTTGTTGTAGGGAACGGAAAATTCCAGGCCGCTCATGGCGGTCAGGCCGATGCCAGGAGCGCGCGCTTGACCAGGGTCCGGGCGATCTGGATTTTCCACTTGTTCCGGTCGCCCGGCAGGGCCCGGGCCCCGGCGACCGCGGCGGCGCCGGCGGCGTCCGCCAGCGCCTCGTCGACCGCCTTCCCCCTGACCACCTCTTCCGCCGCCGTCGCCCTCCAGGGCCGGTTATGGACGGCGTTGAGGCAGATCCGCACGTCTCCCCCGCCCGTCATGACGGCGCAGTTGACGATCGGAAAGTCGATCGATTTGCGGATGGCGAATTTGAGAAACGCGCTCTTGGCCCCCGGCGGCGGCGGGGGGATCTCGATGGCGGTCACGATCTCGTCCGGCTCCAGGACCGTGGACCCCGGGACGCTCATGTCCCAGAATTTTTCGGCCTCGACGAGGCGCCGGCTGGTCCGGATTGAAGCTCCCAGCGCCACCAGGGCCGGGGCGGTGTCGCTCGGGTTTACGGCCAGGCACGATTTCAAAGCACCGAAGATGGAGTGGTAGCGGTTGTCCCCCGCCATCGCGTAACACGTCTTCCCCCCCTTGCGGATGCAGTGGAAGCGGTTGTCGGGGATCCGGAAATACCAGCAGCGGTTGAGCTGGCAGATGTTCCCCCCGATCGTCCCCATTTCCCGGATATGGGGGGAGGCCGTCCGGTGGGCCGCCTCGGCCAGCGCCGCCCAGCGGGAGCGGACCAGCGGGCTCCGGGCGATATCCTCCAGCCGGGTCAGCGCGCCGATCCGGAGCTTCCCCCCCTCCTCCCGGATGCCGCGCAGGCCGGGGATGGTCTTCAGGTTGACGATCACTTCCGGGTAGTCGGGCAGGATCTCGAACCTCATCCTCCCCAGCAGGTCGGTACCGCCGGCCAGCAGCGCGGCGTTCCCCCGGCGGAGAAAATCCGCCGCCTGCCCGACCGAGTCCGCGTCGATATGGGCGAATTTTTTCCATGTCTTCATGACCGGCTCCTGTCGCGCCTGAGCTCTTCGGCCGCGGCGATGACGGCGGGGGGGTGTTGCTGGTAGGTGCCGCAGCGGCAGAGGTTCCCTCCCAGGGCGTCCCGCACGTCCGCCTCGGTCGGGTTCGGGTTCCGGTCGAGCAGCGCCTTGGCGGTGCAGACGAAGCCCGGGGTGCAGTAGCCGCACTGGAACGCGTTGTGCTCGATATAGGCCTCCACCAGCGGGTGCTTCTCCTTCGCGATCCCCTCGGCCGTTTCCACGACCGTGCCGTGGCACTCGCAGGCCAGGGTCAGGCAGGAGAGAACCGGGCGGCCGTCCACGATCACGGTGCAGGAGCCGCAGGCCCCCTGCCCGCCGCACCAGTCCTTGGGCGAGGTGTACCCGACCTGGTCCCGCAGCAGCTGTCTCAGGCTCCAGTGCGGCTCGACCGTGCAGTGGTAGCGCTCCCCGTTGACCGTCAGCTCCACCTCTCCCGGACAGGCGCACTCCGCCCCCGCCCTTTCCGGCCCGTCGCCCGCGCCCGTCTCCCGCCTGGGGGAGGAAGCGTCCCCCCCCAGGGCGATGGGGGCCACCGCCGGCACGGCCGCGGCCAGCCCGGCGTCCCTGAGGAAACTCCTCCGGGAAATCCCCTTCGCCGCACATTCGAGCTCCTGCGCCTTCTTTTTTTCGGACATATCCCCTCTTTCCCGCCGGCATGGCAATCCCGGTTTAAAAGATCCGCATGAGGCTTGTCAAGAGATTAACGCTCCCTATTACGGGTTGGATGGGGGGAACGGTTACTCCCGGCCGGCATTTTCCCCTACGGGAGGGAAGGGGGAAGGGGTGAAAGGGGGCGCCACCGCCCGGGTCAGAAGAAGGGATCGTCGTCGTAAGGGGGGGGAGGCGGGGGAGGGCCGTTCTTTTTCAGCCGGAAAAGAACCTCCAGCGCGGCCCGCACCCCCTTCCCGATCGCGCTCACCTGGCTGACGGGACCGAGGACGCAGTCGCGCGCCACGTCGATCGTTTCCTGGATACGGGCCGACGCCGTATGCACCGTGTCCTGGACCTGAACGAGTTCACCCCGGATCATGTCGGTGACTTCACCCAGGAAGCTGTCGATCTCGCGCACCCTGCCGTGCAGGGTGTCGACCGAATCCGACAACTGTCCGGCCGCCGGCCGGACGGCCTCGGCAATCCCCCGGACGGACTCCATCACCGAATCGGCCCCCCGGCTCACGCTCTCCACGTGACGGGACAGATCCCCGCCGAGCTCCTCGAACCGCGTGCCGAGGGCGCGGATCGACCGGTACATCAGGAAGAAGAGCACGCTCTGGGCCAGGACGGCCACGGCCAGGATGCCCGTGAACACCATCAGGAGTG
>JAFGSS010000065.1 GCA_016934555.1 Acidobacteriota bacterium | reverse complement strand
CGGACCGGCGGGGGACCAGCAGCTGCTGGCCGCCTCCATCCAGTTCACGACCCCCGATTTCCACATCCGGATCGCCGCTCGCGGCGGGCTGGGCGCCGTCATGGGCTCGAAGAAACTGAAGACCGTCATCGTGGACGACGCGGGCTCGAACCTTGTGGATATCAAGGACAAGGCCAAACTGAAGGCGAACGTGGCTCCGCTCTCCAAGGAGATCCTGGCGAATCCTTTCGTGGGGCTGCAGCGGCGCTTCGGGACCCCCGTAATCCTCATGAATACGCAGACCGCCGGAGCCCTCCCCACCCAGAACTTCTCCCGCGGGCAGTGGGAGAAGGCGGAAAACCTTTCGGCCGAACGCATGGAGGAGATCGTCCAGAGCAGGCCCAACGGGACGATGACGCACCACTGCATGAACGGCTGCATCGTCAGCTGCTCCAACGTCTATACCGACGAAAAGGGGGAACTGATTTCCTCGGGGATCGAGTACGAGTCGCTCGCCCTGCTCGGGCCGAACTGCCTGATCGACGATTTCGACACCGTCGCGCGCCTCAACCGGGCCTGCAACGACGTCGGCATCGACACCATGGATGCCGGCAGCGCCCTGGCGGTGGCGATGGAAGGGGGACTCCTCCCCTGGGGCGACGGCGCGGCGGCGCTCAAGCTGATCGAGGGGATCGCCCGGGGCGAGGAAAACAGTAAAATCATCGGCTGCGGCGTCAGGGTGACGGGCGAAAAGCTCGGCGTGCGGAGAGTGCCCCATGTCAAAGGGCAGGGATTGTCCGGCTACGATCCCAGGATCCTGAAAGGGACCGGGGTGACCTTCGCGACCTCGCCCCAGGGGGCCGACCACACCGCCGGAATCGTGCTCCCCGGGCCATGGGACCCGGAGTACAGCCCGGTCCAGCCCACCGAACAGGCGCGCCGCTCCCGTTTCATGCAGGAGTGGATGGCCGCCGTCGATACTCTGGGCCTGTGCATGATGGTGGGGATGACGATGCGGGAGACCCCCGGGCTCGACAAGACCCTCATCAACTGCATCTCCGCCGTTCTGGGCGAGGAGCTCGGCGGCGGTTACGTCCTCGAGCTCGGCCGATCGGTGCTGGATACCGAGCGCCGGTTCAACAAGGCCGCCGGGTTCACCGAAAAGGACGACCGGCTGCCGAAGTTTTTCCTGGAGGAGCCGTTTGGTCCCGGCGCCCAGGTCTTCGACGTTTCGGAGGCCGAGATCGACACCGTGCATCCGCAGTAGCGGCAGGGACGGGGTCACGTGGAAAGCCGCGATGCCCGGGACGGCCGGAATGCGTCGCCCCGGGCATTTTTTTGTGCCCCGGGTCGCGGGAACGATTTTGCATTCCCAGGCTCCGCTGACCTATAATTGGGGGCATAGGAGGAAACAGCGTGAAAAACAGCTATACGAGAAGGGAAGCTCTGGAACTGGGATTGGGGGCCGTGACCCTGGGTGTGTCCGGCGCGGCGGTGGCCGCCGCCCAGCCCCCGCCGAGGAAGGCGCCGGCGGCCGGAAATGCCGCGCCGGGGCTCGCCGAATTCAAGCGGTACGGGGAGGAACTGGAAACGGCGCTCCTGCTCCGCACTTCGCCCATCGCCGTCAAGATGCTGGAAAAGGAGGCCGACATCCCCCAGGGGGCCTTCCGCCCGAGCCGGGACGGCAAGATCCACCTCGCCCAGTGCCAGGCCTTCGGGATGTCGCGGCGGGAGGGGAAGACGGTGGCGATGCTCAAGGAAGACCACTGGTGCCCGACGGCCCTCATGGCCTACGGGATGGTGCCGCAACCCAAGTCCCAGGGGGCCTGGATGGAATCGTACCGGAGCTTCGAGACCGGCCGGTATGTCGGCGTGCTCACCGCGCCCCTGAAGAGCGCGTCCTTCGTCCCCGACGTCGTGATGGTCTATCTCAATCCCGCGCAGCTGAGGGGCCTGCTCCTGCCGATGATGATGGCGGGTTCGGCCGAGGTCGACACCTACCTGTTTCTTCCCTCCTGCGGGCACGCAGTCGTCGACCCGATGGTGACGGGCAAATACTGCGTCGTGCTCCCCGATCCGGGAGAGTACCAGCGGGCCCTGACGCCCGAGGAGGAGGTCATCTTCGCCGCGCCGAGGGAGAAGGTGGCGCCGCTGATGGCCAGCCTGAAACCGGGCGGCCGGCTCTACTCCCACCGGGACCAGTACATGTCGATGCAGCCCGACTTCGAGCAGCCGCAGTTCTACAAGGACATGTTCAAGAGCTGGGGGCTCGGCGGGGAATAAGCCGCTTTC
This sequence comes from Acidobacteriota bacterium, assembly GCA_016934555.1. Classification (GTDB taxonomy): domain Bacteria; phylum Acidobacteriota; class UBA6911; order UBA6911; family UBA6911; genus UBA6911. The sequence goes on along the minus strand of JAFGSS010000065.1, from coordinate 28,744 downwards.
CCGATCCGGGCGGACAGCGCCCCGGTCCGCCCGGATCGTTCCCCGGTTATGCCCCGGCCAGCAGGCGCAGGCGCCGGATCCTCTCTTCTACGGGCGGGTGGGTGGAAAAGAGCTTCTGCAACCCACCGAAGAAGGGGTTCATGATGAACATGTGGGAATGCGCGGGGTTGCCGTGCGTCAAGGGGCGGGCCTGGACCCCCCGGTGGAGCTTGGCAAGCGCCGATGCCAGGGCCAGCGGCTTGCCGCTGATGTCCGCCCCCCCTTCGTCCGCGGCATATTCCCTGACCCGCGATACCGCCATGCGGATCAGCATGGCGCCCAGGGGCGCTCCGACCACGATCAGGAGCGACCCCAACGGATTGTTCCTCCGGTCCGAGTTGCCGACCCCGAAGCGGGAGAACTGCCCGAGCATGGCGATGGCCCCGGCGAAGGTGGCGGCGATGGTTCCTGTGAGGATGTCCCGGTGCTTCACGTGCGCCAGTTCGTGAGCCATGACGGCGGCCAGCTCGTCGTCATCCAGGATCTCCAGGATCCCCTCGGTGGCCGCGACCGCCGAGTGGGAGGGGTTGCGTCCGGTTGCGAAGGCGTTGGGGTTGGCCTCGGGAATGACGTAGACCTGCGGCATGGGCAGCCCGGCCTTTTGCGACAGGTCCGCGACGATGCGGTGGAGGCGGCTCTCCGGACCGACCCGGCCGGCCGAGTAGCGCTTCAGGATCAGCTTGTCGCTGAACCAGTAGGAGAAGACATTCATCCCCGCGGCGACGACGAGCGCCAGCAGAGCCCCGCTTCTTCCCCCCAGCGCCCCCCCTACGACGACAAAAAGGACGGTCAGCAAAACCATAAGGAAAAACGTACGTGTGGTGTTCATAAACGCCCTCCCCCGGTTTGGATGGAACAGTGCCGCACTTTACGCCTGCATGCTGACGATCATTATACGGCTGTTTCCGGATTTCTACCCGGTATCCCTGGGGAGAAAGCAACCGGCGTCCCGGGCGCCCCGATTTTCCTTGCGCGGGGCGTTCCTTTGGGGGAACCTGCGGGAGGGGGGGCTTTCGGCGAAAAGGAGGGGGCGTGAGCGTATCGGAGAAATACCGCGGTCTGTCCAGGGAGGGACTGCTGGAGCAGGCGTACGCGCTCGGGGTCGCGTTCGAGGCGATGTCCGGGAGCTGCTCGCAGTGCACGGTGGCCGCGCTCCATGAAATCCTCGGTTTCGACGAGGCGGTGGTGAGGATCGCCTCCTCTTCCTGCGGCGGGCATGCCAGCTTTTCCGCGGGCACCTGCGGGGCGGTGGTCGGGGGGACGATGGTGCTCGACTGGTACTTCGGCCGGCCCGCACCACTTCTTTCCGCGGAGCGGGAGATCCCGGGGGGGCATGAGGCGCTCGAGAGCGCCATCGAAAAGGCGTCGAGGCTCTGCGGGCGGTTTCTCGGCCGCTACGGGTCACTCCTCTGCCCCGGGGTCCAGGAGAAGCTCTACGGGAGATCGTACAACCTGAAGGACCCCTCCGAATGGGAGGCGTTCATGCAGGCGGGGGCCCACAGCGACCCGACCAAGTGCATGAGCGTTGTCGGCAACGCCGCCCGCTGGACCCTGGAAATCCTTCTGGAGGAGGGGGCCGTCGCCCCCTAGCCCGCGGCCCGAGTCCCCTCCCGTCCTATTGCAGCTTCTGCCAGAGGAAGGCGTAGGCCAGCGCGTTCATGTGCGCCGCCTGGGCGTTGTCGGCCGCGCCCCCGTGCCCCCCTTCGATGTTCTCGTAGTAGCGGACGTCAAACCCCATATCCCTCATCTTCGCCATCATTTTGCGCGCGTGCCCGGGGTGCACCCGGTCGTCACGCGTGGAGGTGGTGAAGAGCACCGGGGGGTATTGGGCGTCCGGCTTCACGTTGTGGTAGGGGGAAAACTGTCTGATGAAGTCCCACTCCTCGGGCTTGTCGGGGTCGCCGTATTCGGCCATCCAGGAGGCCCCCGCCAGCAGCTTCGAATAGCGCTTCATGTCGAGCAGCGGGACCTGGCAGACGATGGCGCCGAAGAGCCGGGGGTAGAGCGTGATCATGTTCCCCATCAGCAGGCCGCCGTTGCTCCCCCCCATGGCGCCGAGCCGGTCGGGGGACGTCAGCTTGCGCGCGAAAAGGTCTTCGGCCACCGCCGCGAAGTCCTCGTAGGCCCTGAGGCGTTTCTCCTTGAGCGCGGCCTGGTGCCACCGGGGGCCGTATTCCCCCCCGCCGCGGATATTGGCGACGACGTAGACTCCCCCGCGTTCGAGCCACGCCAGCCCGACCCTCGGGTTGTAGTCCGGGGTCATGGAGATCTCGAACCCGCCGTAGCCGTAGAGGAGGGTGGGGCGCCGGCCGTCGAGTGCGATCCCCTTGCGGGCGACCTGGAAATAGGGGACCCGGGTGCCGTCCCGGCTGACGGCGAAATGCTGGCTGACCTCCAGCCCCGCGGCGTCGAAGAAGGAGGGGAGTTCCTTCAGCTTTGCGGGCGCGCGGCCGATGGTTCCGTAAAGGAGGGTCGTGGGGGTGAGATACCCGCTGGTCGTCATGAAGAAGTCGTCGCTCTCATCCGGGTCGACCCCCCCCGCCGACACCGTGGCGAAACCGGGTGCCCCCGCCAGGGGGCGGCTCGCCCATTCCCCCCGCGACGGGGTGAGGACCGTGAGGCGGTTTTTGACGTCCTCGAGGACGTTCAGGATGAGGTGGTTGCGCGTCCATGAAGCGCCCGCGAGCGAGGTGCGGTCCGTCGGTTCGAACAGCTGGACCATCTCCCTCTTCCCCTTCATGTAGTCGTCGAACCGGGAGGCCAAAAGCGACCCGGCCGGATAGGTCTTCCCCCCGACGGTCCAGGGAGTGCGCAGTTCGATGAGGAGCCACTCGCGGTGGAAGCCGGCGTTGGAGTCCAGGGGCACATCCACCCTGCGCGGCTTCAGCTTGTCCAGAAGGTAGACCTCGGTCTCGTAGAATCCGGGCGAGCGGTAGGCGAAGTGCCGCCGGAACCCCGGAGTATCGTCGAAGAACGCGCCCGCGGCGACGTCGGTCTCTTTCCCCTCGAACACCGTCTCGGCGCTCGCGAGCGGCGTTCCACGCCGCCAGCGCTTGCCGATCCGGGGGTAGCCCGAGGTCGTCATCGACCCCGGACCGAAATCGGTGTTGACGTAGATGTGGTCCCGATCGATCCAGGAGACCTCGCTCTTGGCTTCCGGCAGCTCGAACCCCCCCTTGACGAAGGAGCGGTTCTCGATGTCGAACTCCCGCACCACGACCGCGTCCGACCCGCCGGGCGACAGGCTCACCAGGGCGCGGCGCCACCCGCCCGCCCTGAGAATCTGGGCGCCGCCCCAGACCCAGTTGCGCTCCTCGGCCTTGCCGAGGGCGTCCAGGTCGAGCACCACCTCCCATTTCGGGTCCGGTTTCCGGTATTCGTCGAGGGTGGTGCGCCTCCAGAGTCCGCGCGGGTTCTTCTCGTCGCGCCAGAAATTATAGAACCAGGGGCCCGCCTTGGAGATCGAGGGGATGCGGTCTTTCGAGTCGAGGATCCCGAGGATGCCGCGCTCGAGTTCGGCGAACGCGGGTGCCCCGGCAAGCTCCTTTTCGCTTTCGGCGTTGCGGGCCCGGACCCATTCGAGCGCCTTCTCCCCCGTGACCTCCTCGAGCCAGAGGTAGGGGTCTTCGGCCCCGGACGGTTCCTCCGTACGGGCGGCGAAAACCCAGGTCAGGACCAGGCTGAATACGGCGATGAAGACGAGCGGTTTCATGGGGCCTCCGTGGGTTTCGGGTTTCAGGCTTTGGTGTTGCGGGACTGGGGCCGGCGTGCCTCGACGACGGCGTCCATATGGTCCCCCTCGCACAGGAGGCGGATGCCGGTGAACCCCGCTTTGTCGAGGCCGGCCTCGATCTCCCCGAAGGTGTAGGTTCCCCCTCCGGAGGTCCCCACCAGCATGTTGATGGCGAAAACCGCGCCGTCCCGGGGCCGCGTCCGGTCGGGGCTCATGACGTGGTCCCGGACCAGAATGCGTCCCCCCGGCTTGAGCGCGCGGAACACCCTCCGGTAGAGGTTCAGGTTTTCCTCGGGGCTGTTGGAGTGGATGATGGCGGAGATCAGGGCCAGGTCGTGCCCACCGGGGAAATCGTCGTGGTGAAAGTTCCCGGCGACCAGGGTCGTGCGCTCGAGCATCCCCTCCTCCCCGAGGCGTTCCCGGGCCATCTCGATCACGGCGGGGAGGTCGAACAGGGTCGACCGCATCTCCGGGACGGCGCGCAGGAAAGCGATCGTGTAGGTGCCCGAGCCGCCCCCCACGTCCAGCAGCGCCCGGGCCGTCCCGGCATCGACGGCGGCCGCGATGCGCGCGGCCAGGGGCGTGCCGATCGAGTGCATGGCGCCGATGAAGGCCCGGAGTTCCGCGGCGTTGCGCGCCATGTCGAGCTTTTCCTTGGCCGGGGGATGCCCGTTGACGATGGCCGTGAGGCGCGACCAGCGGGGCCAGAGGCCCGCCATATGGTGCACCATCGGGAGCACGGTTTCGGGGGAATCCTCGCCCAGCCAGCGCGCGACGCCGGGGGGGCAGAAATATCCCGCGTCCGTTTTCGCGAGGAGGCCCATGGAGGCCAGCGCGTCGACGAGCGCGGTCAGGGCCCGGAGATCCGTACCCGTCCTCTGCGCAATGTCCCGGGCCTCCGTCGGGGCCTCCCGGAGGAGGGTGAAAAGGTTCAGTTCGGCGGCCGAGAGCAGGATCCTGCTTTCCATGAACCCGCGCGCGAGCTGCAGCAGCTTTCCAGGACTGTACTCTTCGGTCATGAGCGCCTCCTGTTCCGATCGGGCCGTCCCGCGGCGGGCTTCCGCGGGTCATATTTCAAGATTATCATACTTCAAGGCCCGCCCGGGGCGCGCGAAAAATCGGGCGATTCTTGATGCGGCGCAGCCCCGTTTTTCTGTATACTGCCTTCGTTTCTTCTGACCCCAATCAAAAATGCTAAGGAGGGACCGTGGAACCAGAATCCATCCGTGAACCCCTGGGCGCGGAAGGGGGGGAGGCGCCGCCCCCGGCCCGGAATTTCTTCAGCCGTCTCGGCGGGGTGTACACCTCCCCCAGGGAGGCTTTTGCCGAGATCGGGAGGGCCCCCCGGCTGCTCGTGCCCATCCTCGTGGCCGTGATTCTGGGCCTGGCCAGCACCTGGTACATCACCCAGAAGGTCGATATGCAGGCGGCCATGGAGGCGCAGCTCGAAGAGGCGGTGGCGCAGGGAAGGATCACCGCGGAGCAGATGGAGCAGCAGCGGGCGCTGATGTCGAACGTGGTGGGCAAGGGCACCGTCGTGATGGGGGGGGTGTCGACCCTGCTGCTCTGCCTCGTCATCGCCGGGTTCATGAAGCTGTTCAGCCTCTTCGCCGGCGCCGAGAACCGGTTCAAGCCGCTGCTGGCCGTCACCCTCTACGCCACGATCGCGGTCTCGATCGTGACGACGGTCCTGATGGCGGTGGTCCTGCAGTTCAAGCAGCCGGGGGAGGTGACCGCGACGGACCTGCGGTCGGTGATCGCCTCCAACCTCGGTTCGCTGCTCGAGGGTTTCCTGGAGCCGGGGGCGCTGCCGAAGTTCGTCATGGGGCTGGCGCGCGGCATCGACATCTTCAACATCTGGATGATCGCGCTGCTGGCCATCGGCGCCGCGGCGGTCTCGCGCAAGCTCAAGACCTCTACGGCCGCCCTCTGGCTCGGGTGCGCCTACGCCGTCATCATCGTGGCTACGGCCGCCTTCGGCTCGCTGCGGTGACGGAACGCTAGTTTTTCGCGAGGCTCCGGTAGACCAGCTCCAGCCACTGGGCCGTGTTCATAAATCCGTGAGTCCAGGGTTCGAGATGGAGCGGCAGCCCGGCGTTTTTCACCTGGTCCAGGGTGGCTCCTTTCTGGATCCGCTGCCTCACGATCTCGGCCGACTCCGCCAGCATGTTGCGGAAGGCGACGAGGTCCGCGACCGACGCCAGGGGGCCGTGCCCGGGGATGACGCGTGCGTCGGCCGGCAGCTTGGACACGATGTCGTCCAGGTGGCGCACCCAGCTTTCGATGTCCCCGCCGTTGTCGATGTCGAGGAAAGGGAACAGGCCGTTGAAAAACAGGTCCCCCATGTGCACGGCCTTGTAGCGGTCGATGTAGACGACCGTGTCCCCGTTCGTGTGCGCTCCCGCGTAATGCACGAGACGGACCGGGAGGTCCCCGGCGTACAGCGTCAGCCGCTCCGAAAAGGTGACCGAGGGGAGCGCCTCGTCCGGCAGCGCCGCGGTCGTCTGTCCCATCAGGCTCTGCGGCCGGGCCAGGAGCGGCCGGACCCGGTCGTGGGCGACGATGGCGGCCCCCTGCCCCAGGGCCCGGTTGCCGTCGGTGTGGTCGCTGTGCCAGTGGGTGTTGACGAGAAAGCGGATCCTCCCCCCTCCCGGGAGCGCGTCGAGGGTGGCGCGCACCCCGGCGGCCGATGCGGCCATCCCGGCGTCGATCACGATGGCCCCCCCGGGGTGGGCGATCACGCCGATGTTGCCCGCCCCCTTCCCCTCGATCATGTACACCGGCCCGGCGACCCGCGCCGCGGCGGCCGCCTCCTGGGCCGCCTCCTGGGCCGGCAGCGGGACCGGGGCGCAGAAGAGGGCGCAAAGACAGACGAAGAATGCTCTGGACATCTGTTCCTCCTTGGCGGCGGCCGCATCGGGACCGGCGGCAACCATGATGTTATACTAGCAGCCGCGGGGCGGATCGGGTATGTTTTCCGCTTGGATCACGGAGAGGGGCGGACGATGAAGCACAGCGCGTTTGAGGAATTGTCGTGGCGGGGTTTGGTGTACGGGAACACCGAGAGCGTGCCGGAGATGCTTTCCGGCGGCAGCGTGCGGGCGTACAACGGGTTCGACGCGACGGCCGACAGCCTGCACGTCGGGCACATGGTGCCGCTGCTGGCCCTGGCGCGCCTGCAGCGCTTCGGCCACGTCCCGATCGCGGTGGCCGGCGGGGGCACGAGCATGATCGGCGACCCGAGCGGCCGCTCCGACGAGCGGCTGCTGCTGTCGCGCGAGGCGATCGAGGCCAACATCGGGGCCATCAAGCGCCAGCTCGCCCACTTCCTCGATTTCGGGGTGAAGGACAACCCCGCCCTGCTCGTCAACAACGCCGACTGGCTCCTTGGGCTGAACCTGGTCGATTTCCTGCGCGACGTCGGCAAGCACTTCACCGTCAATTACATGATCGCCAAGGACTCGGTCCGGATGCGGCTGGAGCGCGAGGACGGGATCTCCTTCACCGAGTTCAGCTACATGCTGCTGCAGTCGTACGATTTCCTGCACCTGCACGACCACTTCGGCTGCACGCTGCAGACCGGGGGGAGCGACCAGTGGGGCAACATCACCGCCGGCGTGGAGCTGATCCGGCGGATGCGGGGCAGAAGCGCGGGCGCGCTCGTCTACCCCCTGATCACCAAGGCGGACGGGACCAAGTTCGGCAAGACCGCCTCGGGCGCCGTCTGGCTCTCGGCCGAGCGGACCTCTCCGTACCGCTTCTACCAGTTCTGGCTGAACACCGATGACCGCGACGTCATCCCCTACCTGCGCTTTTTCACCTGGCTCGACCGCGGGGAGATCGGGGCGCTGGAGGATGCCGTGCGCCGCAGCCCCGAACAGCGCGAGGCGCAGCGCCGGCTGGCGCGCGAGATGACGCGGATGGTCCACGACGAGACCGCGCTGGGAAAGGCGGAGCAGGCCTCCCAGGTGCTTTTCGGCGGCGAAGTCGCGGGGCTCACGGGAAGCGAGGTGGCCGATATCTTCGCCGACGTGCCCTCGGGCGAAATCGCCGGGGTGCGCCTCGCGGGGGAAGGCCTGGCGGTCGCCGATTTCCTGGTGGAGTGCGGGGCGCTCGCGTCCAAAGGGGAGGCGCGGCGCGCCGTGGAAGGCGGGGGCATCTACCTGAACAACCGGCGCGTCGCCGACACCGCGCGCCGGGTGGCGGCCTCCGACATGCTCGACGGGCGTTTCCTCGTGGTGCGCCATGGGCGCAGGAACTACCGGCTGGTGCGCGTCCGCTGATATCCCGGTGCTACAATCCTGTGGGCCCGTTTTCCGATCATACAATAATGTACTTTTCTGCCGGCGCGGCGGGTTCCTCTCCGCATCCGGCCGGCCGCCCCGTTCCCGGGCGGGGGGCGCGCCCCCCGGGATATTACAGTAATGTAACTAAAACCCCGTCCATATAACATAAATGTACATTGCGGTCCTTGCGTCCCCACCGCACCGTAGACCTCCCAAGTTCAATAAATACAGCATATGTAGGCAAATCGCCCGGCGACCGCCTTCTGGCACGCGGGTTGCACTATCCCGCACCGTGTGCCGGCCGGTCCTCCGGCGGGCGATAGGAGGGGGCGATGGGGAGGCGGGTCCTCCGCTCCGGCATCGGGCCCCGGGAGTGTGGATTTCACGGGACAGGGGTATTGCTCATGATTCGGAAGCGTCTGTTGGTCACGGGGGTAATGGCGGGACTTCTGCTGCTGGGAGGGCTGGCGCTGGCGCAGCCCGGCAGTGCGCCGGAGCCGGGAAGCGTCATGGACGAGCGCATCGCCGAGCTAGAAGCGCAGGTTGCGGAAGCGAAGACTTCGGGCGACAACAGCTGGCTGCTCGTGAGTTCCGCGCTGGTGCTCATGATGACGGGCCCCGGGCTGGCCCTTTTCTACGGGGGGCTGGTGCGCAAGAAGAACGTGCTGGCTACCATGATGCAGAGTTTCGGGTTGATGGCGCTGGTGACGGTGCTCTGGGTGCTGGTCGGGTTCAGCCTGGCGTTCGCGCCCGGGAACGCGTACTGGGGAGGGTTCGAGCACCTCTTCCTGCAGGGGGTCGGCGGGGCCCCCGACCCGGATTACGCGGGCACCATCCCCTTCCAGACCTTCATGATCTTTCAGCTGATGTTCGCCATCATCACGCCCGCCCTGATCACGGGCGCCTTCGCGGAACGGATGAAATTCAGCGCGATGGTCGTGTTCACCATCCTGTGGTTTTTTGTCATCTACACCCCGCTGGCGCACATGGTGTGGGGGAAGGGGGGGCTGCTGAACGCCTTCCTGGGGGGGCGGATTCCGACTCTCGATTTCGCCGGGGGCACGGTGGTACACATCTCGTCCGGCGTCAGCGCGCTCGTGTGCGCCCTCTTTCTGGGGAAGCGGCTCGGGTACCCGCGGGAGCCGATGCCGCCGCACAGCGTGGTCCTGAGCGTGATCGGCGCCTGCCTGCTCTGGGTGGGCTGGTTCGGGTTCAACGCGGGGAGCGCGCTTTCGAGCGGCGCCCTGTCCACCAGCGCTTTCGTGACCACCCACCTGAGCGCGGCCGCGGCCGCCCTGGCCTGGGCCGCCGCCGAATGGTGCCGCAACGGCAAGGCGAGCGCGCTGGGCACCATATCGGGATCGGTGGCCGGCCTGGTCGCCATCACCCCCGCCGCCGGATTTGTCGGTCCGATGGCCGCCCTCCTCATCGGGCTGATCGCCGGCATCGTCTGCTACTTCATGGTCGCCCGGGTCAAGGGAGTGCTCGGATATGACGATTCGCTCGACGCTTTCGGCATTCACGGCGTCGGCGGCACCCTCGGCGCCCTGCTGACCGGGATCTTCGCCACCAGCGCCGTCAACCCGGCGTTCAGGGACTCCGGCGGGAACCCTCTGCCGGTGGGAATGATCGACGGGAACTTCGGGCAGTTTCTCAACCAGGGCGCGGGGGCGCTGATCGCGTGGGCGATCGCCGGCGTCGGGACTTACCTGATCCTGAAACTGGTCGACAGGATGATGGGTCTGCGCGTCACCCGCGAGGAGGAGATCCTGGGCCTGGACCTGAGCCAGCACGGGGAGGAGGGCTACAACCTCTAGCGCTGATAACCAATCATGGACATCCACCTTTTGAACCGATAGGTGGATGTCCATGATTCTGCTAACATGGGGTCATGACGGGAGAATACAGGCCCACCACCGGTATTGCCGAGGTGGACAGGGCCATCGGCGGCGTGATCAGCGGCGACAACCTGGTCTGGGAGATCGATTCCGGCGTCGCCGGGGATCATTTCATCTCCAATTTCGTCGAGGCCTGCGAGGAGGGGGAAGTCCCCGTCGTCTACGTCAGTTTCAACCGCTCCCCCCAGACCATCGCGTCCAAATATGCCAAACTGATGACCTCGGGGCGGTTCTCGCTCATCGATTGCTTTTCTTCCGGGAAGGGCAACTCCGACGAGGTGTTTCTGAAGTTTTTTGACGATCCCGCCCGGGATACCGTTCATGCCCCGGTTCACATCGCCGATCCCGCGGATCCCGCCCGCCTGGAGCAGGCGATCATCGAAGTCGGCACGCGGGGGGGGCAATCGGCCAATTACATTTTCGATTCCCTCACGGGGATGCTCGATCTGTGGGGGGACGAAAACCGGGTAGTCCGCCTGTTCGGGCATCTCTGCCCGAGGCTCTACGACCTGAACACCCTCGCCTGCTGGCTCATCGAAAAAGAGGCCCACACCGAGGCATTTCTCGCCAAGGTGCGCCACATCACCCAGGTGGTCATGGAGGTATCGCTGCTGAACGGTCAGCGGGCGCTCACGGTCCGCAAGGCCGCCGGCCGCAACGCCGCGATCGGCATTCCGCAGCCCCTGGACTTCGACGAAAGCCGCTTCATCCAGGACAGCGAATCCCGGGGAGGGCCCAGCGTAGACCGGATGACGCGGCGCGGGGAGGCGCTGCGGCGGACCTACCGCGTCGACAGCATCGTGGGGGGGAGTGCGGCGATCCGGCGGCTGCTGGGACTGGCGGCCACCGCGGCCCGCTCGCGGTCCTCGGTGCTGATCACGGGCGAGACCGGAACCGGCAAGGAACTGATCGCCAACGTGGTCCACTACAACAGCGACCGCGCCGCCGGCCCCCTGGTCAAGGTCAACTGCGGCGCGCTTCCCGAAAGCCTGCTCGAATCGGAGCTTTTCGGACATGTGAAGGGAGCCTTTACCGGCGCCGTCAGGGATTATGAGGGGCGCTTCCGCGCGGCCGAAGGGGGGACCCTCTTCCTGGACGAAGTCAGCGAGATGAGTCCGCGGCTGCAGGTGAAGCTGTTGCGCGTGCTGCAGGAGCGGCAACTGGAACCGGTCGGTTCCAGCCGGACCCTGGCGGTCGATGTCCGCATCGTCGCGGCCACCGGAATGGACCTGCGCGCGGAGATCAAGGCGGGGCGCTTCCGACAGGACCTGTTCTATCGCCTGAACGTGATTCCCGTCCGTATTCCCCCGCTGCGCGAGCGGCGCGAGGATATCCCGCTGCTTGCAGACCACTTTCTCGAAAAGTACAACCGCGAGGCCGGCCGGCAGGTCGGCCATATGCCCAGGGAGGTCCTGGCCGTCATGCTCGCCTATGCCTGGCCGGGGAATGTCCGGGAACTGGAGAACTGTATCGAGCGGGCGGTGGTCATGAGCCCGGATGACACCCTATCCCTGGACCTGCTCCCCGAGGAGATCAGGGAGAACGTACCCCCGGACTCCGGGGGCGAACCGGAATCCTCCCCGGATCCCCGGTCCGAATTGCGCCGGGCGGTTCTGCAGTTCCTCGCCTCCCGGAAGGATCCCGCCGGTGTGCGTACGCTCCTGTTGGAAACGGTTGAAGAGGCCCTGCTTCGGCGCTTGGTGGAATCGAATCTCTACAGCCAGCGTGAATTGGCCCAGATGCTCGATATCAGCCGCGTGACGCTCCGGAAAAAACTGGCTCATTACGGGATCTCCTGAGGCCACGGCTTCGGGGCCCTCATGCCTTGGCATCGATAACCCTCATTACCTTAACAACTTAATCCGAAACAACTTAATTTGACTCCATACCGCCAGGGGTCATGGATAAATATTATCCGGATTGGGATATATTCTGTCCCATATTTCCTTCTTGCCCTGTCGGGTGAAAATGAATAGTGATATCAAAATCTATGCATATGTGGAAATGTAAGGGATAAAAAATTTAGCGGCGGGATTCCTGTTTCTGGCATGCCCATTGCAAGGGAGTGGACGGTGTATGTTCACCATGGCGAAAGGAAACTGCGATGACAGATACGCTTGCCTATCGAGGGCTTTGCGAGACCTGCGAGCATGACGCCACGTGCATGCTGCACAGAAGCTCTCGGTTGGAAATCATTCAGTGCGAGGAGTTTTCCACCCGCCCGGCTGTTACCCGCCCCCCTTCTCCCCTGGAGACGGGCGCGATCGAACACCCGATGGACGCCTTCCGGATGGGGTTGTGCGCCAACTGTCTTAATGTGGCCGGCTGCGGATTTCCGGATGCGTGCAGAGGAGTCCTGCAGTGTGAAGAGTACATCCTGGACGAGGCCGGAGCAGTCGCGCGGGCGAAGGCGGAAGATTCCAGGTCGGCGGCCTAGGCTTTGGATGGAGGAGGGGCGGTTGTCAGCCACCCGGGAAACCGATCGAATTGCATTGTTTGTGTGCGCCCATGGCGCGCGTCCCGGCAGGAAACCCACATCGGCTGAACGGGCTCGGCCGGTGGTGCCGGGTTTCATCCTGCCGGGACGCGTTGACCGGGTCATCCTCCCCTGTGCCGGGCGGTTGCAGCCGGAACATCTGCTGAAAGCGTTCGAATCGGGCTGTCACGTCGTTGCCGTGGTGGCCTGCGAGGAAGGGAACTGCCACCACGCCGAGGGGAGCCGCCGCTGCACCCTCCGCGTGGGGTACGTCCGGTCGCTGCTCGAGAAGATCGGGCTGGGGGAGGGGCGCCTGGTCCTGGCGCATCTCCCCGGGTCTGCTCTGGAGGACCTCGATGTGTCCGAGGGGAGACCGGCGGCCGGGACACACCCGGACGACCTGGCAGCGCGCATCGAGGGAATCCGGAAGGAAATCCTCGAGGCGCTCGGCAATTCCCCCCCGAATCCGCTTGCCCGGCCCTCGTCCTGCGCCCCGGCCGGGGGCGCGCCCGCCGAAGCCCCGGCTCCGGGCGGAAGGGCGGGACATGAATAGGTTCGGCAGGGCGATCCTTTCGGGCCGGACGCTGGTGACGGCGGAGTGCCTTCCGCCCCCCGGCGGCGACCGGGATGCGCTCGAGGCGCTGGTCGATGCACTCCCCCGGGGTCTGGACGCCGTCGTGGTGCCCGACAACCCGGACAGGGTGCGGGCGTCGGCCCTGGCCTCGGCCGCCCGCCTTGCCCGGGAGAAGGGGTGGAGCGTCATCATGGGGATGACGGTGCGGGACCGGAACCGCATCGGGCTCCTCAGCGACGCGCTCGGCGCCGCCGCCCTGGAGATCGAGGGGATCCTCTGCCTGGGAGGGAGGCACCAGTCGGCGGGGATCGCGCCCCAGGCCGCAGCCGCGCACGACCTCGACTCGATCCAGCTGATGCAGGCCCTGAAGAGAATGGTCCTTTACGGTTGCGGCATGAACGGCCTGGGGCTGGAGCCCGAAATCAGGCTCCAGATCGGGGCGGCGGCCAACCCCTCGCTGCGTCCCATGGAACTGAACCTGCTGCGGACCAGGAAAAAGGTGACCGTCGGCGCGGATTTTCTCCTCACGCGCCCGGTCTTCGATCTGGACCGCTTCGGGGAGTGGCTCGATTCCGTGCGCCTGCTCGGGCTGGACAAGCGCACCGCCATCATCCCGAGCGTGATGCCGCTCGGGAGCGTGGACGAGGCGCGCGCGGCCGACCGGGCCGGGGCCTGGGGCCCGGTGGGGGAAGGGGTGATCGCGCGGCTGGCCCGGGCGGCGGACCCGGCCCGGGAAGGGGCCGTCATCGCCGCCGAAACGGCCGTGAAACTGAGGGAACTCCCCGGGGTCCGGGGGGTCCACATCCTTTCGGGAGGCGTCCCGCCGCTTGCGGCGGAGGTCATGAGACGGGCGGGGCTTTTCCCCGCAGCGAACTGAAGAGAACCATAATGCCCGATCGTTACCATATCGCCACCGCCTGGACACCGGGGAGGTTTTTCCGCACCGGCCGCTTCGGCGGCATCGACTGGCGCGAGGATTGTTCGCGTTGCACCAACTGCGTCAAGCTCCGCTGCTGCTTCGACGTCTATGCCCACGAGGGGGTCCATGACCGGGACCCCCTGGCGCCGGTCGGGACCCTGAATGAATGCAAGGCCTGCTTCTCCTGCGTGCAGGGGTGCACGAAGGGGCTGCTCGGCCTCTCGGTCAACCCGGAATTCCTGGAGATGGGGGACGGCTACTGGACACCCGACATCCTCCTTTCCACCTGGGAGCAGGCCGATTCCGGAAAAATCCCGGTTTCAGGGGCCGGGTATCGCGGGCGCTTCACCGGTCCCGGGTTCGATTCCATCTGGACCGACATGTCGGAAATCGTCCGTCCCACGCGCGACGGGATCCATGGCCGGGAATACATCTCGACGACGGTCGATATCGGCCCGAAGCCGATGCGGCTCCGTTTCTCTCCCGAGGGGAAGCTGCTTTCCCCTCCCGCCGAACTGCTGGAACTGCAGATCCCGGTCGTCCTGGACCTCGACCCCCGGTCCTGCCCGAATTTTCCCCTGCCGCTCGCGCGCGCCCTCGCGGCCGGGCGGCTGAGGACCGTGGCCATGGTCGGGGCCGCCGAGGCCGCCCGTCTGCCTGCCGAGGTGCGCCCCTTCGTCGTGCCGGTTCTGGACGCCGGCGACGCGTCCGGGCACGCGGCGGCCGGCGTCGTCGACAGAATGGCCGAGCTCGTCGACGGGCCGGGCCTCATGGCCCTGGCCGGCGCCATCCGCCGGGCGAAGCCCGGGGCCATCCTCTCGGTGCGCCTGCGGCTGGCTCCCGCGACCGCCGACCGCATCACGGCCCTCATGCGTGAAGGTTTCCGGGTATTCCATCTCTCGGCCGATCCGCACGGGTGCGAACGGCGGGAGGACGGCTCCCCCGGGAGACACATCCGGGACGCCCTGCGCGACATCCACGGGCGCCTGGTCGATTCGGGGGTGCGGGACGAAGTCACCCTGATCGTCTCCGGCGGGATCGCGCTGGCCGAGCACATGGCGAAGTCGATCGTGTGCGGCGCGGATCTCGTGGGGGTGGATACGGCGCTTGCGGTTGCCATCGGCTGCCGCGTCTGCCGCGGGGAGACGGCGGGCGGGGTTTTGCCCGGCGACCGGTGCCCCGCCGGGATCGAGGGCGCGGATGCCGCCTATGCCGCCGCACGGATGGTCAACCTGATGGGCGCATGGCACAGCCAGTTGATCGAGGTGCTCGGGGCCATGGGGATCCGCGAGGTGCGCCGGCTGAGGGGGGAAACGGGGCGCGCCATCTTCATGGAAGAGATCGAGCGGGAGGCGTTCGGCGATCTCGTGCGGGTCGGCGGCGAAGGGGAGACCGCGTGACCGGGCGCCATCGGAAATCCTTACAGGGCCGCCGGCCATGCCGGAATCGGCATCAGGGCCTCGCCGGCTCGAGCTATTTCCCGGGCGGTTCAGGGTCAGCTCCTTTCCTGAACCGGCGGGGGAAAATAGCCGGGCACGAGCCGACGAGCCGCTGCTGGCGTGCGGCAGGCCTTGGGCCCTGTAAGGACCGGGGCCCCGGCAGCCCGCGCAAGCGGTGCGCCGGGGCCCTTCGGGAACCCTTTTTAACACAGGTGACGTGATGACCACAACCATTGTCGACGCCGTCATCCCCCGCGGATCCCCTTTGCCTGAGCCCCCCGCCCGCCGTCCCCGGGGGGAGCCCTCGCGCGCGGTGCGTCCCGCCCCCGAGCGCTACCGTAACCCCATCGGCAAATACCGGGTCACCCGCTCGGCGCGCTGCGACGGCTGCGGGCTCTGCGTCGAGGCCTGTGCCTACGGGGTTCACCTCAGGCCGGAGGCGTACGCCCTGGTCGGGCGGCCCGAGGATCACCGCTGCATCGGGCCCTCCTGCGTGCAGGGGGGGGACTCGTGCATCGACCGCTGCCCGCAGCAGGCGCTCTCGTTGAGACTGAACCCGAACGTGGAGTGTCTGGGCGACCCGCGCTGGACGGCCGATCTGATCCTCTCGACCTGGCACCAGGCGGCGACGGGCCACCGGCCCCCGCCTCATCTCGAATACCGCCGAGGCGCTTCGGGCGGCGGCTTCGACCGCCTCCGCTTCCGGTTCGAGGTTCCCGGAACGGCCCCGTGCCGGTTTCCGCGCCTCGAGGGGGGGGCGGTCGATCTCGGCCTGGACCTGAACCGCCGCGACGACGGCCGGCCGCAGGTCCATATCGACATCCCCGTTTACGGCGGGGGGATGAGCTTCGGGTCGGTGAGCATTCACACGATCCTGGCCAAGGCGCGCGCGGCCGCGGCCTGGAACAGCTTCAGCTGCACCGGCGAAGGGGGGTACCCGGACCGCCTCCGCCCCTACGACGACCACATGATCACCCAGGTGGCGACCGGACTGTTCGGCGTGCGCGAGGAGACCATCCAGAGGGTGCGCATCGTGGAGTTCAAGTATGCCCAGGGGGCCAAGCCGGGACTCGGGGGGCACCTGCTCGGGGACAAGAACACGCCGGCCGTGGCCCGCATGCGGGGGGCCGTCCCCGGGAACTCCCTGTTCAGCCCCTTCCCGTTTCACAGCGTCTACAGCGTGGAGGACCACAAGAAGCACCTGGACTGGATCAAGGAGGTGAACCCCCGCTGCCTGGTCAGCGTCAAGGTCTCCACCCCCACCGACGTGGACATGGTGGCCGTGGGGAGCTGGTACGCCGGGGCCCACATCATCCACCTCGACGGCGGCTACGGCGGCACCGGCGCCGCGCCCGACATCGCCAAGAAGAACATCGCCATGCCGGTGGAGTACGCGATCCCCAAGGTTCACAAATTCCTGTCCGCCGAGGGGATCCGGGACAGGGTGACACTCGTCGCCTCGGGCGGCATCCGCACGGCCCACGACTGTCTGAAGGCCATCGCCCTGGGGGCCGACGGGGTCGTCATCGGGACCGCCGAGATGGTGGCCCTCGGCTGTGTCCGCTGCGCCTGCTGCGAGAGCGGGCGCGGATGTCCGCGCGGGATCGCCACCACCGACCCGGAACTCGTCGGGCTGGTCGATCCCGACTGGGCGACGCAGCGCCTGGTCAACCTCCACAACGCGTGGCGCGAAGAGATGGTGGATGTTTTGGGGAGGCTGGGGCTGGCGTCGGTCCGCGAACTTCGCGGGCGGAGCGACCTCCTCCGCCTCCTCCCGGATTGAGCTCGCGAAAGGGTTCGCCGGGGAAACGGTTTATGGGAAGGAAACGTCAGTGAAAGACATCGTCCGGCAGCTTCTGGACACCCGGTCGCACATCTACCGCGGCCCCGCCGCCCCCCGCCCCGCCCGGGCGGCCGAGGAGGGGGGATGCGGGGTCACCGGTTTCGCCTGCACCGAGCCGCTGGCGGGACGCTTCATCTACGAGCCCTCGGCCCAGATGCGGAACCGGGGGAACGGCAAGGGAGGGGGGATCGCCGCGGTCGGTCTGACCCCGGAACAGATGGGGGTCCCCCGCGGGGTGCTTGACGAGGCCTACCTGCTGCAGATCGCCCTCATCGACCCGGGCTGCCACGCGGACCTCGAACGGAGGTTCGTCCTGCCGAATTTCGATGTCCTCCTCTCGGTCCGGCAGCCGCACCTGGACGATTACCGCGACGTCCCGGGGCTGGAGGTGCGCCCGCCGGACGTCCACCGCTACGTCGTGCGCCCCAAGCCGCGGGTGCTCGACGATTTCGCTCGCGGCAGCGGCCTGGAATCCCTCGAGCCGCGCGACCTCGAGGACGAGTTTGTCTGGCGCAATTCCTACCGGATCAACGACGAATACTACGCCTCGCTCGGGGAAAAGCGCGCCTTCGTGCTCTCCCACGGCCGGGACCTGCTGGTCTTCAAGCTGGTCGGGTACGCCGAGCAGAATGTCGAGTATTACCGGCTCCGCGATTTCAAGGCCCACGCGTGGATCGCGCACCAGCGCTACCCCACGAAAGGACGGGTGTGGCACCCCGGGGGCGCCCACCCCTTCGTGGGGGTGAACGAAGCCCTGGTCCACAACGGCGACTTCGCCAACTACCACTCCGTCTGCGAATACCTGCGCCAGCGCAACGTCCGGCAGCAGTTTCTGACCGACACCGAGGTGTCGGCGCAGCTTTTCGACCTCTGGGACCGCGTCTACAAGTACCCGCTGGAATACATCATCGAGGCCCTGGCCCCCACCTCCGAGCTCGACTTCGACGAACTACCGCCCGCGAAGCAGGAGGTGTACCGGCAGATCCAGGCGGCCCACATCCACGCCTCCCCCGACGGCCCCTGGTTTTTCATCATCGCCCGCAGCCGGCCCGACCTCGGTCAGGTCCAGCTGCTCGGCATCACCGATACGGCGATGCTCCGGCCGCAGGTATTCGCCCTCTCCGACAACGGCGATGTCCAGATCGGGCTGATCTGTTCGGAACAGCAGGCGATCGACGCCACGCTGCGGAGCCTCGCCCGGGAAGACGCGCGCTTCTGCCCCGTGGCCGACAGGACCTGGAACGCCCGGGGAGGTTCGAGCAGCGACGGCGGCGCCTTTATCTTCTCGGTCGATGCGGACGGCAACGGGGGCCGGCGGCTCAGCTGCGCCGACAAGTTCGGCCGACCGGTCGAGCTCCGGACCGGCAGGGTGCGGTGCGACCTCCTTACCCCGGAAGAGGACTCCCGGCCCGCCCCCGAAGCCCTGCGGGAACTGGTGTCCCGCTACCTGCAGAAGGGGGACGTCGAGGCGCTCTGGTCCCACCTCCTGGACCTCCCCACCTGGTCGCCGGGGGACCTCAAGCGCTTCTGCGGCCTGGTCGTCGAGGGGGCGGATACGGCCAAGGCGCGCATGACGGCCGTCCGGCTCCTCACCCTCCTGCGGGACCGGCGGTTCGACACGGGCGACAAGCGCCGCGCCGGCGTGATCCAGGTCGCGGACCGGTCGCTGGAGGCGCTGTTCGATTCCGCCCCCCTGTTCGGCCGCCCGGCCAGCCGCTACTGGCGCCGCGTCGACCGGGCGACCCGCGGCCTCCTTGTCCCCCCGAGGGCGGGGGAGGAGGTCCTGGTCGTCGACAGCGAAGGTTTCCCCGCCGAGGGGGACGATTGCGACGCCGTCCTGCTGCGCGAGGCCTACCAGGCCGGCTGGAGGCGCTTCATCGTCTACCGCCTGCGCGGCCAGCGCTTTCACGGCTCCGGTTTCGGGCCGGGCACGGACGGGGTGCGGATCGACCTGTACGGGTCCACCGGAGACTACACCTCGAGCGGCATGGACGGGATGGAGATCCATATTCACGGCAATGCCCAGGACCAGGTGGCGCAGATCGCCAAAGGGGGGCGGCTGGTGATCCACGGCGACGTGGGGCAGACCTTCATGTACGGCGCCAAGGGGGGAGAGGTGTTCGTGCTCGGCAACGCCGCCGGGAGGCCCCTGATCAACGCCGTGGGGAGCCCGCGCGTGGTCATCAACGGGACCTGCCTCGATTTCCTGGCCGAGAGCTTCATGGCGGGGGACCCCCTCACCGGCGGGGGCTTCGTCGTGCTCAACGGGATGGAGTTCGACGCCCGCGCGCGCCTCGTCCCGCAAAGGACCCCCTATCCCGGGAGCAACCTTTTTTCGCTCGCCAGCGGCGGCGCCATCTATATCCGGGACCCCGGCCGCCGGATCGTCGAGCGGCAGCTCAACGGGGGGGGGATCGCCCCGATCGACGACCGGGACTGGAGCCTGATCCTTCCCTACCTGGAGGAAAACGAGGCTCTTTTCGGAATTCGTGTGCGGGACCTGCTGACGGTGGACGGCCGGGAGCGGGCCCCGCGGGATGTGTACCGCAAGGTCAGCGCCGTGCGGCTTTCGGTCCTGGCCGGATCGAAAGCCAGCTGAAGGGGCCCGGTATGCGTACGGAGGAATCGACGATGGGGAGCGGTCGCGAGCGGCCCGGGGGCGTGGGGGCGGTGCTGGTCTGCGGCTCGGGCGGCGCCGGAATCCAGGCGGCGCTCGACCTGGCCGAAAGCGGTTTTCGGGTGATCCTGGCGGAAGCGGGGGCCGCCATCGGCGGCCGCGCGGCCCGGTCCGACGACACGCTGTCGGGGGGCGATTGCGCCATGTGCCTTCTTTCCCCCAGGCTGGCGGAATGCGCCCGGAACCGGAACATCGAGATCTTCACCCTCGCCGATGTCCTGGAGGTTTCGGGGGAGCCGGGGCGTTTCCGGGTCCGAATCCGCCACAACCCCCGCTATGTGGACCCGGGAAAGTGCGACGGTTGCGGCAACTGCGCCGCCGTCTGCCCCGTGACCCTTCCCGCGGCGCCGGGGGAGGAGGCGCTCAAGGCGATTTCGCGCCCCTGGCCCCAGGCGATCCCCAACATCTTTTCCATCTCCCGGGTCGCGGGTGCCGCCCCCTGCAGGGGCGCCTGCCCGGCGGGGGTCAATGTCCCGGGGTTCCTCGCGCTCCTCGGGGCGGGCCGGCTCGAGGCGGCGTATACCCTGCTGCGGGACCGGTGCCCGTTTCCGGGCACGAGCGGCCGCATCTGTCGGCGCCCCTGTGAAAGTGCCTGCCGCCGCGGCGCGCGGGACGGCGCGGTGGCCGTCGGCGACCTGGAGCGATTCGTGGCCGACGCCGTTGCCTCCGCGGAGACGACGCTGTTGCCGGCGGCGGAAGGGGCGGCCGGGACCCGGGCACGGGTGGCCGTCATCGGGGGTGGGCCGGCGGGCCTGGTCGCCGCCCGGGACCTGGCCCTGACGGGATACCGGGTCACGCTGTTCGAGGCGCAGCCCCTGCTGGGCGGGATGCTGCGTTACGGGGTCCCCCCGTTCCGGTTGCCGCGGGAGGTCCTCGACCGGGAAATCGGCGCCCTTCTCCCGCCGGGGCTCGAGCTGCGCACCTCCACCCGGGTCGACAAGCCCGCCGGGCTGCTGTCGGTGCACGGCGGGGCATTCGGCGCCGTCTTCCTGGCCTGTGGCGCCTGGGCTGGCCGCAGGCTGGGTATTCCGGGCGAGGGGGCGGACGGGGTGTGGCAGGCGGTGGACTACCTGCGGGTCTCGAACTCGGGGCCCCCGGCCCCAATCGGTCCCGGTGTGCTGGTGATCGGTGAGTCCGACCTGGCCCTGGATGCGGCCCGCACCGCCCTGCGGGCGCCGGGGGTGCGACGCGTCACCCTGGCGTGCCTGCACGGGCGGGGGGAGGTCCCGGTCGATGCCGGGAGACTTGCGCTGGCAGCCGGGGAAGGGGTGGAGGTGGAGTACGGGCTCGGTCCGACGCGGGTGAACACCCTTGCAGGAAGGGTGGTCTCGGTCTCCTTCCGGGCCTGCACCAGCGTTTTCGACGAGCATGGGCGCTACGACCCGCTTTACGACGACGCCGCGACGCGCACCCTCGGCGCCGATACCGTCATCCTGGCTTCCGGGCGGGGGGTGGATGCCGCGGGATACGCTCTCGAGCGGCGTCCCGGGGGGCGCCTGCTGGCGGACCCGCTGACGGGCGCCACCGGTGTCCCGGGGATCTTCGCGGGGGGGGACGCCGTCCTGGGACCCGCTTCGCTGGCGGAAGCGATCGCCCAGGGGCGGCGCGCGGCCGAAAGCATGGACGCCTGGTTGAAGCGGAACGCCCCGATCCGGGAGGCGGCCGCCATGGGCGTTTCCGGGGCGGGCCCCCGGCATCCCGTTCCGATGGCGCCCGATCCCGCGCCGGCCGGCCTCCAGGCCGGGAGCCGGGAGGTCGCCGAGGCGCGCCGCTGTCTGAACTGCGGCGCCTGCAGCGAATGCGGGCTCTGCACGACCGCCTGTTCGGCGGGGGCGATCGACCTCGCCCAGGCGCCGTCCGAATCGGAAATCGAGGTGGGGAGCGTGATCGTCGCCCCTGAAGAAACCGGAGCGCCGGGGTGGAGCGAACTGGCCGCGCGGATCGGCCTGGACCCCGACGCGCCCGGAGTCCCGCCCGAGTCCGTGCGGACCCGGCTGCCGGGAGTCTACGCGGCCGTCGGACGGGGGGCGGAGATCGCCGCCGCCGTCACCCGGGGCTCCGCGGCCGCCGCCTGCGCCATGGAGCAGCTGGCTTCCGTGCGGGGCACCCTGGCCCGGCCGCGCTCCTACCCCTGGGAGCGGGATGTGACCGACGAGGAGGCGCGCATCGGTGTCTTTGTCTGCCGGTGCGGGCACCAGATCTCCCCGGCGGTCGATGTGGCCGAAGTGTGCCGGTCCGTTGCCGCCCTCGAGGGCGTGCACTGCGTCGAGGCGCTCGAATATTCCTGCTCCGACTCCGGCCTGCGGAGGATGAAGCGCAGGATCGGCGAGCACCGCCTGAACCGGCTGGTGGTGGCTTCCTGCTCCTCGCGGACCTACGAGGCCCTGTTCCAGGAAGTCCTCCGCGAGAGCGGGCTGAACCGGTACCTCCTGGCGACTGCCAACATCAGGGAAGAATGCGCCTGGGTCCACGGGGGGGATGAGGCGGCCACCCGGAAGGCGGTCGACCTGGTGGCCATGGCGGCGGCCCGGGCCCGGCACCTGCGCCCCCTGCCGCCGGTGGATCTTCCGGTGACGGCTTCCGCCCTGGTGCTCGGGGGAGGGAGCTCCGGGATGACGGCGGCCCTGAGCCTCGCGGGCCAGGGATTCGGCGTCCACCTCGTGGAGCGGTCGGGCGCACTGGGCGGGGGGGGGCGACGGCCCGGCCCGGAAGAGGGGGGCGCCGGCGATCGGGCGGACGGGTTGATCGACCGGGTGACGGCGCACCCCCGGATCACCCTTCACCTCGACTCGGAGCTTCGGGCGGTCGCGGGGCAGGCGGGGGATTTCACCTGCCGGCTGAACGTTTCCGGGTGGGGAAGGGTGACGCTCGCGGCCGGGGTGGTGATCGTGGCCACGGGTGCGGGGGGGGAGAACGAGGCCCTTGCCGCAAAACTCCGCGTCGCGCTCGGCGAAGACGGCGGATTCCGGCCGGCGCACCCGGTCCTGCGGCCGGTGGACCTGGTCAACGAAGGACAGTTTTTCTGCACCGCGGCGCCTCCATCCTCCATCCAGGAGAGGGTGCTCCGGGCGCGGGCCGCGGCGGCCCGGGCGGCCACGATCCTGTCGAAGCCGCAGCTGGAAATCGCCGGGCATGTGGCCTCGGTGAATCCCGTCTTCTGCGTCGCCTGCGGCACCTGTGTCCGGCTCTGCCCCTACGGCGCCCCCTTTATCGGCGAAGCGCGCAAGGCCGCCGTCCAGGAGGTCAAATGCGCAGGATGCGGCAGCTGCGTGGCTTCATGCCCCCGGCGCGCCATCACCCTCCGGCGGGAGGAGAGCGGGACCGTGACGGCGATGCTCGGCCAGTTGCTGGCTGCGGGAGGGGGGTATTGATGTCGCCGGACCGGTCGGAATCCCGAAGCGAAGGAACCCGGACGGTGCGGCCGCCCGGCTGGGAGCCGGAGATCCTCGCCTTCTGCTGCAGTTACTGCGCCTCGGCCGCGGCCGGGGAGGCGGGCGCCGTTCGGCTGCGGTATCCCGCGGGCACGCGCATCCTGTCCACCCCCTGCACCGGCGGGATCGAAATGGAGCACCTGCTCGAGGCTTTCGAGAAGGGGGTCGACGGGGTCCTGGTCGTCGGGTGCCCCGATGGGGGGTGCCATTTCGTGGAAGGGAACCAGCGGGCGCTCAGGCGGCTGGAGAGGGTGCGGGCGATACTGGACGAGATCGGCCTGGGGGGCGGGCGGCTGCGGATGGTCCAACTCTCCGATTCCATGGCCCCGGCGTTCGCGGACCACATGCGGGAGATCACCGAAACAATCCGGGCGATGGGGCCGAACCCCCTGAAGCCCGCAAGAAAAGAAAGCGCAGGGAGATCATGATCGTCGCTTCACCCAAATCGATAACGGAGCTCAAATCCATCATCGCCGGCCACCGGAAGGTCCTCTTCGTGGGATGCGGCACCTGCGTGACGGTGTGCCTGGCCGGAGGGGAGCGGGAGGTCGGCATTATGGCCTACGCCATGCGCATGGCGCGACGCCTGGACAAGAACCCGGTCGAGATCTCCCAGGTCACCATCGAGCGCCAGTGCGACAACGAGTTCCTGAAGGACCTGGCCGAACCGGCGTCCGGGGTGGAAGCCATCGTCTCCTTCGGGTGCGGCGCCGGGGTCCAGGCCATCGCGGAGCGGTTTCCGGACAAGCCGGTCTACGCCGGGCTCGACACCCAGTTCCTCGGGATCCTGGAGGGGCAGGCGGTCTGGACGGAGAAGTGCCTGGGGTGCGGCAGCTGCATGCTGGCCGAGTTCGGCGGCATCTGCCCCATCACCCGCTGCGCCAAGCGGCTGCTCAACGGCCCCTGCGGCGGTTCGCTCGAGGACCGCTGCGAGGTGGACCCGGAAAAACCGTGCGCCTGGCAGCTGATCTACAAAAGGCTCCAGGCCATCGGGCAGCTCGACCGTCTCGAGGAGGTCGTCCCCCCCAAGGACTGGAGCACCGCCTGGTACGGCGGCGCGCGCAGGGTCGTGCGCCGCGACCACCAGGTCTAGATACACCCCCCGTCCCGATCCGTTCTTGCCGCGGATTTATGGCCCCGTACGCCCGGGAGCGTTGTAGAATCAGGGCGGCGGATCGGGCGGACCTGCATCGAGGGTCCGCCGGCGGGGGGGTGACGATGCACGAAGGGGGAAAGAAGGCCATCCTCATCACGAAGGCGTCGGGGGAACAGGAACCGTTCCGGATCGAAAAGCTCAAGGAATCGCTGCGCCGGTCGGGCGCGGGACGCGACATCATCGAGCAGGTGGCCGGGGACATCGAGGCCTGGCTGATCGACGGGGTCTCCACCCGGAAGATCTACGCCCGCGCCTTTTCCCTGCTGCGCAAAAAGAAGAAGCAGGTGGCTTCGCGCTACAAGCTGAAGCACTCGATCATGGAACTGGGGCCCACGGGCTACCCTTTCGAGCGCCTGGTCGGGAAGGTGATCGAACGGCAGGGGTATTCGGTGGAGGTGGGGCAGATCGTCCAGGGGCGCTGCGTGAGCCACGAGGTGGACGTGGTGGCCGTGCGGGACCATCACCGGCTGTTCGTGGAATGCAAGTACGGCCTGAGCGCGGAGAAGACGGTGAACGTCCAGGTGCCGCTCTACGTCCGTTCGCGGGTGAACGACATCATCGACCGGCTGAGGGAATCGGGGGAGCACCCCGGGGCCACCTTCGGCGGGGGCGTGGCCACCAACACCCGGTTCACGAGCGACGCCATCGACTACGGGACCTGCAGCGGTCTCTTCATGCTGAGCTGGGATTACCCGGCGGGCGACGGGCTGAAGGACATCATCGACCGCGAGAGGCTCTACCCGATCACGGTGCTGCACGGGCTGACGAAGCAGCAGAAGCAGGACCTGCTGGGGCGCGGGCTCGTGGTCTGCCGCCAGATCCTCGATGACCGGGGGGTCCTGTCCCCGTTCAGGCTGGACAAGAGCCGGTACCAGGCGCTGATGAGGGAACTGAACGACATCCTGAGTTGAGGCGGGGACAGGCACCGGTGTCCCCCCGTGGATACCGGTGCCTGTCCCCATTATTTTTTCAGGGCCGCCCGGAGCTTGTCGGCCATCGAGCCGGAGCCTTCGGGGGCCGGTGCCTGGCGTTCCTTCCACTCGCGCACTTCCTCGGCCTCGAGCGCATCGGCCACGGCCTTCGCGCTCAGGCGGATGCGGCGGCCCGAGGGGTCCGTTTCGAGCACGATGACCTCGACTTCCCCGCCGACGGGGAAGGCGCGGGCGAGATCGCCCTCCCGGGCGACCCCCGTTTCGCTGATCGGGATCAGCCCGGTCCGGCCGGGGGCCAGGAAGACGAAGACCCCGAACTTCTCGATCTTCTCGACCTTTCCCCGCAGGCGCGCTCCCGCCATGATGCCGGGTGAGCCGGGGGCGCCGGCGGCCGCCGGCGCCGAACCCTCGCCGAGGAGGGCGACGCCCATCCGCTTTTTCTCGAGGTCGAGGGAGAGGATCTCGAACGTCCCCGTCATCCCCGGGGTGACGCCGCTCGACCACCCCCCTCTGGAGGAGGGGGGGAAGGTGGAAGCATGGGCGAGGGCTTCGATCCCGGGCTCGAGTTCCACGAAGGCGCCGAATTCGGCGACGCGGGTGACCCGGCCGGGCCGGCGCTGACCCACGGCGTACGCCTCTCCCGCCCTCAGCCAGGGGTCGCCCGACAGCTGTTTCATTCCGAGCGAGATCCTCCCCTTTTCCTCGTCCACCCCGAGGACCTTGACGGTGATCTCCTCCCCCGGCGAGACGACCTCGGCGGGGGAAGCCACGCGCGCCCAGGACATTTCGGAGACGTGGAGCAGGCCCTGGACCCCCGCGCCCAGGTCGATGAAGGCTCCGAAGTCGCGGACGGAGGCGACGCGCCCGGTCAGGACGGCGCCGGGGATCACGGTTTTGCGGACCTCGGCGGCCTCGGCCTGCTGTTCCTCCTCGAGCAGCGCCCGGCGCGAGAGGACGATGTTGGAACCCCCGTCCCGGAATTCGATGACGCGGAAGGCGTAGACGTTCCCCGCGTGGTCGGCGGCGTCGGCGCCCCGGACGTCGATCTGGGAACCGGGGCAGAAGGCGCGGCTGCGGCCGACCTTCACCTCGTATCCCCCCTTGATCTCCCGCTCGACCCTCCCCTCCACGGGCAGGCCGCTGCGGAAGGCGTCCTCGATCTGGCGGTTGCTTGCGGCCGTGGCCAGCAGCTTCCGGGAGAGCTTCACCCCCCCGGCGGTGGACACCACCGTCGCCTCGATCCGGTCGCCTACGGCGAACTCCAGCTCCCCCTCGGGGTTTTTCAGCTCGTCGACGTCGATGACGGCCTCCCCCTTCCCCCCCACGTCGACCAGCGCGGTCTCCGGGCCGATGGCGACGATGCTCCCCTGGACGGGATCCCCCTTTTCGAGCCGCTTCGCCTCGAGCGAGGCTTCGAACATCGCGGCAAAATCTTCCTCCGGTTCTTCGCTCACTGTACGCTCCTCCGCATGTCGGTGGGCACCCGGCACCCGTCCCGGTCGGGGGCGGGCGCGGACCCGGCCTGATTGTATCAACCGGTTCCGGCTCCGGGAAGCGGGAAGTGCGGCCGGAGCCGGAATGGAGGGATGGGAGAGGGCCCCTCTTCTCTGCTATGATATGGATCGGGGGCATGAACGACCGGGCTGCCACATTGCGCGAACTGGCCGCGCTCTTTCTGAAGCTGGGGGCCACCGCCTTCGGGGGGCCGGCCGCGCACATCGCCATGATGGAGGACGAGGTGGTGGGCCGGCGGAAGTGGCTCACGCGCGCGGAGTTCCTCGACCTCCTGGGGGCCACCAACCTCATCCCCGGCCCCAACTCCACCGAGATGGCCATTCATATCGGCCGACAGCGGGCCGGATGGGCGGGGCTGGTCGTGGCCGGCGCCTGCTTCATCGTTCCGGCCACCCTCATCGTGGGGGTGATCGCCTGGGCCTATGTGAATTACGGGCGGCTGCCCCAGGCCGCCGGTCTTTTTTACGGCGTCAAGCCGGTGGTGTTCGCCGTCGTGCTGCAGGCCCTGTGGCAGTTGGGGCGCGCGGCGCTCGAAACCCGCGCGCTGGCAGCCGTCTGCGCCGCGGCCGTGGCGCTCAACCTTGCGGGCGTCGACGAACTCCTCCTGCTGTTTGGCGCGGGCGCCTTGCTGGCCACACACCGGGCGGTCGCCGCAGGGGGGACAAGATCTCTCCCCGGAATCTTTCTGGCCGGCGCCGTGGCCCCCGTCGCCTCCGGGGCCGTCCCGTTCGGCCTCGGGTCGCTCTTCTGGTTCTTCGCGAAGGTCGGTTCCGTCCTGTTCGGCAGCGGCTACGTGCTGCTGGCGTTTTTGCGCGCCGACCTGGTCGAGCGGTTCGGGTGGATCACCGAAGCGCAGCTGCTCGACGCCATAGCCGTGGGGCAGATGACGCCGGGACCGGTGTTCACCTCGGCCACCTTCATCGGGTACCTCCTGTCGGGGGCGCCGGGGGCGCTCGCGGCCACGGCCGGGATCTTCCTCCCGGGCTTCGTCCTTGTCGCCGCGAGCAGTCCGCTGATCCCCCGGCTGCGGCGGCGGCCGTCGACGGCCGCCTTCCTCGACGGCGTCAACGCGGCGTCGCTGGCCCTCATGGCCGTCGTTTTTCTCCGGCTCTTCGGCGCCGCGTTCCTCGACCTGCCCACGGCGGGGATAGGCATCGGGGCGGCGGTGCTGCTCCTCCGCTTCCGGGTGAATGCCACCTGGCTGATCGCGGGCGGCGCCCTTGCCGGCGTGACGGTTTATTGTCTGCGGGGCCTGTAGGGCGGGCACCCGGGCCCGGGTCGGCCCCCCGCCCCCTTTTCTGTGTTATTCTGAAATCCACGCCGGAAGACCCGGCAAAGCAACGATGCGAGGAGGAGAGATGAAGCTGCCTGAATACGTCACGACCGAGGAAGTGAAGAAGGTGTGCCGGGAACTCAAGATCCGCGACTGGACGAAACTCCGGGAAGCCAGCATCCCCCCCGCGGAGGCGAAGAAGATCCTGGCCAGGGTGAATTCCGCCAAGATGAAGATCGCGCTGGAGGACTTCCGGGCCGGGCTGGAAGTGGAGCTCGAGCACGGGCTCCAGTTCAAGGACGCCAACATCACCAACAACCACCCGATCCTCACGGGACTGATCGCGCTCGCCCATTTCAAGGAATCGCTCGATTACTACAAGCTCCTGGAGGTGGCGGAACTGGAAGGGGACCTCGTGAAGGCGGTGGCGGCGGGGGACATGGAGAAGGTGAAGAAGTACTACCGGCGGCTGGCCGCCGCGCGGATCACGCTCCGGCAGGCGGAACTGAAGCGCCTCGGCCCGAAATAGACGGCCGCGGGCGGAAAAGGGGGG
>JAFGSS010000064.1 GCA_016934555.1 Acidobacteriota bacterium | reverse complement strand
GGGTCGTTTGCGACGCCGATGACCCACGCGCAAGGCGAAACCGGCCTCCCGCTCCCCGGGCCAAAATCCTGTCGCTTCCCGGGCAATGCCAGTATACTCGGTGCAGCCCGGAACGCGGGCACATACTTCCGAAAACAGTCCGGACAAAGGGGAAGGGGCCGTGGAGATCAAACCGAAGGTCGTGGAGAGGCTGGTGCGGTACGCCGCAATCGACACGCAGTCCAAGGAGGAGGAGCTCCGGATTCCGAGCACGGAGAAGCAGTTCACGCTCGCCCGGCTGCTCCTGGAGGAACTCCGGGCGCTCGGGATCACCGACGCGCGTCTCGACCCCGAGCACGGTTACGTCTACGCCACCGTCCCGGCCACCCTCCCGCCCGACGAAGCGGCGGGCGTCCCCGCCGTCGGCTTCATCGCCCACCTCGACACCTCCCCTTCCGTCAGCGGCACCGGCGTGCGCCCGGTCGTTCATGAAAACTACGCCGGGGGGGACCTCGTGCTCCCGGGCGACCCCGCGCAGGTGATCCGGGAAAACGACGTCCTGCAGAGCCAGATCGGGGCCGACATCGTCACCTCCGACGGCACCACCCTGCTCGGGGCCGACGACAAGGCGGGGATCGCCGCGATCATGACGGCGGTCGAATACTGGATGGCGCACCCGGGGGCGCGGCGCGGGACGATCCGGGTCGCCTTCACCCCCGACGAGGAGGTGGGGAACGGGACGGCGTTTTTCGACGTCCAGGGGTTCGGGGCCGACTTCGCCTACACCGTCGACGGGGGGGAGATCGGGGAGATCAGCGACGAGACCTTCCACGCCCAGACGGCCGTCGTCACCTTCGCGGGGCGGAACACCCACCCCGGCTACGCCAAGGGGATCCTCGTGAATTCGCTCTACGCGGCGGGCCATTTCCTCTCCCTCTTTCCGGAGGGGATGAAGCCGGAGACGACGGAGGGGCGGGAAGGGTACCTGCACCCCCACGACCTCGGCGGCAACGAGGAGAGCGCGCGGCTCAAGGTGCTCCTGCGGGACTTCGAAGCGGAGGGGATGGCGGCCAAGGGAGCGTTGCTCGGGGAGATGGCGGCGGAGACGGAGAGGCGCTTCCCCGGGGTGACGGTAGGAGTGGAGATCACCGACAGCTACCGCAACATGAAGGAGGTGCTCGGGCGGCACCCCCGCGTGGTCGCCATGGCCGAGGAGGCGATGCGGCAGGCGGGCGTCACCCCCTTCCGCCACGCCGTGCGCGGGGGGACCGACGGCGCGCGCCTCTCCTTCATGGGGCTCCCCACCCCGAACCTGTTCGCCGGGATGCAGAACCCCCACAGCAAGCTCGAGTGGGTCTCCTCCCGCGCCATGGAGCAGGCGGTCGCCACGATCGTGAACCTCGCCCGGCTCTGGGCCGAAAACGGGAACGCCCCCGGCCCGGACAGGGTATAATCAGGGCATGCCGGAGGAGCGGATCCCGATGATGGAAAAAGCGGTCAGGATTCTCGATAGGACCCGGGACTGCTCGATCAGGGAAGACCTGGCCTATTGGCTGCGCCGGAGCCCCGAGGAGCGGGTCGCCGCCGTCGAACCGCTGCGAAGGCAATACCATGGAAATTCAGCCCGACTTCAGAGATCTGCTCGCGTTGTTCGACAGGAACGGAGTTGAGTGCCTCATCGTCGGCGCCTACGCCCTGGGCCGGAAGAAGGATCTCGCCGACCTCGAGGCCATCGGGGCGGAGTAGGACTTACTCCGCCCGGCCCGAGGAGCTTGCTTCCCGCTATTTCTTCGGCGCGTCCAGGCCCCACTTCTTGAAATAATCGAGATAGAAGGGGGGTTGCGCGAAATCGCCCTTCATCTCCCGGCCGAAGCTGCGGTAGCCCATCCCCGCCTTCTCGTAGTGGTAGATGCCGTACATCATCTCCTCCATGCGGGAGGCCGGCACCGTGAACATCATCTCGTCGTCCCCGACCCCGCCGCGCTCGAACTCGCCGGGGTCCGGGACCGTCACCTGGCACTCCCCGGTCAAAAGCGGGGGCGCGACGGAATGGACGCAGGACCAGAGGGGGTCGATGGTGGAGGTGACGCGGTAGCCGTTTTTGAGCAGCAGGGCGAAGAGCATGTGCCGGAGCTGCGACGCGTTGCAGTAGAAGACGGTGATATCGGGGACGAAGTTGGCCTTGTGGAGCGGCGCCATCACCATCCCCGCGTATTTCCCGTGGGGGAGGAGGGCGATTTCCTGCGTCCTCTTTTTGGCCGCCGCCTTGTCCTGGACGAAGAAGGCGCTGCCGGAACCCTCCATGAAGTCCGCGGGCGGCTCCACGAGCCCGTAGCCGATGATGGGCTCGAAGCACCAGTGGTCCTCGAGAAACATGGCGAGCGCCGTGCCGCGCCGGCGCACGATGCCGAACGCCTGGCAGGCGGAGTAGTGCTCCCCCAGGTCCCGCTTCGGCCGCACCGCCCCCGCGGGGGTCTCGCCTTCATCCTTGAGCATCCTGATCGCGATCGGGTAGGTCCTGAGCACCAGCATGTTCAGAAGATCGTTTCCGTAGGTGTTCATCTGCTCCATGGGCGTTGCCTCCTTCGCCGCGGCATTCCGGGCCTCGGCCATTCCGGCGGCGCTCGAAGCCAGCACGGCCGTGCCGGCCGCCGCTGTCGCCACAAAATGCCTGCGCGTCCATCCCTTCGCTTCCTGTCCCGAATCCATAAATCCTCCCCGTTTGCGGCCATTGTAACCCAAAAGCGGACGAAGCTAACGAACCATTTTCTCCATCCGGCGCAGGATCCCGTCCGGCTCCGCCACCCCCGCGCGGGCGATCGCGTCCGCCCGCTCCTGGTCGTCGGCGACGGCGTAGATGCGCAGCTCGTCGGCGTTGCCGCTCGGCCGCACGTGGGCCACCTCCCCGTCGGAGAAGAGGACGCGCACCCCGTCGATCCAGTTGATCCCCCCGACGGGGGAAAAACCGAGCTCCGGGGTGAACAGCCGCTGGAGTTCCTCCCGGATCCGCCCGAGCTCTGAGGTCGCGGAGGCGGAAGGGGCGATCTCCCCGCCGTCTTCCCCGATCAGGGCGATGACGGAGAGGGGGTCGAAGGTCACCTCGCGGACTTTTTCGTCGGAGGGGGAAAAGCGCCGCATCATCGCCGCGCTCGCCGGGCGGGGGAAGTCCCGGATCAGCGACGCCCGGCTCCTGCGCTGCGGGAGCCGGGCGAAGAGCTCCACGAGCGGGCACCCCCGCTCCCGCGCGGCCGCCAGGGCGGCCAGGAGCGGCAGCACGGCGTCGCGCGTCGGCAGGGGCGAAAGGGTGCGCCCGGCGCGCTCGATCGCGCTCCCGGTGAGGAACCCGCCGTTGGCCTCCCAGCCGCAGACGGCGCGCCTCCCCTTCAGGCGCGCCCGCTCCATCCCCTCGATGACGTAGGGGGAACCGATCCGGGTCCTGGGCTCGAGCGCCGGTCGGAGCTTCCCCCGGTCGATGGCGTCGTTGCAGCTGACGGGGACCACCACCGCGTCCGCCCCCAGGAACTCCGCCGTCACCATCCCGAGCAGGTCCCCGCCGAAGAAGACGACGCGCCCCGCCTCGACGCCGAGGATGAGGGGGCGGTCGCTGTCGCCGTCCGTCGACACCACCGCGTCGATCGGCCCGTGCTCCGCCGCGGCCCGGTCCGCCATCTCCTGGATGGCGGCCACCAGCCCGTCCTGGACATTCTCGGTGTCGATCGGGACGAAGGTCGCGCTCCGGCCGGCCGGGATCGCCGCGGCGCCCAGCCGCTCCAGGATCTCGACCAGGATGTCCCTCCCCACCGCCGAGTGCTGGTAGCAAAGCACCCGCATCCCCAGAAGCGGCCGCCCGGCGAAAAACCCCGCGTAGCGGGCGACGTAGGCGTCGCGCCCCGCGCCCGATTCCGGCGGCAGCCCCCCGCCGCCGGCCCTGAAGTCCCCGCGGGGGTCGAAGGGGGAGTCGGCCAGTTTCTGCCGGTAGAGGGTCTCGCGCACCCGCGCCACCCGTTCGTTGACCGGGGCCTCGTCCTTCTTGAGCAGCTCGCCGCGGGAGGTGTTGAGCTTGTAGCCGTTGCGGTCGAACGGGATGTGGCTCCCGGTGACCATGACGCTCCCGCAGGCGCGAGCCAGGGCGTAATGGGCCAGCGCCGGGGTCGGGATCCGGCCCAGGTTCACCGGCCGCATCCCCGCGTCGAGCGCCGCCCGCACGATCGCCTGGGCGATCTCCCCGCGCCCCCCCTGCTCCGCGACGCGGCGCGTGGAGCTCGGCCTCAGGTCGCAGGCGATGTAAAACGGGTCCCCCCGCACGACCCCCCCCTCCCCCGGGGGGAGGGCGTTCAGGTATTCGATCTCCGCCAGCGCGTTGATATAGACCTCGAGCTGGGTCAGGTGCCGTACCTCGCCGCGGCGCCCGCTGGTGCCGAAGCGCAGCTCCACCGGCTCGTGGTCGAGGCGGGCCCTCAATGAATCGGGAGGCCAGTCGGCCATCGTTGCTCCTTTCCCCGCCCCCGCGGGATCACCGGACGCTCCCGAGCGCGTCCCAGAAACCGGGGAAGCTCACGTCGGCGCACTCGGCCGCGTGGATGCGCGTCTCCCCTCGCGCCGCGAGCGCGGCCACGGCGAACGCCATGGCGATGCGGTGGTCGCCGCGGGTGGCGATGTCGGCCCCGTGGAGGCGCGCCCCGCCCGCGATGACGAGCCCGTCCGGCTTTTCGGTCACCCGGGCCCCCATGGCGGCGAGGTTGGCCGCCACGGCCGCGATCCGGTCGCTCTCCTTCACCCGCAGCTCCCGGGCGTCGGAGATCTCCAGCCCCCCCGCAGCCTGCGACCCGAGCACGGCCAGCACCGGGATCTCGTCGATCAGGGCCGCGGTCTCGGCGCCCGCGATGGGGGGGAGGGCGCCCTCGAGCAGCCGCGGGCTGTAGCGCACGCGCAGGTCGCCGCGCGCCTCCCCGGCCTCGGCGCTCTCGTTCTGCACCTCGAGCTCCATCCCCGCCCGCTCGAGGTAGCCGAGCAGCTCGCGGCGCCGGCGGTTCAGGCCGACCCCGGGGAGCCGGAGGTCGGATCCGGGCACGAGGGCGGCGGCGACCAGGAAGAAGGCGGCCCCGGAAAGGTCCCCGGGGACGACGAGGCGCCGCCCCTCGAGCCTGGGCTCCGGGTCCACCTCGATCCAGTTCCCCGCCACCCTCACCGCGGCGCCGAATTCGCCCAGGGCGATCTCGGTGTGGTCGCGGGTCGGGACCGGTTCCTCCACCGCCGTGGTCCCGGCCCCGTACAGCCCCGCGAGCAGGACGCACGACTTCACCTGGGCGCTGGCGACCGGCAGGGGGTAGCGGATCGCGCCGAGGGCGCCCCCCCGGATCCGCAGGGGGGGCAGGCCCCGCTCCCGCGCCTCCACGACGGCCCCCATCCGCCGGAGCGGCTCGAGCACCCTCCCCATCGGCCGATTGACGAGCGACTCGTCCCCCGTCAGCACCGACTCGAACGGCTGGCCGGCGAGGATGCCCGCCAGGAGCCGCATGGTGGTCCCGCTGTTGCCCGCGTCGAGCGCCGCACCGGGCGCCGAGAGGCCGCGCAGCCCGCGCCCCCGGATGGTGACGGTGTCCCCGGCTGTCCCGACCTCCGCCCCGAGCGCGCGGAGGCACCCGAGCGTGCTGTGGCAGTCGCGGCTCGCGGCGAAGTGCCCGATCACCGACGTCCCCTCCGCTATCGCCGCCAGCATGGCGTAGCGGTGGGAAATCGATTTGTCGCCGGGGAGCCAGACGGTCCCGGTAACGGCGTTTGCGGCTTCGAGTCTCTGGATCATGCGATCGTCTCCGGTTGCGCCAGTTCCATGGCCGTCTTCTTGAGCCTGCGCACCTGGTCGCGCAGGACGGCCGCCTGCTCGAACTCCTGCCGGCGGGCGGCCGCCCGCATCTCCCCTTCCAGGCGCCCGATCTCGCGCTCCAGCTCCGCGGCGGATTGATAGGTGACGGCCTCCTCGGCCAGGGCGGGGGGTTCGTAATAGTCCCCTTCGTAGATGCGGATCATGTCCGCGTCGAGGGGCTTCGTGATCGATTGCGGCGTGATGCCGTGCTCCTCGTTGTATTCCCGCTGGGCGGCGCGCCGGCGCCCGGTCTCCTCGATCGCCGCCCGCATCGAGCCGGTCATGACATCCGCGTAGAAGATGGCGCGGCCGTTGATGTGCCGGGCCGCGCGCCCCACGGTCTGCACCAGCGAGGTGGTCGAGCGCAAAAACCCCTCCTTGTCGGCGTCGAGGATGGCGACGAGCGAGACCTCGGGCAGGTCGAGCCCCTCCCGCAGCAGGTTGATGCCGATGAGGGCGTCGAATTCCCCCGCGCGCAGGGAGCGGAGGATCTTGATGCGGTCGAGGGTCTCCACCTCCGAGTGGAGGTAGCGCACCCGCAGCCCCAGCTCGGTGTAGTATTCGGCCAGGTCCTCGGCCATCCGCTTGGTCAGGGTGGTGACCAGCACCCGCTCGTTGCGCCCGGCCCGCAGCCGGATCTCCTCCATGAGGTCGTCCACCTGACCGGCAACGGGACGGATCTCGATCTCGGGGTCGGTCAGCCCGGTGGGCCGGACGATCTGCTCGACGACGACGCCCCCCGATTTCTCCAGCTCGTAGGGCCCCGGGGTCGCCGAAACATAGATGACCTGGTTCACCCGCTCCTCGAATTCGGCGAAATTGAGCGGGCGGTTGTCCAGGGCCGAGGGGAGCCGGAAGCCGTACCGGACCAGGTTCTCCTTCCGGGAACGGTCCCCGTGAAACATCCCCCGCACCTGGGGGATGGAGACGTGGCTCTCGTCCACGAACAGTACCCAGTCGCGCGGGATGTAGTCGAGGAGGGTGGGGGGAGGATCCCCGGGCCCGCGCCCAGTCAGGTGCCTCGAATAGTTCTCGATGCCGCGGCAGTAGCCGAGCTCGCGCATCATCTCCAGGTCGTACATCGTGCGCTGGTGCAGCCGCCGCGCCTCCAGCAGCTTGTCCTCCCGTTCGAAGCGGGCGCACTGCTCCTCCAGTTCCGCACGGATGCCGTCCATGGCCTCCGCGAGCCGCTCCCGGGGCTGGACGTAGTGCGATTTCGGGTAGACGGGGACACGGTCGAACGTCTTCAGCCTGCGCCCCGTGAGCGGGTCGATCAGGGAAAGGGCGTCGATTTCGTCCCCGAACAGCTCGATCCGGACCGCGTAGTCCTCGTAGGAGGGGAAGACCTCCACGACGTCCCCCCGGGCGCGGAAAAACCCCCGCTCCAGGGCGAAGTCCTGGCGCGCGTACTGCATCTCCACCAGCCGGCGCAGGATCCCGTCGCGGGAGACCCGCTGCCCCTTCTCCAGAAAGAGCAGCATCCCGTAGTAGGCCTCCGGCGACCCCAGGCCGTAGATGCAGGAGACGCTCGCGACGATGACGCAGTCGCGGCGCTCGAACAGCGAGCGGGTGGCCGAGTGGCGCAGCCGGTCGATCTCGTCGTTGACCAGCGCGTCCTTCTCGATGTAGGTGTCGGTCGCCGCGATGTAGGCCTCGGGCTGGTAGTAGTCGTAGTAGGAGACGAAGTACTCGACCGCGTTGCCGGGAAAGAAGCCCTTGAACTCGCGGAAGAGCTGGGCCGCCAGCGTCTTGTTGTGCGCCAGCACCAGGGCCGGGCGCTGGAGCGCCTCGATCACCTTGGCCATGGTGAACGTCTTCCCCGAACCGGTCACCCCGAGCAGCACCTGGTGGCGGTCCCCCGCCCGGACCCCCCGGACGAGCTGCCCGATGGCGTCGGCCTGGTTGCCGGCGGGCTCAAAGGGGGTGCTGATCTCGAACTTCGACGAATGGATCAGGGATTTCCCGTACGCCACGTCGGCGTAGACGAGGTCCCCGTCCGGATCCGGTGTTTTGGTCATTTGCACTCTGCCGAAAAGCCTTTATTATAACCGTTTATTCCCCGCTCTTCGAGTCCCGACCCGTTCGGGGTATATTTGGGGGTGGGAACGAGGGTTCCGGGAAAGAAAGAGGCGTCCATTTGCTGCGCGACAAGAGTCACATCAGGAATTTCTCCATCATCGCCCACATCGATCACGGGAAATCGACCCTGGCCGACCGCCTGCTGGAGCGTACGGGGGCGCTCACCAAGCGGGAGATGTCCGACCAGGTGCTCGACGCCATGGACCTGGAGCGGGAGCGGGGGATCACCATCAAGGCGCATTCCGTGCGCCTGAACTACCGCGCGGCCAACGGGGAGGACTACGTCCTGAACCTGATCGACACCCCGGGGCACGTGGACTTCTCCTACGAGGTCTCCCGCAGCCTTTCGGCCTGCGAGGGGGCGCTATTGGTGGTGGACGCGGCGCAGGGGGTGGAGGCGCAGACGCTGGCCAACACCTACCTGGCCCTGGACCATCACCTGGAGATCATCCCCGTCATCAACAAGATCGACCTGCCGAGCGCCGAGATCCCGCGGATCAAGGACCAGATCGAGAACATCATCGGCCTGGACGCCGACGACGCCATCCTGGCCAGCGCCAAGGAGGGGATCGGCACCGAGGAGATCCTGGAGGCGATCGTGCACCGGCTCCCCCCTCCCGTCGGGGACTACGACCGGCCGCTGAAGGCGCTGATCTTCGACTCCTGGTTCGACGCCTACCGGGGCGTCATCGTGCTGGTGCGCGTCTTCGACGGCACCCTCCGGAAGGGAGCGCAGATCCGGATGGTCAACACCCAGCAGTCCTTCACCGTGGAGCAGGTGGGCGTCATCACCCCCAAGTTCCAGGAGGTGGACGAGTTGACGGTGGGGGAGGTCGGCTTCGTCATCGCCAACATCAAGCGGGTGGCCGACACCAAGATCGGCGACACCATCACCGAACACTCCCGGCCGACCGACGCCCCCTTCCCGGGGTACCAGGAGATCAAGCCGATGGTGTTCGCCGGGCTCTACCCGACCGACAACGGGCAGTACGAGGACCTGCGCGACGCCCTCTCGAAGCTGCAGCTGAACGACTCCGCCTTCTTTTACGAGCCGGACACCTCCGGCGCCCTCGGCTTCGGCTTCCGTTGCGGCTTCCTGGGCCTGCTGCACATGGAGATCGTCCAGGAGCGGCTGGAGCGGGAGTTCAACCTCTCCCTCATCACCACGGCGCCGGGGGTGCGCTACCGGATCACGACCCAGAAGGGGGAGGTGCTGGAGATCCACAACCCCTCCAAGCTCCCGGATCCGCAGGAGATCGCCAAGTTCGAGGAGCCCCTGATCACCGCCATGATCCTGACCAGCGACGAGTACCTGGGTCCGATCCTGAAGCTGGCCGAGGAGAAGCGGGGGGTCCAGAAGGGGTTCGAGTACGTGACCCGGAACCGGGTGCTCGTCACCTACGACCTGCCGCTCAACGAGATCGTCCTCGATTTCTACGACCGGCTCAAGTCGGCCTCGCGCGGCTACGCCTCGCTCGACTACCGCTTCGCCGGCTACCAGGAGGCGCGCCTGGTCAAGCTCGACATCCTCGTGTCGGGAGAGCCG
This sequence comes from Acidobacteriota bacterium, assembly GCA_016934555.1. Classification (GTDB taxonomy): domain Bacteria; phylum Acidobacteriota; class UBA6911; order UBA6911; family UBA6911; genus UBA6911. Next base: position 5,865 of record JAFGSS010000064.1, on the reverse strand, counting down.
GTCGACGCCCTTTCGCTCATCATCCACCAGGACAACTCGGTGCTGCGCGGGCGCGCGCTGGCGCTGAAGATGAAGGAGCTGATCCCCCGGCAGATGTTCGAGGTCGTCATCCAGGCCGCCATCGGCAGCAAGATCATCGCGCGGGAGGTCGTCCGCCCGATCCGCAAGAACGTGCTGGCCAAGTGTTACGGCGGGGACATCACCCGCAAGCGCAAGCTCCTCGAAAAGCAGAAGGAGGGGAAGAAGCGGATGAAGCGGCTGGGGAAGGTCGAAATCCCCCAGGAGGCGTTTCTGGCCATCCTCAAGGTGGAATAAGGCGCGCCGGGGGGCCGGCCGCGGGCCGGCACGGTGACGGCGCTCACAGTTTCGGAAGATTGGGCGAAAAAGCATTTCCTTTGCCGCCGGTTTGGAGCTACGTTAGGGGTTATAGCGGCATTTCTGCTTTGATCGAACATCGGGGGCATCCCCGGGAGAGCATGGGAATATGAAATCGCAAGGGCGTCGCTTACTCGACAACGCTGAAGGCAAGGGAATGGTCGGCTGCCTCGTGTTCATCGTCCTCATGGGGCTGGCGATCGTACTGGCCGTGCAGCTGGGGCCGGGCTACTACGCCAACTACAACATGGAGGCGGACATCAAGACCGAGGCCAGCCGCGCCGGCGCCCGCTTCCTCGACGACGACACCATCGTCCGCGACGTCTACCAGATGGCGAAGCGGAACGACATCCCGATCCAGAGGGAACACATCAAGGTGCACCGCCTCGCCGGCCAGGTCGTCATCGAGGTGACCTACTCCGTCCCCGTCAGCTTCATCCTCTTCGAGCGCGACTTCGACTTCAAGATCGAGGCCTCCAGCTTCATCGGGACCCTGTAGCGCCCCCGGCCTGCACCTCGGCGTGGCGGAAACAGCCGAACAGGTGGTCGTTGACCAGCCCCGCGGCCTGCAGGTGGGCGTAGATCACGGTCGAACCGACGAACTGGAAGCCGCGCCGCTTGAGGTCGGCGCTGAGCGCGTCCGACTCCGCCGACGTCGCAGGGACCCTCCCCTCCGACCGCCACCGGTTGAGTTTGGGCCTGCCGCCGACGAAGCCCCAGATGTACCGGTCGAACGAGCCGAACTCCCCCTGCACCTCCAGAAAGCGCCGGGCGTTGTGGACGGCGGCCGCGACCTTCAGGCGGTTGCGGATGATCCCGGGGTCCTGGAGCAGGAGCTCGATTTTTCGGGCGTCGAAGCGCGCCACTTTCCGGGGGTCGAAACCGGCGAACGCCCTGCGGTACCCCTCGCGCTTGTGCAGCACCGTGCGCCAGCTCAGCCCCGCCTGGGCCGCCTCGAGGACCAGGAACTCGAAATGCCGGACATCGTCGTGGCAGGGGACGCCCCACTCGCGGTCGTGATAGGCCACCATCAGCGGGTCGTCGCCCGGCCAGCCGCAGCGCTTCAGTTGCTTCTTCCGCGGATTCAGTTTTTTGGGCATTCGTCCGCCTCCCCCAGGAGTTGCCGGACGCTGCCGGAGACTCTTTCGGCATCGTTGTCGCCAAGACGCCCGATCTTCCGGAGAATGAGCCGATTGTCCAGGGTGAAAAATTTCATGCGCACCACGCAGGGGACCATGAGGCCCGCTTCGGTGTAGTCGGTGAGCACAATGTCTCCCGGCCAGGCCGGGACCCGGCCGGTGGTCACCATCGCCATCAACGTATGCCCGTACCGGTTGAAGTCCTCGCGACTCAGCACCAGGGCCGGTCGCCGTTTTGCCTGTACCCGGTCCGAGAAGGGGAAGGGCACCACGACGATGTCGTAGCGGTCACAGATCACGGAACGCCTCTTCGTCTTCCGGGCTGTTCCACTCCTGGAGCGTTTCGGCGACGGCGGTATGGTAGGCTGCGTCGAACGGCTCCACCTTCCTGAGCCGCACCTTGTTCCCCTCCAGCTCGTATGCAATCAGGTCCCCCGGACCTACACCCAGAGCCGATCGGATCCCCGCCGGGATCGTGACCTGCCCTTTGGCCGAGATCCTGCTGATTTTCATGTCCCATTCTCCTTTACATTATACTTCTTTACTCTTTACCTTGAGGATATCTCCGATTTTGGATCCGGTCAAGCCTATCCCGGACGGGAAGGGACGCAGGATTATGCCGTTGCCCTGCCGTCCGGGATGCGGGAAAATGTATCCAGGGAGGAACGGTTCATGAACATCCCGAAAGCGGTTCTGGTACTGGCCTGGGCGCTGGCGCTCCCGGCCGCGGCCGCGAGGGGGGAGGAGCCTCGCCCGCTCGACGCCTGCCTGGCGGACGGCGGGTTCGACGCGCAGGCGGCGAAAACATTCGGCGCCGACGTCAACGGCATGAAAAGGTACGTGATCGCGCTGCTCAAAAGAGGGCCCAACCGTCCGATCGAGCCCGTCCGGGCGCGAGAGCTGCAGGCGGCCCACCTGAAGAACATCCAGCGGCTGGTGGAAGAGGGGAAATTGCTCGTGGCCGGCCCCTTCCTCGGGGAGGGGGACCTGCGCGGGATCTACGTCTTCGATGTGGCCACCCTGGCCGAAGCGAAGGCCCTCACCGAGACCGATCCCGCGATAAAGGCGGGGAGCCTGGTGATGGAGCTCGAGGAGTGGTACGGGTCGGCCGCGCTCGTGGCGGTCCCCGCCCTTCACAGGCGCTTGTCCCCTCCGCCCGCGGAGCCGGCCCGATGAGGGACCTGGCCACCCGGCTGATGGCGATCACGGACGGGCTGTCCGCGCAGGTCGACCGTTTGCGCTTCGGACCGCCGGTCGAGTACGTGTACAACCCCCTCGCCTATGCCCGGGCCCCCCACCGGGATTACGTGGAAAAGTACGCCCGGCCGGGGGTCGCCCTCTGGGTGGGGATGAACCCGGGCCCCTTCGGCATGGCCCAGACCGGGGTCCCGTTCGGCGACGTGGCCATGGTGCGCGATTTCCTCGGTGTTTCGGGACCGCTGGACGCCCTGCCGCGGCAGCACCCCAAGCGCCCCATCCGGGGGTTCGAATGCGCGCGCAGCGAGGTGAGCGGCACGAGGCTGTGGGGGTACGCGCGGGACCGCTTCGGGGCCCCGCGCCCCTTCTTCGAGAAATTTTTCGTGGTGAACTACTGTCCCCTGGTCTTCATGGCCGAGAGCGGCAAAAACATCACCCCCGACAAGCTGCCGGCCGCGGAGGCCGAGCGGCTGACGGCCCTCTGCGACGAGGCGCTGCGGCGCCTGGCGCTCGAGATGAACGCGCGCTTCATGGTGGGGGTCGGCGCCTTCGCCCGCCGCGCCGCGGAGCGCGCGCTCGGGGGAACCGGCATCCCGGTGGGGCAGATCCTCCACCCCTCCCCCGCCAGCCCGCTGGCCAACCGCGGCTGGGCCGAGGCCGCCCACCGCCAGCTCCAAATCCTCCAGTTGGTGTGAATGGGGACAGTCACCACTGTCCCCTATTCAGCGCCTACTCCTTGCAGGCCGGTTCCGGGGGCCAGCCCATCGATTTGCACGCGGAACCGATGACGGCGTTGACCAGGTCCACCTCGCCCTTCCTCATCCTGAACACGTGGAAATCGGGGAGGCTGCCCGCGAAGTGGACGAAGGCGACCACCGTTCCCCTCTCGACATCCACCAGGAACCGCCGCGGCCCGTGGTTGCGGATGACGAGGCCCTTGGGGGTGCAGTCGTGCGCGTGCATTTCCGCCTTTTTGCCGTCTTCCCCTTCGAGGGTGAACAACCCCTCGACCGTCGTCTGGGTGCCGTTTTCCCACCGGTCGCAGGGACTGGCGAAAGGCGTATGCACCTCCGGTTCCGCCGCGAACATGTCGAAATAATCATCCGCCGCCGCCATCATGGCCAGGCGCGAGCTGCGCTGCTCGGGCGGGAGGATGCTTTCCCAGTCCTGATTCCTGGTCGCCAGGACCCCGTCGGCGTTGAAGGCGAAGGCGTCCTCCCTGGCGATCATCGTCTCGATTTCGGAAATCTTCCCGCCGTCGACCTTGAGCCGGACGCCGTAAAGGATCGGCCGCAGCGTCCCCTTCTCCGGCAGCGGTTTGGGCTCCATCCCCGGCAGGCTTGCCGCAACCGGCCCCACTTTCGCGGGATCGAATCCTTCCTCCATCACCGCGGCGGTATGCGTCCCGCATTTCTGGGAATCGATCAGGTCGCGCGTCAGCAGGGCCTTTCCCGCCGTCTGCCAGAACCCCTTCCCGATGGCCGTCTCGACGCCGTTTTCGGTGTACTTCACACCAGGCGCCAGCGGAAGCGCGGACGGATCATGGGCCTGCAGGGCGGCAAAATACTGATCGATGACGCTGTTGAGTCCTTCCCGCGTACAGGCGGATGAGCTGGACTGGGCGTTGGCCTGCAGGGCAACCCCCGAAATCACCAGGGCGGCGGTCAGACAGAGCGAAGCTGTAGGTTTCATCGAAAATCCCCCCCTGACAATGGTTTCTATTGAGTACGTCTTCAGAGCATAGCACAAGGGGGACAGTGGTGACTGTCCCCTATTCATATTCATGACGCAGCAGCCCGAAGAGGACCGAATCCTGCCACTCCCCGTTCACGTGATACCGCTCGCGCTGATACCCATCGCGCATGAACCCGAGCCGCTCGAGGGCGCGGATCGACCGCGCGTTGCGGGGATCGACGTCGGCCTCGATCCGATGGAGCCCCATCCTGGTGAAGCCGAACCGGACGAGGGCCGGCAGGACCTCGGACATGATCCCCTCCCCCCAGCGGTCGCGCCGCAGCCCGAAGCCGATCTCCGCCCGGCGATGCTCGCGGACCCAGTTCGAAAAGGCGCACGTCCCGATCACCTCGTCCCGCCCCTTTTCGGTCACCCCCCACTCGATCAGCCCCCCGGAGCGGAACCCCTCGCGCGCCTGGCGGATGAAGGACTCCGCCTGCCCGATGTCGACCAGCGCCGAATAGCCCATGTAGCGGGCCACCTCCCGGTCGGAGAAGATCCGGAAGATCGCCGGCGCATCGGCGGCGCGAAGCGGCCGCAGGACGAAATGCTCCGTCGTGATCAGAGGAACGTTGTTCATAAGATCGAAGCGGTCCACCTAATCCATGCTTTCCACCGCCGACCGGTAGCACGCGGGGCAGAGGCCGTGGGACAGCCAGGGCATCGCGTCGCCAGCGAAAATCCCCAGGAGGGCCAGTCCCTCCTCGATTTCGGCCCACTCCTCCTCCGCAACCCGGATCTTCTTGCACATGCTGCAGATGGTGATGGACTCCCCGGAGCGGGGCGTGCCCGCCTCCAGGAGCGGCACCGGTTCGCGCCGCTCGGTGCGCACCGTGCGGCTGCCCAGTTCGATCCCTCCCTCCGGCAGCGGCTCGAAGGAGAGTTCGAGGAATCTTTTCTCCGCCGGGGAGTCGCACCTGAAAGGAAGAGGCGGACAGCGGCGCCCGGCCCGGAGACGCCGGAAGAGCTCCTGGTACAGGAAGCGCGTCTCGTAGTCCTGGATGAAGTCCCACAGCGACCGCCCCACCACCTCTTCGGGGCCGCAGCCCGAGCGCCAGCAGTTATCCTCCGCAAAACTCCGCCAGTTGGCGTCGACGCCGGCAATGGTATCGACGCCGTCGATGCTGTAAATCAGGACGTCCCCGCTCATGCCGCCTCCAAAGGTCCGGGGGGACAGTCACCAGTGTCCCCTAACCCCCACTATAAAGCATAACGTGATGACGCTCTATCCTCCAGACGCTGCAACGCCACCCGCCTGCCTGTCCAGGAGGAACAGGATGTAGTCCGTCGCGGGCGGCGTGCGCCCGAGCTTCCGCAGCTTTTCCGCCAGCTGCCCGCGGTGGGCGGTTGGCCCAGTCATGGTATTCATAAACCGCCGCGATCCGCTGGATCATCGGAGCCTCCTTTGCCCGCGGGGTTC